>JBKOZS010000178.1:0-13037 GCA_046726015.1 Acidobacteriota bacterium
CAGATGACCCTGAAACCCTGACAAACATCGTGACATACCGAACACATCGAGGATATCGAATTGAGGTCAAGTGTTTGATCGCGAGTGAGTAAGTCGGTATTGCCGGACTCGGCGCACTCGCAAAACGGCGTGTCGTCCGGATCCGGAAGATCGCCGAGTTTCTTGATCGTCCGAACGAATTGGCCTTCTTCTCGGATTAACGCGATGATCGTCGATGCTGCTGCGCGGACGTTCACCCTGCTGCAGCACCTCGTCGTACTCGGACAGAGTTTCTTCTGTCACGAGCCACACGAATGTCGGCGCTTCGGTCCATGCTGCCAGCAGGGCGGCACTTGGATCCAACGTGCCGGGTCCACCAACTTGCATCACGTGATTTCGCTCAGGCTTTCGTCTCTGCGTCGCGCTTTCGGAAGGCGGCTTCACCGGCGTCGGACACCTCGACCCACTTCGGATCGAGCGAGGCCTCGCTGTCGTAGTTGTCGTGCCAGTTCCACCACTTGTACGGCACCGTTTGCGGGTAGCCCTCTGGCGAGTCTTCCCACTTCTCCTGGCGCCCCAGCGCCGTCATGTCGAGATAGCTCCACGTGGTCCCCATCGCTTCGTCGCCACGGCTGTTGATGAAATAGGTGCGAAACACCTTGTTGCCGTCGCGGATGAACGCGTTATGACCGTGCCACTCGTCCACACCGAAGTCCTTGTCGAAGCTATCGGTGATCGTGTACCAGGGCATCTCCCAGCCCATGCGCGCCTTCAGACGCGCGATGTCCGCCTGCGGCGCGCGCGATGCGTACGCCAGGGTGGTATCCCGGGCGTTCAGGTGGGCGAGGTGGGAGACCTGGTCGGCTCCGAAGGAGCAGCCCCGACAGGCATGATCCGGCCAGCCGTACACACCAGGCTCGAAGAAGGCGCGATAGACGATCAGTTGACGGCGACCTTCGAAGAGGTCGAGCAGGCTCACCTTGCCCTTGGGCCCATCAAACTCGTAGTTCTTCTCTACGGCCATCCAGGGCATCCGTCGACGCTCGGCCGCCAGCGCATCGCGTGCGCGCATCACGGTCTTCTCCTTCACCAGGAGCCGGTCGCGTGCGGCTTCCCAATCCTGCGGCGACACGATCGATGGTGTGTTCAGGGGGAGTTCGCTGTCTCTCTTCTGGTTCTTCTCCATCTCTGTCTCCTTTTGTGCTGGTCGTCGGTCTCATGCCGCGCCGTCACGAAGAGTATTCAATCGACGGATGACGCGAAGGGAGTGACAAGTGTGGCGGGATTCCGATCGGCTGGCGCATTACGGCGCCGGCGAGCTGCAGTCGTGTGGTCGCAGTCGCGCTCGTCGTTGGACGACCCTCCCGTGCCTGGATTCACGACGACTTTGTTACTCCCCGTACCTCTGCCGATTGACTAGGATGGCAGCATGAATCCATCAACGACCGAGATTGCCGAGATCGTCCGTGAGTATGGACCCTTCCCCGGTGTCGATCACGTGCATGGCGTCACCTATGACGGCGAGCGCGTCTGGTTTGCCGCGGGAGATACGCTGAATGCCTTCGATCCTGCGAGCGGGAAAATGTTGCGCTCGATTGATGTCGCAGCGCATGCGGGCACGGCGTTCGACGGCCGGCACCTGTTTCAGCTTGCCGAAGATCGTATCCAGAAAGTCGACCCGACGACCGGTCATGTGCTCGCCACGATCCCGGCGCCAGGGGGCGGCGGTGACTCGGGCCTCGCGTGGGCCGAAGGGACGCTCTGGGTGGGGCAGTATCGGGATCGGAAGATCCATCAAATCGATCCCGAAACAGGGTCGATTCTTCGCACGATCAAATCCGACCGCTTCGTGACCGGCGTCACCTGGGTCGACGGAGAACTGTGGCACGGCACCTGGGAGGGTGACGAGAGCGATGTGAGGCGAGTCGATCCTCAAACGGGAGAGGTGCTGGAAAAGCTCGGGATGCCGGCCGGAATCGGCGTCTCTGGGCTCGAGTCCGATGGGGGCGATCAGTTCTTCTGCGGAGGAGGACGGAGCGGGAAGGTGAGGACCGTGCGCCGGCGCAAGCGAGTCGCCGCGGCGGGCGGCGGCTCCGAGAGCCGTGTCCCCATGAGCAAGTAATGGAAGCGGCGTTGTTGACGGGGAGCGACACCGTCGCGCAAGGTGTTGGGGAGGCGGCAGCGCTCGCACTTCAGGACGGGCCATCGCGTATTCCACGATGTCTCCACTGCCACCGACCGGATGACTGCGATCATTGAGGAGCAGACGCGACGATGACCCACTACTTGCCGGTGGATCTGGCCGTGTTGCTTGCCTACGCGCTCGCCGCGCTCGCACTCGTGATCGCGCCCGGTCCCGGGCAGGCGTTGGTGCTGACCCGGACGGTCGAAAGCGGCGCACGCGGCGGCCTGCTCACCAGCCTCGGCCTCGAGATCGGCACGCTGGTGCACACGCTGGCCGCGGCCCTGGGGCTGTCGGCGATTCTCGCGACCTCGGCGACTGCCTACGCGGTCGTCAAGTCCGCGGGCGCGCTCTACTTGATGGTGCTTGGGACGCTGATGCTGTGGCGTGCGCAAGCGTCGGCCCACGCCGGCGCGGTCGCCGCGCACCCTGCGGTCGCGAGCGGCTCGCGACTCGTGCTGCACGCGGCCATAACCGGCGTGCTCAACCCGAAAGTCGCCGTTTTCTTCTTCGCGTTCCTGCCGCAGTTCGTGCGGCCCGAGCGCGGCGCCGTCCTCGCGCAGTTCCTCGTACTGGGACTGGTGCTGTCCGTGCTCGGGTTCATCTTCGATTCGTTGCTTGCGGTGATCGCGGGACGTGCGCGGACGATGCTCACCAGCAGCCCGCTCTTCGGGGCCTGGCGCGAGCGCGTGACAGGGGCCGTGCTCGTCGGACTCGGCCTGAAGCTGGCACTGCCCGACCGGCGGTGAAGGTTGTTTGATTTCCGGACGGGATGGTCGAACGTGGCTACACGTTCGAGGCAGGTCTCGTCCGCAAGATGGATGTTCGCGGGCCGCTGCTTAGCGTCGGCGTCTGTACTCCAGAGAGGCGAAGAGATCATTGGTCGCGGAGACGTGTTGTTCAAACGTGTGCCTTCACGTCGACGCCAAGCGTGGCTTGAAAATGGGGCGCCATGAGCGCGACTGCCCTGGTTACCTGAATCTCCTGATCGTAGAAATCGATCTGGTTGCCCGCGGTCCACTCGATCTGCTTCGGACCCCTGAGCGCGGCGTACACCGCCTTCGCGTGCTCCGGGAACACGCATCCATTGTCGATGCCAGTCGAAGCGCTTCGAGTGGGCCGGAAAGATCCAGGAAGGAGACGCCTTCATGCGCCGCGATCGCGACGCGAATGGGCCGGGGCAGGGACATCGCCTGGCTTCTTGGCAGAATCCCACAGATCTTGGTCTTTCAGCCACACGCTGTCAATCCATCGGTCGTCGGTTGAAGCCGGCCGCAATCGAGCTCAGTCAACCGGCAGGGGCGCGGGGAGTAACAAAGTCGCCGTGAATCCCGGCACCGGCGGAGTCATCCACCGACGGGCTCGCCCGCGACCGAATGACTGCACCTTGCCTGCAGCCGCAAGCGCGTCGAGCGCACGCTGTACGGTGCGCTGACTGGCTCCCAGGGTCAGCGCGAGGGCCGAGCTCGACCACGACTCACCATCGGTGAGGAACGCCAGCACCGCCGCATGTTCCTCGTCGATTTCACTGGGCCACGCCAGCACGACGACTTGCCGTGCGCCGCGCGCGGTCAGCGCGAACCCTCGTTTCGTCGCGCTGATGCCGGCCACCTTCCGGAGCACCCTCCGAAGCCGTGCGACTTCGACGCGCAATCGCGCGCGATGCGATTCATCGACGAACTTCGAGCGGAATGCGCGCGCCATCAGCGTGTCTCTCGCGACGTCCTCCGGCCATGCTTCCCCTAATGCCCGGGCGATCGCGAACAACACTGGACGCGTGGCAAGGGAAATCATCTGGCCACCGTCACGCACGACATGACGGCACGCATCGACGACGAATGCGTTCGACGCCAGCAACGCTTCGACCTCCTCGAGCAGGAGAGTTCGCTCCGCTCCATTCGCAATCAGGCGCGCAGCGGGAGTATTCAGGACGAGGACTGCGCTCTCGACCTCCGCCGTCAGCGCCGGGATACGTGCCTCGCGTGCTGCGCGCTCGGCTCGAGTGAGCGCTGCGCGCACCGCCTTCGTCCGGAGGCGTCGAATCGCGATCCCGGCGACGACCAGCTCGTGGGCAGTCCTCAACGCGGCTGGGAAGGGCGTCGGGTCGAGGTCGGCGAGCATCCGCTCGGCCTCGTCGAGGCGTCCGATCAAGACCAGGCGACGGGCTTCGAGATACCGCGCATGCGCGGCGTTGACCAGGTCGCCGTGTGCCTCGAGGGTCACCCGCGCCGCATCGAGCGCCTTCGCGGGCCAACCCAAATCGCGCGAGACGAGCGCGATCTCGGCTTCGGCGACAACGCACCGTGCGCGGGCCACAGCTTCTTTTGGACCGAAGGCACGCACGGCACGTCCCAGGAGGGCCTTCGCGCGAGCGAGATCGCCGATCTGCGCCATCGCAATGCCTCGAAGCGCGAGCGCAGGCGCGTCGTCGCGCAGGGCGACCCGCTTCAATGCGCCGAGAGGATCACCCGCGGCGAGCGCACGCGCTGCGGCCGTGATCAGCGAGTCCATCGAAATCGCGCCACACTTGTCACTCCCACCGTGTCCGTCCCCGGCGCTACATCTATCTCATGACCAGCAACCACCACGTGAGCTCGACGGAGCGAAGAAGAAGGCCATGAACATCGAGAAGAAGACAGTTTTGATCACCGGAGGCAACCGAGGCATCGGTCGGGCGCTTGTCGACGAGGCGCTCAGACGAGGAGCGAAGAAACTGTATGCCGGCACCCGGAACGCACTGCACCATATCGATGAACGCGTGACGGCCGTGACACTGGACGTGACGAACGCGGCGCAGATTCAGGCAGCCGTCGAAAAGGTCGACTCGCTCGATGTCCTCATCAACAACGCCGGCGTCGCCA
The DNA here is from genome assembly GCA_046726015.1 of Acidobacteriota bacterium. Taxonomy (GTDB): domain Bacteria; phylum Acidobacteriota; class Vicinamibacteria; order Vicinamibacterales; family 2-12-FULL-66-21; genus QHWT01. The sequence goes on from JBKOZS010000178.1 coordinate 5,023, forward strand.
TCTACGACGACTTGAGCAAGCTCGAGGTCATCGAACAGCACCTGGCGGTCAACTTGCTCGGAGCGCTCAAAGTGACGCACGCGTTTCTGCCTCTGCTGAAACGCTCCAGAGGCGCCATCGTCAACAACCTGTCCCTGGCAGCGCTCGCGGCCCTTCCGGTCATTCCCGCCTACTCTATTTCGAAAGCCGCGGCGTTCAGCATGACGCAGTCATTGCGGGCGTCCCTGGCGGGCCAGGGCGTCACGGTCCACGCCGTCGTCCTGGGTCCCATCGACACCGACATGAATCGAGGATTCGAGATACCGAAGGCCCCGGCCGAGAAGGCAGCGCAGGGCATCTTTGATGGGTTGCAGAAAGGTGAAGAGGACATCTTCCCCGATCCCGCATCCCAAGCCCTGGCCGAAGGCTGGCGCACCAGCGCCCTCAAGGAACTCGAGCGCCAGTTTGCAGCGTTCGTGCAGAGCGCGGCTTGAATGATCTGCCGTTCCGCGGCAGTTCGTACAACTTCGTCGGTGCCGACAATGGCGACGTCAACGTGTCGGTCTTTCTTCGATGTCCTGGATCACCTCTCAGCGGAACCCCGATCGGGCGTATCCTTGGTCGCGAGGCGATGAAGTTCGGTGGGTGGCAGCGGCTGAACGCCGAGTACGCAAAGCAGTTCGGTATCGAGACGCCCAACTGGCCATCCGGGGCGGCCCAAGATTCGTGAATCAAGGAGGGCACCGACTCGCCGCTGCTCCCGCTCGCCTTGCTCATGTTCACCGGTCTGTATTTGTTGGCGCTGCCGTATGCGACCAGGTGGCGCAGCAGGCGACGCATCCCTGGAACGTCTAGGATGAGAACATGAAAACATCAGGCGCGAGCCAAGGCCAGTCGCCATCGGAGCTGATCTCGAAACGAATCGCCGAACTCGGGGACTGGCGCAGCGAAACCCTCAGCAGAATGCGCAAGTTCATCAAGGACGCAGACCCGGACGTCGTCGAGGAGTGGAAGTGGGTCAAACCAACCAAACCCGGCACCCCGGTTTGGTCGCACGACGGCATCATCTGCACTGGCGAATCCTACAAGAGTGTCGTGAAGCTTACCTTCGCGAAGGGCGCGTCCCTGGAGGATCCGGACCGTCTCTTCAACGCGAGCCTCGAGGGAAAGACACGCCGCGCGATCGACATTCACGAAGGAGAAGAAGTTGACCCGTCCGCCTTCAAGGCGCTCGTTCGCCAGGCGGTCGCCCTCAACAGTCTTGGCAAGTCGAAACCTTCGAAAAAAGCCAAAGATCGCCGCAGCCGTCGGGATCGCTCCACCCGGTAGCCAGGGCGGTTGCGTTTTCGCGCACGCGAGTGCCTTCGACGTAGTGTTGTGTCAAAAGTCATACAAACGTCGGCGCCTCTGTCCGAGGTAACCTTCTTCACCTATGAACGTGTCGAGTGAGTCGGAGCGACGAGGCGATGCGGCCGTCGCGGCAGCGCGCCGGTGGATTGCTGAATCCTCGCGCATCGTCGTTCTGACCGGAGCGGGCATTTCCACCGATTCAGGGATCCCCGACTTTCGCGGTCCGCAGGGCGTGTGGACGACGGACCCCAAGGCGGAACAGCTTTCCACCATCCATTACTACATGACGGATCCCGAGGTGCGGAAGCTCGCCTGGCGAAAGCGTCTCGAGCATCCGGCGTGGCATGCGGTGCCGAATCCGGGCCATCGTGCGCTCGTCGAACTGGAGCGTCGCGGCAAACTGCGTGCGCTCGTGACGCAGAACATCGACGGCTTGCACTGGCGCGCGGGTCATTCCCGTGACCGAGTGATTGAGGTACATGGCACGATGCACGACGTCATGTGCATGCACTGCGGCTGGCGGGGACCGATGCAGCAGACGCTCGAACGCGTGCGTGCGGGCGACGAGGATCCGCCGTGCCTGGGATGCGGCGGGATCCTGAAAAGCGCCACGATCTCGTTCGGTCAGGCGCTGGTCCCAGAGGTGATTGAACGGGCGATACAGGCGGCCTCCGCCGCCGACCTGTTCATTGCGGTCGGGACGAGCCTGCAGGTGTACCCTATCGCCGGCCTGCTGCCGCTTGCGAAGCATGCCGGCGCGGCGGTGGTCATCGTCAATGGCGAACCCACCGCGATGGATCATCTCGCGGACGCGGTGATCCAGAGTCCGCTCAGTGCAGTGCTCCCGCTGATGTGCGTCGAGCCGACGAGGTGAGGCGCCCCTGCTCATCAACATGGTATATCGCGTCTCCAACAGGATCGCTGCTGGTTCAACCGGCACTTGCGTTGCACTGGCTGGGTGAAAGCGCGCGGGCGCTCGAGTTGCTCGAACCGCTCACGTCGCTCGGCGATTCGCCGAGTACATACGCAAAGGCCTACGTCGCGGCAGCCATCATTCGGTCGCAGCATCGACAGGATTGAGACGACGCGCGAAGGCGGGACATCGAAATCACGCAGCACTCTTCCTGAAGCTCGTGCCCCTCGCCTCAGGCCCCGCGGCAATGACCGCCACCGCAACGATGAACACCACCGTCATCAGAAGACCCATTGACTGGCGGTACGTGAAGATCTCGCCCAGCGCCGATTCGATGTAGGGGATGCTCGACGCACAGAGCACGCCGAGCTGATAGGCGAAGCCGGGGAAGAATCCTCTGATGGATCCGGGCGAGAGCTCGTTGATGTGCGCCGGGATCACGCCCCACGCGCCTTGCACGAAAAACTGCATCAGGAAGACGCCAGCAATGGTCGTCAGCGGATTGAACCCCGCGACCCAGAAGGGCAGCACGATGAGCGCACAGATGCAGGCCGTGATCATCGCGCGCCGGCGTCCGTGGCGGTCCGAGTAGTAGCCAAAGACCAGGCCACCAATTACGGCACCGACCATCGAGATCATCGTGAGGTCCGCAATGCGGGTCTTCGAGTATCCGATCGTGGCGAGCAACGTCGGATACATGTCCTGGGTGCCGTGTGAGACGAAATTCATCATCGCCATCAGCAGCACGAGATACAGGAAGCGCCGCGAATGCCCCAGGACGATCCGGCGATAGGTCACCCAATCGGTGCGGTGCTCGTGCCACGCGACTGACTCCTTTACGCGCGCACGAATGAACAGCGAGAGCAGGGCGGGCAGACCGCCGATGAAGAACATGATGCGCCAGCCGTTCCCCGGGTAATACGCATTCGCAATTGGATAGATCGTCCGGAATGCCAGCGCCGCGAGCAGGTTGCCAATGGCGTACCCTTCCTGGAGAAAGCCAGAGAGCACGCCGCGCAGGCGCGCAGGCGCGGACTCGAGGGCGAGCGACGCGCCAACACCCCATTCACCGCCCATCCCGATCCCAAACAGCATGCGCAGCAGGATGAACACGCCATAGCTGGGCGCGATGCCGCAGAGCACGGAGATCACTGCATAGAAGACGACGTTGAGCATCAGCGGCAGGCGCCGGCCGTAGCGATCAGCCATCAGGCCAAAGACGATGGCCCCGATGGGCCGCATGGCGAGCGTCAGCGTGATCGCGAGCGCGATCTGCGGCCGCGTCTTGCCAAACGCCGCCGCGAGGTCATCGACGACGAGTGTCAGGATGAAGAAATCGAACGCATCGAGCGTCCAGCCGAGAAACCCGGCAAGGACCGCGTTTCGCTGATCCCTTGTGGCAGTCGCGATGCTCTGGTCCATCGCGCGGCAGGATATCAGTAGATGTGGGCCGGCTCGGACGCCTTTCACTCAGAACGTGAAGCCAGTGCTGAAATGCACCCGCGTGCTGTCGCGATCGAGCGACCTTGCGACGTCCAGGTTCAATCGAATCAGCGGTGCGACGAGGAAGAGACCGGCGCCCGCGCTGCGCTGGCGCTCGGCATCGGAGAGGCGCCGGCCGTATGGGGCGGTGACGCCGGCGTCCATGAACACGTTCAACCCGACACGCCCGGCGCTCAACGGCGAAGAGAACGGAACCCGTAATTCGATGCTCCCGAACAGCCGCTCGTCGCCTGCGAAGCTGCCCGCACGCGTGCCGCGCAGCGAATCACCACCCAGGAGCCACTGTTCGTAAGGCGGCAGGGGAGCGCTGGCCGTGTCGTACTGCGCATGTAACGCGACAACCGCCTGCCGATAGATCCGCTTGTAGCCGCGGCCATCCACCGTGTAGCGATCGATCGTCGCTCCGCCGGACTGGTCAAGACGGTTCCACCCGACGCCAAACAGCACGGCGTCGCTGGGAAACGCGGGGTCGCCGCGGGTATCGAGCGTGGCGTCAACGCCCGACGTCCAGAAGTGATCGTTGCTTCCGCCGAATGAAATGTTCGTGCGCGCCGCGCCGGCCCCGAGGGTCACGATGCGGAAGAGGCGCCGTTCGATCCGTCCCGTGACCTCGGTCCGCTGATCGTCAACCTCGTAGAACGGATTCTCGCGCTGAGAAATGCCGAACGATCCCAGCACGCGCGTCAGCGGTCCGGTCTTGAACGCCCGCTCCGCTTCGAGCGCCGCGCGACGCGTGCCGCCCCACGATAATGGAACCGACAGCCGCTCACCGAGCCCGAGCAGATCCACGGCGCTCGTGCGAGCCCCGTACGTCCACCCATATCCATCGTCGTAGGTCAGGATCGGAAGGAACATCAGACGGCTGGTCAACCGCTTCATCGCCGGCGGACGCTTGCCTTCGGGCGTCACGCCGGGCCGCTCGTGCACGAGCAGCACGATCGCGACTTCATCCATCGCGAGCGTGCGATAGCGCTTGCGCACTTCGACTTCGTCGAACCGTCCGCTGTCGCGCAACCGCCGCTCGATGGCGGTGAGCGCATCCGGACCGAGCGGCGCGCCAATCGTCAGGCCGGCGAGCTTGACGACCTCCTCGTCCTGGATCGTGGCATTCCCGTGTACCCGAATTTCGGCGACGGTTTCTCTCTGCTGATCGTCCGCGGCACGAACGGTGGCCGTGCTCGCCGACAGCAAGACGGCCAGCGCAACCAGCGGCAGTGTGGTCCGCGTCACCGCTTCTCCTCTTTCGGGATACTGACGCGTGAGGAAACGTCGGCCTTGCGATAGCGTGAGAAATCGCGACGGTACGCGGCCTCGTACGATCCGTTCGCGAGCGTGATACCCGCGTGAATCGCAATATTCCGGGGCAGCCACACGCCCTGGAAGGGCTGACCCATCTCCATTGACGCATGGAGATCGTCCACGCGCACGAGCCACGCCGCCGGGAGAAAGTCCATCCACACGTTCGCGAAGGTGTATTTCACGATCTGGTGGTTCGCGGGGTCGACCCACAGCGTGACCTGCGCGGTCTTGTTCATCTTGCGCTCGATGTCCTGCTCGATGCGGTCCTCGCGCTCCTTCTCTCGTGCCGAGCGGTCGTTCTTTGCCTTCTCGCGGCTTTCTTTCTGTTCCGGGTGTTGCTTGTCCCTGATCTCCTGGTCCTCGTTGTTGTCGTCGAACAGGTGCGTCGGGAGGTAGTCGATGCGAAGGACCTCCTGGGCATCGAGCTTCTCGCGCCCAACGAGGTAGTAATTGCCCGCCTCGAACTTGAAATCGAGAAAGTAGGACTCTGAAACGAACCGCGGCTCGTTCACCGGACGCAGCCGGAAGTCTGGCGTTTTTCCTTCCTTCGCGCTCTCGGCCTCACGCTCGCTGCGGTGTTTCCGCCGCTCCGTCTCGCTGTTGATCCACCGTTGCTCGTAGGCGCGGCGGTCCGATTCAGGAATCGGCACGCCGTCGTACTTGAGCGGGCTGCGCACGTGGATGCCGTCGCGCACGTACCACGTGTACTCGCGCTTGAACCGGTTGATGGGCGCCCCCCCGGGTCCGAGGATCTCGAAGGTCTCGATTTCGTCGAGCACGTAATCGCCCAGCGTTTTGCGATCGACCTCGCGGCGCTGGAGCGCGCGCGCCATGAAGGCGTCGAGGTCGGTGGATTTCGGGGCCGGGGTCTGAGCTACGCCGGCGTTGGACGCGACAACGAAGACGATGAGGGCGATGACGGCAGGCAGTTGAGCAGGACAAAGCACGAGTCCTCCCCGGCAGGGGACAGCAGGCGGCGGCGTCTTGGTGAGACGGAGCTCAGCGAGGCTTTGTTCCATAGGTACATCAGTTGCACTCCACCAACCGCGCCCGTCTGAAGCGAGCTCTGGAGGTGACATGAAGCGGGTCCTGTCTGCGGTGATCATGACACTCGCCCTCGCGGTCGCCGCACCCGGCAGCGCCGACGCGCAGATCGGGTATTTCGGGCAGAACAAGGTGCAGTATCGCACCTTCAAATTCCAGGTGATGAAGACGGATCACTTCGACGTCTACTTCTACCCGGAAGAGGAAGCGGCGGCACGCATGGCGGGACGCATGGCCGAACGCTGGTACCTGCGGCTCTCGACGATCCTCAAACATGAGCTGAGGAACCGGCAGCCACTCATCCTTTACGCGAGCGGCTCGCAGTTCCGTCAGACCAACGTCGTCGAGGGAGATCTGGGCGAGGGCACCGGTGGCGTAACGGAAGCGTACAAGCGACGTATCGTCCTGCCGTTCGCCGGTCCGATCCAGTCGACTGACCACGTCCTCGGGCACGAGATCGTACACGCCTTCCAATACGACATTACGAATACGACCGCGACCGGCGCCGCAAGCGGCGCGGCTGGCGCGCTGTCGCTGCCGTTGTGGTTCATCGAGGGCATGGCCGAGTACCTGTCGCTCGGCCCGCACGATCCGCACACGGCAATGTGGATGCGCGAGTCCGTTCGGCGCGAGAAGCTCCCCGACATCGACGACCTCGACAATCCGCGCTACTTTCCATATCGCTACGGCGAGGCACTGTGGGCCTTCATCGGCGGGCGATACGGCGACGACATGATTGCGCCGCTGATGCGCGTCGCGATCGGGCGGGACGGCTACAAGGGAGCGTTCCAGCGCGTGCTCGGTATCACGTCCAAGGAGCTGTCCACTCAGTGGCACCAGGCCACCTACTCGGCCTATCGGCCCATCGCGGAAGCGACGCGCATGCCCGAGGCCTTCGCGCGGCCGCTGGTCGTCGACCCGTCGCGAAAAGGTGGGATGAACGTCAGCCCTGAGCTGAGTCCAGATGGTTCGAAGATCATTTTCTTTTCGTCGCGCGACATGTTTTCGATCGACCTCTACGTGGCTGATGCGGCGACCGGAAAGGTGCTGCGCAAGATCACCGATACGGCCACGGATGCGCATCTCGACAGCATCGAGTTCATTGAATCAGCGGGAGCGTGGTCTCACGACGGGCGGCAGTTCGCATTCCCTGGCTTGAGTGGTGGCAAGGCGATCCTGACGATCGTTGACGTCGAACGCGGCCGCAAGGAGCGCGAGGTCGCGTTGAAGGATCTCGACCAGGTGCTCAATCCGACATGGTCGCCGGACGGGCGCCAGATCGCCTTCTCGGCAATGGTTGGCGGCTTCAACGACCTGTTCGTCCACGATCTCGAGACGAACGAGACGCGCCGCCTGACGAGCGATGAGTTCTCGGAGATTCACCCGGCATGGTCGCCGGACGGACGGTCGATTGCGTTCAGCACCGATCGGTTCACGACGAACCTCCGCGACCTCCGCGCAGGCAATCTGCGCCTTGCCGCGATCGACGTGGCGAGCGGGCGCGTGCGCAGCCTCGGCGGGTTCGATGACGCGAAGAATATCGATCCGCAATGGACGCCGGACGGCGGCGGACTCTACTTCGTGTCGGATCGGCGCGGCACCTCGAACATCTATCGGCTCGATCTCGATACCGGATCGGCCACGCAGATCACAAACCTGCTGACCGGCGCGAGCGGGATTACCGAGCTGAGTCCGGCCATGTCGGTCAGCGCGTCGCGCGTGGCCTTCAGCGTGTACGAAGAGGATGGCTACAACATCTATGCGCTCGATACACCGCAACAGCTGGCGGGCATACCGCTCGTGTCCAGCCTCGCGCGTGATGCGGGTGTCCTGCCGCCGCGGACGACGGGCGAAGGGGCGGTTTACGCGCTTCTGAACAACACGACCGAGGGGCTGCCCGTCACCAATGCATTTCCAACCGAGACGT
>JBKOZS010000179.1:0-11812 GCA_046726015.1 Acidobacteriota bacterium
AGCCCCCGATGTTCTGGAGGTCCTTGCCCGGCTTGAAGCGGATGGTACGACCCGGCGGAATGCGCACTTCTTTTCCGGTCCTCGGATTGCGGCCTATGCCGCGCTTGCGGGGCTTCACCTGGAAGACGCCAAAGCCGCGCAGCTCGATTCGCTCGCCCCGCTGCATCGACAACCGCATAGCCTCGAATACGGCGTCGACAGCCACCTCGGCCTTGACCTTGGTGATATCGGCAATGCGCGACACCTCGTTCACGATGTCGACCTTGATCATGCTTAGGCGCTCCTGGGGAAGTGTAACTAGCATATCTACTGTCACTTACACTGTCAAGACAGGGGCTAACTGAGTTTCGGACATGGCCGAGAAACCCTCCAGAACGGGCCCAACGGTCGTGCTGGTCGGCCGCCCCAACGTGGGAAAGTCGACGTTATTCAACCGAATCACGGGTTCCCGCCGCGCGATCGTAACTGCGGTCGCCGGGACGACCCGCGACACGATTGCCCAACCCGCCGAGTGGCAGGGGACGCCGTTTTCGCTCGTCGACACCGGCGGCATGTTTGGCGCGAGCACCGATCCGCTGCACAAGTTGGTGTTCGAGCATGGCCGTCGCGCCATCGCGACAGCCGACGTGGTGGTCTTCATCGTGGACGGCCGCGAGGGCCTGGTCCCGGGTGACGAGGAGATCGCGGGGGCGCTGCGCGGAGTCGATGCGCCCGTCGTGATGGCGGTCAACAAGACCGACGATCGCCGTGCGCTCGGACGCGCGCTGGAGTTCTACCGTCTCGGCTTCGAGCCGGTGATCGAGATCGCCGCGGAGCACGGCCAGGGTGTCGGAGACCTGCTCGACGAAGTCGTGCAACGATTTCCGGCCGGACGTCGTGACGGCCGCATCATCACGCCGGAACCGGAGACTGCCGTGGCGATCGTCGGACGGCCGAACGTCGGAAAGTCGTCGTTGCTGAATCGGCTGCTGCGCACCGAGCGATCGATCGTGAGCGACATGCCGGGGACGACACGCGACACCGTGGACGCGGTCCTGAAGTGGCACAAGCGCACGTTCCGCATTCTCGACACGGCGGGCATCCGGCGTCCGGGTCGCGTGTCACGCTCCGGGCCGCTCGAATCGCTCAGCGTCATCGTCGCGCGCCGCGCGATCGAGAAGGCGGACGTCGCCGTGCTGGTCATCGATGCCGTCGAAGGAGCGACCGACCAGGACGCGGCCATCGCGGGAGAGGCGGACAAGGCCGGCTGCGGCGTGATCATTGCCGCGAACAAGTGGGACCTGATGAAAGGACGGGGGCCGGAGTTCGTGAAGGAGTTCGACGACAAGCTGCGGCGTCAGCTGAAGTTTCTCGACTATGCGCCGGTGCTGCACCTGTCAGCGCTCACCGGCGAACGCGCGCCAAAGCTGCTCGAGACGATCGACAAGGTGGCGGACGCGCGCATTGGGCGCATACCCACGTCGGAACTGAATCGCTTCGTGCAAGCCGTCACTGCCGTCCATCCGCCGGCGAGCCCGGGGCGCCGGGAGGTGCGAATCCTCTACGCCGCACAGACTGGCGTCGCGCCGCCGACATTCGTGTTCTTCACCAACGTTGCGACCTCGTTCCATTTTTCTTACGAGCGATTTCTGGTGAATCGTCTGCGCGAGTCCTTCGGCTTGATGGGGACGCCGATCAGGCTGCACGTACGGCGGCGAGAGAAGTAGGGCTTAGGGCTCAGGACTCAGGGCTCAAGGTACGCCGGCTTCAGCTAAGGCCTGGGCCATGAGCCACCGTGACCTTGAGTCGCCCTGAGCCTTGAGCCTTGAGTCCTGAGCCGTTATTCCGCGCGCAACGCCACCACGGGATCGACTCGCATCGCACGTCGCGCGGGGAGATAGCTCGCGACCACTCCCGCGACGAGCAGCACCGCGCCGACCACAACGAGGGTCGAGACATCCTGCGCGCTGACCTCGAACAGCAGCGTCGACAGAACACCTCCAAACACCAGCGATGCCGCCAGGCCGAGCGCGAGGCCCACGGCAATCAAACGCAGTGCCTCACCGACGACCAGCCTGAGCACCGATGCGCGCGATGCGCCCACGGCGAGCCGGACCCCCATCTCGCGCGTGCGCTGGACGACGCTGTAGGCCAGAACGCCGTAGAGTCCGATCGCGGCGAGCGCCAGCGCCAGCACTGCGAATGCGCCGATCAGCGTGACGTTCAATCGACGGTCCGACACGGATTCGGCCAGGACGGTTTCCATGTCTCGGATCTGCGCGGCCGGCACCTGGGGATCGAGATCGCGCAACCGCGCGCGGATCGAAGGGGCGAGGGTTTCCGGCTCCACACTCGCCTTTACGACAATGCTCATGGCCCGCGCCTGCACGCCTGCGGAGAAATGCAGGAACTGGCGGTAGGGGATGAAGATTTCTGTGCGGGGCGGTTGATCGAGGCCGCGCTGTCGCACGTCGGCCACGATCCCGGCGATCGTGCGCCAGGGCTGCTCGGGGCCGCGCGTGCGCGTGAGCATGATTCGGCGTCCGACGGGATCCTCGTTCGGAAACAGCGTGCGAGCCGTGGTCTCGTTGATGAAGACGGCTGGAGGTGCGCTCTCTGTGTCGGATGCTGAAGGCAGTCTCCCACGCACGAGCGGGATGCCAAGACTCTCGAAGTAACCGGGCGCCACGACGTACCAGTCCGCCCTGCCCGGGTGCCGGCCGTTCGCGAGAAGCGGGCGTCCTTCGATGTCGAAGCTCCAGTCGCCTGACGCATACGCGAGCGGTAATCCGCTCCCCGCGCCGGCGGACTCGACGCCAGGGAGGGCCTCGAGGCTCTCGACCAGCCGCGTGAAGTAGCTGCTGACTTCGGCCAGGCCGGGGTATCGCGCCGCCGGCAGCGATACGCGCATAGTCAGTACGTGCGACGGATCGATCCCTGATGGCTGCGACAGGACGCGTGCGAAACTCCTCAGCAGCAGCCCGCCGGCGACGAGGAGCACCATGGCAATCGCGACCTGGCAGACCACCAGTCCGCGTCGAACGCGTGTCCGTGCCGCGCCGGTCCCGGCACGGCCGCCGTCCTTCAGGTGCTCGCCCCCACCCAGGCGCGAAACCTGCGACGCGGGAATCAGGCCGAAGATCACACCGGTGATCACGCCGAGACCAGCGGCGAACAGCAACACGGGCCCGCTGATACTCACATCGTCCAGGCGAGGCAGCGCCGCTGGGGCCATAGCGATGACGAGTTGCTGACACCATGCCGCAACCGCAAGCCCCGCGGCTGCGCCGAGCAAAGCGAGGAGGCAGGACTCCGTGAGCACCTGACGGATGATTCGGAAGCGGCTCGCACCAAGCGCGGTGCGAACGGCAAGCTCGCGGCGCTGCGACTCACCGCGTGCAAGCATCAGGTTTGCGACGTTCGCGCAGGCGAGGAGCAACACCAGCGTGACGGCGCCCGCCAGGATGAAGAGCACGGGACGCGATGCACCCACGAGGTCGTCGCGCAAATCGGTGACCGTGATGCCGAAACCGCCCATCTTGTATTGATCGGGGTACTCGCGCAGCAGCTGCGCATTCACGCCGTCCATTTCGGCCGCGGCCGATAGCATCGTGTTTTCCGGCCGCACGCGCGCGAACCCCTGCAGGTAGTGGCCGCCGCGCCGCGTCCGCGGCGCCGCACGATCGAGCGGCAGCGGCCGGACGATGTCCACGCGTGCTTCGCTGCCGAACTCGACCGGCAGCAGAAAGCCAGGACGAAGGACGCCAACGATCTCGCACATCGTGCCGTCGATCGAGACGGTGCGTCCGATGATTCCACGATCGGCGCCGAAGCGTCGCCGCCAGAGACCGTCCGAGATGGCGGCAATCGCAGGACCGCCACTGACATCTTCCATCGCTCGGAATCCACGGCCGAGAGCAGGTAGGACGCCCAGCACGTCGAATGTGTTTGCCGTGACGAGCGCACCGCCGAGGCGCTCGGGCTCGCCGGCGCCACCCGCGACGTTCATCGACACGGTCGTTGCGGCGGCAATCACCAGGCTGCGGCTGCGCTCCGCGTAATCGAGATACTCGGGGTCGGAAAGGCCACCCTGGGCGGCACCCGTCCACCGGTTCCAGACCGAGACGAGCGTCGATGGATCGTGATAGGGAAGCGGGCGCAGGAGGACAGCGTGCACGAGGCTGAAGATCGCGGTGTTCGCGCCGATGCCCAGGGCCAGCGTCAGCACGGCGACAGTGACGAAACCGGGCTGCCGGCGCATTCCGCGCAGCGCGTATCGCGTGTCCTGCAGGAGTTGTGCGAAGTGCTCGCGAGGACCGATCGCGAGAATGTCGCGCACGACTCGTAGCCACAGCGCGACCAGGCCGCTGGCGCCTTCGCCCTCGGCGTCGCGCCGCTGCGCGCGAAACACCTGTTCCATGTCGCGCCCGTAGTCCGCGCGGAAATCGAACGGCAGCACTCGCAGCAGCCGCCGGAACCAGCGATCGCCGCTCATACCGGTCGTGCCCTGGGAATGAGGTTCTTGGCCCGGGCCATCCCGAGCGCTGTTTCCATGCGCCGGGCCTCGGCCCGGGCGACGTCGCGGCCGAAATCCGTCAGCCGGTAGTAGCGCCGTCGCTCATCGTCGAGCGCCGGGTCGGGCCGCTCATCGCTCTCGGCGACGACCCCTTCCTGCACGAAGCGCCGCAGAATCGTGTACAGCGTGCCGGCGCTTAGCGTCACTGCGCCATCGGTCCGCCGCGCCACTTCCTTGATGATCGCGTAGCCGTGCTTTTCGCCGTCCGCCAGCGCGATCAGCACCTGGAACATGCCGGGCGTGAGCGGCAACAGTGCCTCGGGGTCTCGTCGTCTCATGGACGACAGACTATATCGACGATCGAAATAGTGTCAAGAGTGACGGAAGAGCCCAGGCGCGATGTGCGAGGTACGATGTGCGAGGCGCGTCGAGGCGCGATCGCCCGATGAGCGAGCGGAATTCCAGCGGTGGCGTCAGCACACGAGCGCGCGTCGTAACCCGGAAAGCCGTCGCGCTTCGCATTCCGCACCTCGCGCACATCGCCCATCGCGCCTCGGCCTCGCGTCAGTCCAGCAGTCGCCGGCCCAGCAGCGGCTCGCCGCCGCGGGATATATAGAACCCGTAGAGCGCGAGTGCCGCGGGAATCATCATCAGCAGCAGCGAATCCCCGAAAAACCACTTCGACGGGTCGAAGGTGACAATCGCGTTCGAGATGATGAAGTTGACCAGGAACAGCACCATCACCGCCAGCAGGCCGAGGTGCTGAATCGTCAGGACGATGATCGTGATGAAGACCAGGATCATCGCGAGGTTCAACCAGAACGGCCCCGCGCCCAGGGAGCCGCGCGCCGATGTGAACGTCATCAACGCGATGGCCAGGGCCGCCGCGAGCCGCTCCCGGCGAACCAGTATCTTCAGAAACACCATGCCAAACACCGTAAACAGCGCGTTGAAGACGGCGTTGAACACCTGGTTGAGCACGCGCGCAATCACGATGTGGGTGCCGAGCAGCTCGTTCAGATCCGGCATGTCCGGCGTCAGCGGATATCCGAGCGCGTGCACCGTTGCGAGGTGACCCAGGTAGATCACGTGGACCGTGACGCCGAGCGCCACGCCGAACAGAATGTCGCGCCCGACGAGCGGATCGCGCCATTGCCGCGCCATCAGGCGCGACCACGACACCACGGTCCTCGGCCAGAATCGCCGGACGTAGGGCTCGATCGCGAGATAGAGGAGCCAGAGCATCCCGGCCGCCCACAGCGGCTGGCCGCTGAAGAAACGATCCATCTCGACTTCCGGAATGGCGACATGCTTGCTGTCGAGCGCCCAGACGGCGAGCGCAGCCAGAGACACGGACGCGGCGATCTGAAGGGCGCCGCGCCGGTCACCGCGCCCCTTGCGCAGGTTGTGGCGGGCGACGAGCGCCGCCGCGACGCACATCGAGAACACGAAGAGGGTGCCCAGTGTCGACCAGATCGAAACCCGTTGCGCTCCGGTCACCTCCACGGTCCGCGTGGCGCGCGTCCATGGCGCGACCTGTTGAAACGCGACCGCGCGTCCACGGTATGCCGCCGCCTCGACGCGCAGCTGCTGGTCCGGCAATCCAGGAAGCGGACCCGTCCACGCGGCGCGCGTGTCTGCATAGACCCGCGGAGTCCACTGCGACGGGACGGGTTTGAACGCCGAGAGATCGAGGCCCGCAGCCCGGAAGAGCGGCGCCCAGTCGACCGGTGTCGACGCGGATTCAGCATCGACCTGCGGTGGTACCACCGCGAATTCGAGGAGCCGTCCGCCGGGATCCAGCTTCACCAGCGTCATGCCCGACATGAGCAGCGGCGGATCCGTCAGCGAGACGCGCGGCTCGTCGCCGGTGGGAATCATGATTGACTGGCTGCTCCGCCACCAGAACTGGAGGAGCGCGGGGACACCGGTGCTCAGCCGCTCTCGATTTGCAAGCTCCGGATGATCGCGCAGGTAGTCTCTGACGCCGTCGGGAACGTTGAATCCTTGCGCGGAGTCGACCGCAGCGACCCGATGTCCGATCGATCCAAGAATCTCTTTCGCTCGCTCCGCCAGGATGACCGGTGGCTTGGGAAGCGGCACGATGTTGGTGGCAAGCACGCGATCCGCCAGGATCACTGACAGCACGAGAAGCCCGAGCGCCGCCGCGAGAGCCGCAACCGCGGCGACCGGTTTCAACGCGCTGGTCTCTCCCGCCGCCGCGACCATTTCTGGCGACGGCGTTTCGCCGGCGGCCAGGGCGGCCGCGAGCGGATCGCCGCCGGGCAGCGCCGCCACAACCGCGAGCGCCGATGCCGGACGCTGCGCAGGATCCGGCTCGAGACAGCGCATGATCGTGCGTTCGATCGAAGGATCCAAATCGCGCACGTACTCGATTGGCGACGTGATCCCCGCCTGCTCCCGCTTCGCAATCAGCTCCGCGAGGTTGCGTCCCTCCAGCGCGCGGTGCCCGGTGAAGAGCTCGTAGAGGACGAGGCCAAGTGCGTAAAGATCGCTGCGCGGCGTGACGTCACTGCCAGCGAGCTGCTCGGGCGACATGTACGCGGGAGTGCCCGCGCGAATCGATTCTCCCGAAGCTCCGGCAAGCCCGAAGTCGGTGATCCGGATCTGCCCGCTCCCGTCGAGCATGATGTTGGCCGGCTTCAAATCCCGGTGCACCACGCCACGATCGTGCGCGGCCGCGAGACCGGCGCAGATCTGGCGCGCCAGCTCGATCGCCCGATCCTGCGGGAAACGGCCGACCCGGCGGAGCAGCGAGGCGAGATCCTCGCCGTCCACGTACTCCATCGACAGGAACGTGTGCCCCTCGAACTCGCCCACGTCGTACACCCGGCAGACGTTGGGGTGCGAGACCTGGCGTGCCATGCGCACTTCCATGTGGAGTTGCGTCAGCAGCGCAGGATCCTTGTCGACGGCTTCCGGGAGGAATTTGAGCGCGACCGCCTGCCCAAGCTTGAGATCGTCGGCGCGAAAGACTTCCCCCATGCCGCCGCGTCCGAGCCGCCCGACGATGCGGTAGCGGCCGTCCAGGAGTGCGCCGGGAGCGAAGCGGCCGTGATCGATCGCGTCCGTGCTGGTCAGCCAGTTAGTACTAGTCGGTGTCCGGCTTCGTTGACTGCCCGGTCGCGATGCGCCGGCAGCGGCAAGCGTCGTTTCATCCGTCGCCCATGGCAGCGGCGACGAACACCGCGGACACACCGCGGCGGAGACCGGGACGTCGGTGGTGCAGGCAGGACAGGAAGGCATGAGACGAGTTCAGGCCGTGCGGACCGTGCGTCGCGCCGCGCCGGACGCGACCAGGCAGGCGGCTACGCCGACGGCTGCGATCGTGGCAATGAAGACCAGCCCGGTGGGTCCGCGCCAGGAGGTGATGTTCGCCGTCAACGGCGCCCGCAACAACATGAAATGGACGGTGAGGGTGGCGATGGTGGCGAGCAGGCCGCCCCATGCGACGACCGCGACGAAGGCCGTCGCGACGATGAGGCCGATTGCGATATCGAGCATCGGCGTGTCGCCCGGGAACATGCCGTTCACGACGACGGGCGTGGAGCAGACGATCATCGCCAGCACGCCCGCCCACCGCCGCTTCATGAGAATCCGGAACATCACGTAGCCGGCCATGCCGAGCATCCCCGACGTGATCGCCGCTTCGGTGCGATCGAGGATTCGTCCAAACGAGTAATGCAGCGCGAGGAACATCGTCGAATCGGAGCTGAGGGGCATCGGCTCGGGCCGGCCGGCGATGATCGGAATGAGGTTGTGCAGGCCGTAGAGGAGCGTCAGGGCAAGTCCCGCCGCGACGCCGATGGCAATGTCACGTCCGACGTGGGGATCGCGCCAGCCGCCGGCGAGCAGGCGAGTCCACCCGATCAGGCTGGCCGGGGAGAACCGCCGCACGTAAGGCTCGAGACCCAGATACGTCACCCAAAGCAGGCCGGCGCTGAAGAGTCCGCGGCCCATTGCCCCGAAAAACCGGTCGATCTCGGCGCTGAACACGCTGACATGGCGCTCGCTGAGGAGCCACGAGCCCATGAAGATGATGAACACCGCGACCGCCGCGCGGAATGCACCGCGCCTGTCGCCGCGGCCGAGCCGCAGGTTGCGGCGCGCCAGCACCGCGCCGCAGAGCATCAAGCCGGGCATGATGAGCGCGGTGAGGATTCCCGTCACGCGTTCCTGGACTGAGGCGGAGCCCGGCGTTCGGGCGGATCGAGTCCACGGGCCGGTGATGCCAAAGAAGACGGGTTTCCCGGCGTATCCCGCGGCTTCGACACGCACCGTCAGGTCGGGACGTTCCGGAAGACGTCCCTCCCACGCCATCCGCTCGTCGGCGTAAACCGCCGGCACCCAGCGAGGCGGGACGGGGGAGAACGCGTTCATTGACAGTCCGGCCGCGTCGAACAGCGTCGCCCAGTTCGTACCGCCATCTCGCCTGTTCGACTCGACCGGCTGCGGCACCGCGAGCAGCTCGGTGAGGCGGCCGGCCGCGTCGACGACGACGAGCGACATGCCGGTGGTCGAGAGCGGCGGATTCACCGCATCGACGGGATTTTCGCGTCCATAAGGAATGAGGGGACGCGGGCTCGTTCGATACCAGAGGACCTGCGTTTCCGGCCGGGGCGTCGCGAGTTCTTTCCAGCGGCCGCGTGACGTGTTCGTTGCTGCGACGTAGCGCGCCCAGTCGAGCGAAACCGTCAGCCCTGCCGCCGAATAATGGGACGGATCGGCGTAGCCGACTTTCTGCGCAATCTCCTGCGCGCGATCCATCAGCGCCACCGGCGGCTTCCGCAGCGGCGAACGGTTGACCAGCAGCACGCGCTCGTAGATCGCCACGAGCGCCAGCGACGACACCGCGATCCAGGCGATAGCGGCGGCGAGCCTGAGCCACGGGACGGCTTCCGTCGTGGACGCGGCGGCCGCCACCATCTCCGGTGAGGGCGTCTCACCGGCCGCCAGCGCCGCGGCGAGCGGATCGCCGCCGGGCAATGTGACCGACACCGCCAGCGCCGACGCAGGACGCCGGGCGGGATCAGCCTCGAGGCAGCGGAAGATGACGGTTTCGATCGCGGGATCGAGGTCGCGGACGATGGCGGTCGGCGGCGTGATGCCGGCCTGCTCACGCTTCGCAATCAGTTCCGCGAGGTTCTTGGCTTCGAGCGCGCGCTGCCCGGTGAACAGTTCGTACAGCACGAGCCCGAGCGCATAGATGTCGCTGCGCGGCGTGACCTCTCCGCCCGACAGCTGTTCGGGCGCCATGTAGGCGGGCGTGCCCGCGCGCAGGATTTCTCCCGCGGCGCCGGCCAGGCCGAAGTCGGTGATCCGGATCCGCCCGGCGGAATCGAGCATGATGTTGGCCGGCTTCAGATCCCGATGCACGACGCCGCGATCGTGTGCGGCGGCCAGCCCGGCGCAGATCTGCCGCGACAGCTCGAGGACGCGATCCTGCGGCAAGCGGCCGATGCGGCGAAGCAGCACCGAGAGATCCTCGCCGTCGACATACTCCATCGAGAGGAACGTGTGCCCTTCGAACTCGCCGACGTCGTAGACACGGCAGACGTTGGGGTGCGAGACCTGCCGCGCCATCCGCACTTCGGCGTGGAGTTGCGTCAGGCGCGCGGGATCCTGGTCCACGTCCTCGGCCAGGAACTTCAAGGCGACCGGCTGCCCGAGGCGGAGATCGTCGGCGCGATAGAGTTCGCCCATGCCACCGCGTCCCAGCCGGCCGAGGATCCGGTACCGCCCGTCCAGTACCGTGCCTGGCTCGAAACGGCCGTGGTCGATGGCGTCCGTGGACGTGAGCCAGCTGGCGCCGCTACTGGATGTCAGCTTCTTGCGCTGAACGCGCTTTGGCGCCGATGCGATCGCAGTGGCGATTTCCTCGGGTGAGGCCTCCGCCAGCCGCGTCACATCGGCATGCCACGGCATCGGCGTGTCGCACGACGGGCACGTCGCGACCGTCTCGTCGATCGGGAGACCGCACGACGGACAGCGGGGCACGCGGGGATTCTAGCAGGCTCACACCTGCAGGGGTTTCATGCCGGAAATACGGCCGGGACATGATGCGGCGCAGGCCGTCCGGGCGCTATGGTGGGTTCTTCCCATTAAGCACGAAATCGCCGTTCCATCGTCAGCGCACCGACATGCGCGCCTTCGTGAAACGTCTACGCACGACGTCGAAAAACGCGTCGACTGAGGTGGACACCTCGCGGCAGCCCGGTCGCGCGCAACAGCGCGGAGCAGACCTGACATGCCGGCAGACAACGGTTGGACTTCTCGTTGTTCCGGACGATTCCAGTGGGCGGGGCGCGCCGCCTCGAGCTGCGGATGGAAGCGGGCAACATCCTGAATCATCCGGTCTACGGCAATCCAAACGGCAGCCTGACGTCGGGCACGTTCGGCCGCATCACCGGGATCAACGGCAACTATCCGGAGCGGCAGATCCGGCTCGGGGTCCGCTTCGCCTTCTGAGGGACGCAAGGACGACGACGCCTTGAGCCAAATGCGAGGAGTGAGTAGTCGCTCCTCGCATTTTTCTTTGTACGCCCGTCGCGCCGGCCGCTCTGCTTTTTCGGCCACCTGCCGCAACTCTTTGATATACTTCGAGCTCGGCGCCCTGCATGCTCTCAGTGGACACGGTCCAGATCCCAAACCGGTCGTTGTTTCGGCAACCTGAAGTGTGCGAGATCGCGCAAGTGCAGCCGTACGTGCTGCGCTCGTGGGAAGCCGAGTTCCCGGATCTTGGCGTTGCCAAGACCGCGGGCGCTCCGCGCGTCTATCGGCGCACCGACCTCGAGCGAGTCCTCCGGATCAAGCACCTGCTGTTCGTCGAAGGACTCACGCTCGCGGGTGCGCGACGGCGGCTGGCCGACGAGCAGGGGACGCCCAGCGCCGATCCCACGCCGCTCGACGATCTCCTGACGAGCGACGCGCGCGAACGGATCCTGCACGTGCGGCAGACGCTTCGCGAGCTCGCGTCGATGCTTGCGAAGGCGCCTGGCTCGACGATCGATCCTGGCGAGTTCGAGCTTGCCTCGCCGCAGCCGTCAAGAAGCGCGCGCCGGCCGTCGCGAAGAAGGCGAGCGCGGCCAAGAGCAAGAAACGGTAGGCCGGTCCTTCACACGCCCGAATCTTCTGATTCGGTTTCGAACGGGATGTAGCGCAGCCTGGTAGCGCACCTGACTGGGGGTCAGGGGGTCGTGGGTTCGAATCCCGCCGTCCCGACCACCATGCGGCAAGCCCCAGGCCGTCGCGCACGGGGACGCGCGCACGAGGAGGCACGGTGTCGGCAGGTCCGGA
>JBKOZS010000180.1:0-18361 GCA_046726015.1 Acidobacteriota bacterium
CCTCCCGTGCGGAGCCCACCGATTGGTGTAACGCGCCCGACGACCTCGTTGCCGTTCATCCGCTCGAGGAAGAAGCCGAGGTAATTCACGAACCGCAACGAGGCGTTGCGGCCGTTCGGCTTGTTGTTGAAGTAATAGACCGGGTCGAAGAGCGGAATCGCCACGACGCGCGGGCTCGGGTGCATGTTGCTGACGACCTTCTTTTGGCTGTCGTCCCAGTACGCATTCGGGTCACGGGCGATCAGGTCGTCCATGCCCTGCTTCGTCGGGCCGACCATGTTGCCGGGTTTCGCCACGTAGTTCTGGCCAAATCCCATGACGTCCACGTTGCAGTTCCCGATGCTCCAGCGGTAGTCGTCTGCACCGCGGTCCTCGCCCACCATGTCCCATGGGTAATAGAAGCTCGGCGCGATCTTCGTATCGTTGTTGGCCTTCAGCTGGAGCAGAAGACCCTTGTCGCGCTCGGCGTTGTAGCCGGTCGGGTTCGGGTCGAACGGATCCCGGTACACGTCGGGGCCATTGTCGTACCCGTCCTCGGCCGTCGACCCACGCGTGCCGTTCTCGAGCCAGCGATCGGGAATCGTGAACGGCTTCACGCATGTCATCGAATCGGCGGGCGAAGCCTCGGCGGTTGCCGTGGCCTGGACGTTGACATTCGCGATCCCGAAGTAGCGCGCGATGAACGTCGGCAGCGGGTTGCCTCGCGCCGCGTTGCGGAACACATCCACTTTGACGCGCGTCGGCGCCCCGGTTGGATCGTTCGGGAACGTCACGTCAGGTGCATTGACCGACACGTTGACGCGCATGACCTGGTTGGCGCGCGACGCCGCAAGAGCGTTCGTTACCGCAGGCCCCGTGGTCGATCGATCGTTGAAGTCGTTGTAGTAGAGCGCCGTCGCGCCGGCGAGTGCCCCGGCGTCGGCCGAGTTCTGCGCCTGGTTCCGTGAGGTCATGAGCATGCCGACATCGATCGCGAGCATGCTCGCGGCAAGAAACGCCATGAATCCAAACGCGACGAACACGAGTGAGAATCCGCGTTCGTCGTTCTTGAGTCGATTTGTGAGCTTCATAAGCTGGCTCCCAGCTTCCCGATCCATCCACCGAGCGAGCCCCGACCCGGGGAATAACGCCCTGAACCTCGGGACTCGCCACTCACCACCACGCACGTGCCACCGAACGACTTGCGACTCGGGATTCGACTAACGACTCGGACTATCGACTAACGACTCGGACTATCGACTAACGACTCGCGACTAAGGACTTAGGACTAAGGACTCGCGACTCAGGACTAAGGACTCGCGACTCTTATCCTCCCCACGTGACCTTACTGCTTGGTCTCGCCACCTTTGCCACCTTTCGCCTTGTCGATCTCGGCCTGATAGGCAGCCTGGGCCTGACGCAGCCGCTCGGCCGCCTCCGCCAGTGACTTCTCGCGCTTCTTCGCTTCGGCCTGGCGCTGACGCTCGGCCTCCGCATTGCGACGGGCGACTTCCGCCTCACGCTTCGCGCGCTCCTGATCGAGCTTTTCCTGGCGCGCACGTTCCTCCGCGGCTTTCTGTTCCGCGACCTTCCGTGACTCGGCGTCCTTGCGGTCCTGCTCGGCCTTCATCTTTGCGGCCGCTTCCGCCTGGCGGCGTCCGTTCTCTCGCTGCTGATCGAGCGCCTTATGGTCGGTCTTCGACATCTTCGGTGCAGCCGGTGCCTCGTTCTGCTGTGCAGGCTCCGTCGGCATGGCCTGCTGGTCGGCGGCAGGCGCCTGCTCCGTCGGCTTCTGCTCGCCCGCGGGCTGCGCCGGCTGCGCGGGCGTCGAGTTCGGCGCCACGGCGTTGTTGTTGTTGTTGTTGTCCTGGCGCGGCTGCGACGTCGACGAAGACCCGCCACCCGGGTAGCGCGGCGAACCGGTGTAAGGCGCCGGCTGCGGCAGGCGCTTGCTGGGCGCGCCGAGATACGGCTCCTGCGCCGTCGGCAGTCCTTCCGACACGCCCGGGGCGCCCTTGCGGACGATCTGCGGCGTGATCATCACGACCAGCTCGGTCTGCTGCTTCTGCATCGCCTTGCTCTTGAACAGCCAGCCGAGGATCGGAATGTCACCGATGCCGGGAATCTTGCGCATCGTGTCCTGCACGGTGTTGTTCAGCAGGCCGGCGATCGCGAACGTCTGCCCGTCCTGGAGCTCGACTTCGGTCTCGGTGCGGCGCGTCGACAGCGCGGGAACGCGGAAGCCTTCAAGAATGATCGCGTTCGTGAAGTCGAGCGCGCTCACCTCGGGCCGAACCTTCAGGTTGATCAGGTCGCCACCGAGCACGGTGGGCGTGAAGTTCAGGCGGATGCCGAACTCCTTGAACATGATCGTGACGGAGTTGCCGTTGCCGCCAGGCTGAATGACCGGGTACGGATACTCTCCGCCGGCGAGGAAGCTCGCTTCTTTGCCGTTGAGCGCGATCAGGTTCGGTTCCGCGAGGCTCTGGAACAGCCCCTTCTCCGACATCGCCTTGATGACGGTGCCGATGTTGTAGCGGTTGTTGAAGAGGAAGATGTTCAGGAAGTCGCTGAACGTCGTCGTCCCGCCCGTCGCGAGCACTTCGTCGCGACCGCCGCCCCAGTTGTCCTTGCCCTGCTCGGACAAGCGGTCCATGCTGAAGCCAGGCGCGGGGAACTGCTGCGTCGTCGTGCGGGCAACGTAGTCGTGGAAGCCGCCGGCGCCCGTGAACAGCGATGCGCCGAGCTCCTGCAGCGCGCTGCGGCTGACTTCCGCGAAGCGGACGCGGAGCAGCACCTGGTTCGACGCGACCCCTTCCTGCACCTTCAGCAGGTTGACGACGTTCTCCTTTTTCTCGACGTAGCCGCCGGCGACCTCTCCCGCCTTGTCGACGACGTACTTGCTCGAGACGGTTCCGGAGATCACCACGTCCTTGCCGCTGCCGACGACGCTGACCGGCTCGCCGGGAAACAGGTTGCGGATCTGCTCGATCAGCTGCGTGAGGTCGCGGCGGACGTTGACCTCGTAGGTCTTGATGCCACCGGCGCGGTCCCACACGAACAGCGAGATGACTCCCGGCGTCTTGCCGTGAATCAGGAGCTGCTGCGGCGCGGTGACCATCGCGTCCGCGACGTCAGGCACCGTCAGCGACACGCGCGAGATGACGGAGCCGACGTTGAGAATCGTCGAACGTCCGACCAGAAGATCGATACCCGTCGCGTCTGGGGCAACCGCTGCGGGGCCGGCGGCAATGGCGCCGGGCGAGCCGCTGAACGACACGGGCTGCTGAGCCTGCGGCGTCGCGACGAGGATCACGATGATGTAGACACTCAGCGCGACGATCTTTGACGCCGCAGAACGACGGGGTTTCATGAGATGAGTCCTCCAGATTCCTAGCGAATGACTTCCGCGGTGCGCTTGTCGCCGCGAATGATCTCAACCGTGGGGAGCGGCGCCGCCGCCGGCGCAGCCTGCGTGACCGGACCCGCCGCCTTGCGCGCCACGGCCGTGTGACCCGCGCCTTTCTGGGCCGGTGCCTTCACTGCGCCGAGGAGGATGGCCGGCTTGACGCCCGGCGTTTCCGGCGCGCTCTGGTCGAGCGGGTTGCGCAGCGCGAGCTGAATCTTGCCTTCGGTGCTCGCCAGCGCCAGGCGCTCGGCCTGCTCGGGGTAGACGAGCAGCGTGACGACCGTCACCTGCATCGGCTTGCCCTTTTCCTTGTCCTGCTCGATGCGCGTGCCGGCCGTGATGACCTGCACGTTCGAGAGGATCAACTTCGTCGTGGTGTCCTGCTGCTGGGCCGTCGGGGACGCCGTCGCCAGCACGTCGACTCGCGTGCCCGGGAGGACGTAACCGGCCACGCCGATGACCTCGTTCACGCGCACCGACAGGGCGCGCATGCCCTCGGGAATCACCGGCGGCAGTCCCGCGCCCGCTTCCTTCGATGCGAGCTTCGCGGGAATGACGACCTCGTTCTTGACGAGCGGGCTGATCACACCGCGGCCGATGACGTCGGCCACCCGGGCGAACGCTCCCTCGGGCGCCTGGCCGGCGGGGAAGTTCGCGACGGTGAGATCTTCCTTCTTCAGCTCGGTGCCGAGCGCGATGTCGGCTGCGGCCACGACGACAGGCTGGGTCGGCGTGGAGACGGTCTTGACCGGCTGATTGTTCATCATGTTGTAGGTCCCGTACGCGAGACCTCCACCAGCCAGGATCGCAATCGCCAGGACAGCAAAAATTCGGTTACGCATTGATGGTCACCTACATCTCATTCCGCATGATGGCGCTCGACGACATCGTGATCGGCGCTCCGGTTGTCCTATCGCCCGGCGCGATCAGCCTGACCACCGGGTTCAACACGATGAATTGAAACGGGTAATTGATCTGTATCCGAGACGCCGTGTCTGTTCCCGTCAGCGCCACGTTGCGCGTGATGTTCACGGTCGCCGAGGCGTAGCCGGGCAGCCCGCCGCCCTGCATGTAGGCGCGCACGCGCGCGGTCACGTCGTCGTTGGTCGAGCTGGTGAGGACGGCCAGCCGCGCGCCCTCACGCGCTGCGTTCGTCAGCACCTGCCATGTCTGGTACGCGCGACCGAACTCGAAGATGCCGACAGCGATCAGCAGAATCACCGGGATGGTGATCGCCGCTTCGAGCAATGCCGCACCGCGTTCGTTCTTCTTGAGGCGCTTCATAATCGTCCCCAGTCAGATGCCACGTTGTCGGTGGCCGGTTACCAGTTGCCGGTTGCTGCCTATGACTTCTGCCTTCTGCCTTCTGTTCCTACCACTTCGCTGTCAGCAGCACCGCGACCAGGCTGCCGACCGCGATTGCCGGCGCGTACGCGAATCGATTCGCGCGCGCTGGCGCTTCGATCTCCACCTTTGCCGCCGAAGGCGCGGTCACGAGCTGCCCGGTGCCTTCGATCGTCGCGATTAATCGGCCGCGACGCGCTGCTACCACGATTGCGAACACCCCACCCGCCAACGCCGTCGCCACGAATGCATTGAGCGCGACCGCCGGTCCGACGAACGCGCCCACTGCCGCCATCAGCTTCACGTCGCCGGCGCCGGTGGCACCGATGATGTGGCCGGGCAGCATCAGCAGTAATCCCGTCACGATGCCGAGCGCCGCCTGCCCCGGCGTGACCGCACCGACTCGCATGAATGCGAGCGCGACCCCCGCAACCATCATCGACCCCGTCAGCCAGTTCGGAATCCGGCGGCTCCGCAGATCAATCGCCACGGCGACGGCCAGTCCGGCGGCGAGAACGATGAACAACGACACCGTCATCGCACGTCAGAAGTTGTTGGCGATGCTCTGCCAGAACACGGTGTAGATCGTCTGTCCGACGGTCGACACCGCACCGAGCGCCACGATAGCGATCAACGCGACGAGCAATCCGTATTCGAGCAGGTCCTGTCCCTCGTCGGAGAGACGGAACCGGCGATTTGCCATCCGCAACAACGCTTCGACGGCTTTTGGAGACTGCATCGCGTGCTCCTCACCAAAACGGTCGTCACCTGAGACACGCGAGGCCGGAGGCTTGCCCCCGGCCTCGCAACGGATCCACGTGAATTACGCAGCTGCCGACAGCGCCGCCGCGATGTTCTCGAAGATCGTCTTCACGCTGCCACCGGCCGCGGTCACGGCCGCAACCGCCACGAGCGCGATCAACGCGACGAGCAGCGCGTACTCGAGCAGGTCCTGGCCCTCTTCATTGCGAACGAACGACTTGACGAAATGAACAAGCTGCATGCGATCCTCCCCAGTGGGTTTGCACCGCCCGAGTGCGGTGCGAATAGCGACATCTGCCGTGTCTGGTCGACGCCCAGCGGCCGATGCCGCATCACGCAGTGTGCAAAAGGCGAGGGGTGTTGCCACCCCTCGCCACGGCTTCGTTAGGCAGCGGCCGCCAGCGCGTTGGCGATGTTCGTGAAGATCTGCTTCACGCTGCCACCGGCCGCGGTCACGGCCGCAACCGCCACGAGCGCGATCAACGCGACGAGCAGCGCGTACTCGAGCAGGTCCTGGCCCTCGTCATTGCGAACGAACGACTTGACGAAATTAACAAGCTGCATGAGATCCTCCCCAAGCGGGTTTGCACCGCCCATGTGCGGTGCGAATCGCGGCCCGTGCCGCGCTTTGTTGACGCCCGCGGCCGTTGCCGCGTCACGCCCTGCCCCAAAGGCAACGGGTGTGCCACGCCTCATCCGCAGACGTACGGGAATCGCCGCAAGTGGCAGGACGTAGCGTCACTTGCGCGCCGTGTGAACGGGGCCCGAGGCGGCAAATTCCGTCCCCGCCGGAGGGCATTCGCGCTCATTCGACCCTGCACTTTCGTAACCGGCGGCGCGAAATTGGTGGGCTGCCACACGTCCATTCGCACCCGTCGGCCGGCACCTCGCCGGGCGATCGCTGTTCTAATGCCTGTACATCTGCGGGTTGCGATGAATGCTGGCCGTGTGCGCCAACGACGGCACACCCCTTGCCATTAAGAGGACGCCCTCGGCGAGCGAAACTGAGATAACGCGGTAATACGACCGATCGCGGAAATTCGATGATCACGCGATCGTGATCGGACGGGGAGCCATGACCAGGAAACTCGGGATGCGCGAAGGCGCCTTATCGTTCGCCGTGTTCTGCGGCGTGCTGTTCGCGCTGACCACAGTCGATCCGCGGGTGCGCGATCGCATGTCGGAGCTCGTGGGATCGGGCAGCGTCAGCGACGTCACCCCGTGGACGCACCGCGCGGGCGAGCTCGGCGACGCGCTCTGGTCCGCGGCGCGGAGTCAGAGCCTGGAGAACGCGCCGCTGCTCGTGTTTGCCACCGTGGGTGCGCTGCTCACGCTTTTCATGTTCAAAAGCTGATGCCGATCGTCCTCGCCATCGAACCCGACCTGCGCCAGGCCGCCATCATCAAACGAATCGTTCGCGACAAAATCCACGCCGACGTGGTTGTCGTCGATTCGCGTGACGCGGCGCTCGACGCGATCCGTATGAGCATCCCGGACGTGCTGCTGCTCAGCGCGCTCCTCTCGCCGCGCGACGAAGACGAACTGATCGCGCACCTGCGGCTCCTCGACGGTGCGGACCACCTGCAGACGCACACCATCCCGCAGCTCGCGTCGACATCCGCCGACGGCGATTCAGGTCGCGGACGTGGGCTCCTCGGGATGTTCAGCCGCAAGAAGGGGGCCGACCCCGCCGCGGCCTCCGGCTGTGATCCGGACCTGTTCGCCGAGGAGATTCGCACCTACCTGCAGCACGCGCACGAGAAGAAGGAAGAGCGGAAGCAGCTCCGTGAACAGGGGATCGACATTCCTGCTCGCGCACCAATCGCGCAGCCGGCAAAGGCAACGGCAGCGCCGGTCGAAGAGGCGGCGGAGGCGGACTCCGGATCCTCGTGGGCCGATCCGTTCGCGTGGCGGCCGGCGTCGAAGTCGGGTGCAAAGGCGAAGAGTCCCGAGTCGCGAGTCCCAAGTCCCGGGTCCGCTGTCAGCCCCGAGTCGGTAGTCGCGAGTCCCGAGTCCGTGGTTGCGAGTCACGAGTCGGTGATTCGCGATCCGGAGCCGGCAGTCGCGAGTCACGAGTCGGTGATTCGCGACGCTGAGCCGGCTGTCGCGAGTCATGAGTCGGTGATTCGCGACCCTGAGCCGATCGTCGCGAGCCAGGATCCGATCGTTCACAGCTCCGAGCCGGCGGTTGAACACTACCAGTCGGTGCTCCGCCAACCGGAGCCCGCCGTCGAACCTCCGCCACCTCTCGTCAGGCCGGAGCCGATCGTCCCGCCTTCGGCGCCGGCCGATCCGTGGGCCGTCGACTATGCGCGACACCACCACGTGATCGCGGAGAGCAACGAGTCGTCGATGGTGGGATACACGGCGCCCTTCAGCTCGACGCCGGTGGAGCCGATCAAGGTCGATTCACTCGGGCCCGCGTTCGAGCCGACGCCCGAAGAACCGGTCATTACGGGGTACGACGAGACCGCGCGCATCGCGCAGGAACTGGATCTCCGGCAGGCCGAGGACGAAGATACCGATTCGCCGCTCGTCTCGGACCTCCGGCTGGATACGCCCGAACCGGTTCATGAAATCTCCACGCACGATCTCGTCTTTGAAGAGAACGAGCCCGTCGAGGAAGTCGAAGAGGAGCCTGTCGTCGTGGCGGCCCCGCGCTCGCGCCGCTCGCGTGCCAAGTCGCAATCGCTTCTGCGCCTCATGCCGCTTGCGATCTGGGCCCGCGCGGAAATCGAGAAAGGCTCCAAGCACGTTGTGGCGATCGACGAGGCCCAGCCGCGGAGCGTGAACGACGAGCTCCGCGATCTGATGTCCCGGCTCTCGGTCCCACCCAACGTCGTCGGTGTCTCGTACGCGCGAGGCTGCCGCATCCGCCGCGTGCGCGTTCCAGCCGGCGGTGACGGAAATCCGAGCGACGTTCCTGGTCCCGTGATTCTTTCGAAGCGCGCGCTGGAAGAACGTCGCGGCCGCACCAACGCGTAAACGCGAGGAGCGATGCGCGAGGTGCGAGGCGCGTGGTTTGCGAGGCGCGAGATGCGCGAAGGGCGGATCCGTGCAGTCCTGACACTCGCCGCATGCATCCTGTCGGGTCTGGTGGCGATTCAGAACGTCGCTGCCGTGAGTCAGCCTGTACTTTCCTGGGTAGTCGCTGTTGACGATGCAGAGCGGCTTCCTGTGGCTCGCTCCTATCGTCTGTTCGGCGCACCCAGGGAGGTCGTCCTCCAGCTCACAGTTGCAAATGATTCTGAAGCCACGATTGTTCTGAACCTGCACCGGCTCGCTCAGGGCAGTCAAATAGTGATGCGGTCGAACAACGGTGAGATCCCGACGGCGATCGACTGGTCGTCCGAACCGACGTTCGGGGACTCGCGCCCTTACGTCCCTTCGGATCCAGCCGTGCGTCTCAACGCACAAGCCTGGTTCAAGTGGAGCGTAAGAATTCGACGGGCGGACGCAGGCACGTTTGAAGACGGCTCTTACAAGATTCAAGTGTCGCTCGGTGATGTTGGTCAGGCGCTTCAACTCGAGGCCGGATCTCCGAGGCGGGTTACGGATCGTCGAAGCGAATTGAGCCTGATCGTCAGGTCCGCCTCGACTCCTGCGGAGCGGGCGGCTGAAAACGTCATTGCCGGACACCGTGCGCAGGCGGCTGGGAATCTCGACGAGGCGATTCGTAGCTTTAAAGCGGCGGCCGAGGCCGATCCGGCGGATCTTGAGAACTACAACTATCTGGGAA
This sequence comes from Acidobacteriota bacterium, assembly GCA_046726015.1. GTDB lineage: Bacteria > Acidobacteriota > Vicinamibacteria > Vicinamibacterales > 2-12-FULL-66-21 > QHWT01. The sequence goes on from JBKOZS010000180.1 coordinate 9,234, forward strand.
TGGCGTATCTCCAGGCGCGGCGCTTTCGCGAAGCCGTCGACTCGCTTGGATTAGCGCTGCCTCTGGCACGAGGTGCGAGGTCGGCCCTTCCAGAGCATCTTGCGCTGGCATACGTGGGTCTGGGCGATGACCGCAGTGCAGCGGCGGTGCTGCGCCAGGCCGGCCGTCCCGAACCGACAATGGACGCGGCGCTTTCGGAGTTACGCACGGCGCTCACCCGGCTAGGGTCGAATCCGCCGAAGTAACCGGTTCCCGTGGGTAATCCGGCGACGGGGTCTGACCCCAGTCGCCGCCCGCCGATTCGGAGTTGATACCACGGCACGCTCATTGCCCCTCTGCCCGCGCGTTCTGTTGGAACGCGCGAAATGTCCCACGAAATAATCGCTGATAGCGAACGCTGCGCAGAGCCCTCGCTTTCGCGTGCGCAGTGTTTGCCACCTGGGGTCACGCCGGGAGCGGAAGTGGTGGCCCGGGGCGAGCGATGGATCGTGCGCGCGGTGGTGGCGCACGAGGACTGCGCGGAACTCCACCTGACGAGTGCGGCGGAGCCTCGCGGTCGGGTACTGTTGTGGCCGTTCGACCGGCCGGTCGCGCGAACGGGCGTTCGGCAGCTCCGGGTGATCAAGCCGCGGCACTGGTGGCCTCGCGTCGCGTGGCTGTTTACCGCCGCGCGTGTCGATGGGTTGGGCGCGCGACCCGCCGGCGCGCGCGTGCTGCCGTATCAGCTCGTGCCCGCGCTTGCTGCGGCAACGGGCACATCGGGTCTCATCCTCGCTGACGAAGTCGGCCTCGGAAAGACGATCCAGGCAGGTTGGATCATCAGCGACCTCGTTCAGCGTCAACCGGGGGCGCGAGTACTCGTCGCGGTGCCCGCCGGCCTTCGTCACCAGTGGCAGTCGGAGCTGTCGCGGCATTTCGGTGTTGATTCCATCGCGACAGATGCTGCCTGGCTGCGGCGCACGTTCGCGGATCTTCCTGCGGACGTCAATCCGTGGTCGCTGCCGGGCGTTTACGTCACCTCGATCGACTTCGTGAAGCGCGCCGACGTGCTGCGGTCGCTCGAGGAACAAGTCTGGGATGCGCTGATTGTCGATGAAGCGCACACCGCCGCGGCCCCTACCGATCGTCACGTCTCCCTCAGCCGGATCGCCTCTCACACGCGACTCATCGTCCTCATCACGGCCACGCCGTTTTCGGGAGACGAGGCCGCATTCGCGTCACTGGTGAGCCTCGCGACGACGGTTGGGGAACCGCCGATGATGTTCCGGCGGTCGCGGGAGGAGGAAGGGGTCTCGCGACCACGACGACATCGGTTCGCAGCGGTCCGCATCAGTGATGGCGAACGGCGGCTGCAGCGGCTGCTCGAGCGTTACACGCGCGAGGTATGGACCAGCGCGGGAGATGAAGGAGCGCGTCTTGCGATGACGGTGCTCCGCAAGCGTGCACTCTCGTCCCCGGGCGCGGTTGCCCGGTCGCTGGACAGGCGGCGCGCGCTGTTGCAATCCGAACCGCAGGCGCCGCGGCAGTTGAAGCTGTTCGATGAAGAGCTCGCCGTGGAAGATGAAGAGCCGGCGGCTACGCTGGGTGTTCGCGGGCTGGCCGACGAACGGCGCGAGCATCGCTGGCTTGCTCGCCTGGCGGCCGCGGCCCGCGCCGCGCCTGATTCGAAGCGCACCTACCTTTCGCGATTGCTGCGGCGGCTCCACGGCGAGGCGGCCATCGTATTCACCGAATACCGCGACACGCTCCACGATCTGTCCGCGTCCTTTCCCGGCTGCCTCATTCTTCACGGCGGCATGTCCACGGCGGAACGGGCAGACGTGCAGGCGCGCTTCAATCAAGACGGCGGCCTGCTGTTCGCGACGGATGCTGCGTCTGAGGGCCTCAACCTCCAGCAACGCTGCCGCGTGGTGATCTGCTACGAGCTGCCGTGGAACCCGGCGCGGCTCGAGCAGCGGATCGGGCGCGTCGATCGGATCGGGCAGTCCCGTCGCGTCCATGCGAACACGCTCGTCGCGCGGGACACGGCGGAAGATCTTGTCATCGCCAGGCTCGTGCGCAGGCTGACACGCGTGGCCGCCACGCTTGGCGAGCGCGATCGGCTGGCCGGATTCCTCACCGACGCACGCACCGCAGGCATCGTCATTGGCGGCGCATCCAGTGAGCCAGTCGAAACCGCCTGGCTGCGTAACGTCACGCCTGGTTCGTCCGACCAAATAAGACCAGGCCCGTCGACGACGCACAAGGCAATCGACGAAGCACAACGCCTGGCCTGTCGAGTGACGAAGCCATTCACGTCGCGCGAGGACGCAGTCCTTGTGTCTGCGATCCGTGCCACACGCAATCTTTCACCAGGTTTCGTCTTCGTGTTCCGCTGGTCTGGCGTAACGGGGGACGGCACCGTCATTGATTGTCGGCCCGCGCTCGTGCACGTTCCCGCGGATGTGACGCGTCCACGGCGCGCTGCGGAGGCACGTGACACCGCGTCCGAAGCCATCCGCAAGTACGGCCGGACGGCGCTCGAACGTGTTTCATCTGCCGGCGCGGTTCGCGTCGAACACGTGCGCGAGGTGCATGACGCCACGACCGAGCGCGCAGTCGCACGTGAACTGGAGCTGCGCGACCGGGATGGCGCCAGAACGGAAGTTCAACCGGGCCTCTTCGACACACGTGCGGTTGCCGCCGCGACGCAGCAGTCGACCGCGCGGCAACAGGTTCGCGCGGATCACGACCAACGGATCGCGGCGCTGCGGGCCGCCAAGCATGTCGAGCCACGGTGGGATCTCGCGGCAGTCCTGATCGTCCACGGAGCGTAATCACGTGAACGCGTTCTCCGGCACGCTCGTGTCGCTCGACGTGCTGCCGCGGCTGATGATTCGCGACCCTGTTCGTACGGCACACCTGTCGCGGGTGCTCCGTGAAGGGCTGGAGCGGCTGGGCCCGGCAAGCGGCGCCCGCGGCATATACGACCTGCTCGCCCAACCGCTTGTCGCGGCGCTGGGCTTCGACCTCCGACTCGACCGCGACGCCGGCACAGATGTCGTGGCCACACTCATCACAGGACAGCACGCGGCGGCGATTCTTGCGATTGGTGGATGGGGAGCGGATCTCGCGCGGCTTCGTACGGCGAGCGTGACACTGTCCGCGGTTGGTCGCCATCGCTGGTGGATTGGCCTGAATGGCCCGCGGCTGCGGATTGTCGACCTGGCGCGCGTCCACGCGCAACGGCTCGTCGATCTCGACGTCGAGCGTCTTGCGATTGACGGTTCGTCTGTCGCGGCCGTCGCGGCGCTGCTCGCACCTGGACCTGCCGGCGGACTGCCGGGGCTCGAAGCCGCCGTCGATACCAGCGATCGACATCGCGGGGACGTGGGGCGGTCGCTGCAGTCGGGCGTGGAAGAAGCGCTCGCACGCCTGGTCACCGGCTTTGCCAGCGGCCGGCGAAGGAAGGGCGCCGAGCTCGACGCCGCATTCTCGGATGCGCTGACCGTCGTTTATCGCATCCTGTTCCTGCTTTTCGCGGAGGCCCGAGGGCTCGTCCCCCAGTGGCATCCAATTTACAGGAACAGTTACACCATCGAGTCGCTGGTGGCGCCGCAGCGCGCCGGGTCTAAAGACCCGGCCTCCAAGGTATGGGAATCGCTGCAGGCGATCTCCCGGCTCGCGCATCGCGGGTGCCGCGCCGGCACCCTGCGCGTGACACCGTTCAACGGACGTCTCTTTGCGCCCGCATCAGCACCGCTCGCGGACACGTTCGCGCTGGACGACCGCGTGATTCGTGACGTGCTGCGCGCGATTACGACGCGGCAGGCACGCGATCGGCGCGAGCGCATCACATATGCGGATCTCGGCGTCGAGCAGCTGGGGGCCGTCTACGAACGCGTGCTTGATTTCACACCCGAGCGCCGCGGCCCGGCACTCGTGCTCGCCCGATCCGGACGCCGCAAGGCAACCGGCACGTTCTACACCCCGCGCTCGATGACGGAGTACCTGGTCCGCCGGACGCTCGCGCCATTAGTGCGAGATCGCTCGCCAGACGCCGTGCTGGCGCTGCGCGTCCTCGATCCCGCAATGGCGAGTGGCGCATTTCTCGTGGCCGCCTGCCGTTATCTTGCGGACGCCTACGAACAGGCGCTCATCCGCGAAGGCAGCGTCACCAGCAGTAACATCTCGCGTGCCACCCGCGCCGGTTTTCGACGAATCGTCGCGCAACGCTGCCTCTACGGCGTCGACCTCAATCCCACCGCGGTGCAGCTCGCGCGGCTGTCGCTGTGGCTGTGCACGCTCGCGGCCGATCGCCCGCTGACGTTTTTCGACCATCATCTGCGCGCCGGCAACAGCCTCGTGGGCGCGTCCCCCCGCGACATCGTTCGCCAGCCGCCAGGACGACGTGTCCGCGCGAAGCCAGCGGCGCCGACTCAATTTCCTCTCTTTGATGCTGACGACTTGCAAGGGCGTCTCAAGGCGACGATCCTTCCCCGCCTCGCCATTGCAACCCAGCCTGACGACACGGCGGAATCGGTCCGGGCCAAGGAACGCACGCTCGCGTCGCTCGACAGCCGCACTGGCCCTCTCGGCCTGTGGCGTCGGCTTGCGGATGCGTGGTGCGCTGCATGGTTCTGGCCTGCCGGACCAGCGGCGCCGTGGAGCGCGCTCTGTGCGTCGGTGCGCGACCGCTCCTCCGGCGTTCCTCCAGCAGTCGAAGAACACTGGCTCGAAACCGTCGTCGCCGTCTGCGCGCGGGAGCGCTTCTTCCACTGGGAGCTCGAGTTTCCTGAAGTGTTCTTCGACGACAACGGTGAGCCGCTTGCCGACAGCGGCTTCGACGCCGTCGTCGGCAATCCTCCGTGGGATACGCTCCGCGCTGATCCGGCCGCGCGGCCGCTGACGACCTTCAGCCGCGAATCCGGCTGTTATCGGCTGCAGGGGAGCGGCCACGCGAACCTGTATCAGCTATTCGCCGAGCGAATGCTGCAGCTTCTCCGGCCGGGAGGACGCCTCGGCGCCGTGATGCCGTCCGGCCTGTCGATGGATCACGGCTGCCAGCGGCTGCGCGAGGCGCTGATCGAGCGCTGCCGCATCGATTCACTCATCGGGTTCGACAATCGCGAAGCCGTCTTTCCCATTCATCGCGGCATCCGATTCGTGCTCGTCACTGCTGATGCACACCGGCCGGGCGACGTCCTGCCCACCAGGTTCGGGATGCACTCCGCGGTTGCACTCGACGAGATCCCGGACGAGGGGCCGATCCCGGGCTGCACGCTGATCCCGGCATCCTTAATAAGAAGATTCAGCGGACCGGGACTCGCGGTGCCGGAACTTACCAGCACCCGAGACCGGGAAATCGTCGCGCGAATTGTGGATGCGGCGCCTGCGCTGGCATCGGACGAGGGATGGGGCGTTCACTTCGGCCGCGAACTGAATGCGACCGACGATCGGAAGCATTTCAGCCACGCCGGCCTTCCGGTGCTCGAGGGCAAGGCGATCGAGCCATTCGTCGTGCATGCCGCTCGGGCGCGACAACGCATCGCCCCTGCGGTCGCGGCACGGGTCCTTGGCTCGCGCGCCGCGTTCACGCGCCCGCGCCTCGGCTACCGCGAAGTGGCGGCCTCCACGAACCGGCTGACGCTCATTGCCGCGATCATCCCGGCCAAAACCGTCACGACACACACGATCTTCTGCTTGCGGGAACCGCTGGACGACGAGTCGCAGTGGTTCCTGTGCGGAATGTTCAACAGCTTCGTCGCCAATTACCTCGTGAGGCTGCGTGGCGGGACACACGTGACCTCGGCGATGATCGACCTGCTGCGTGTACCCAAACCCGCGCGGCACGATCCCGTGATTCGCGAGATCGCCACGTTCGCGCGCCAGCTTTCACGAAAGCCGCGGGACGATTCCGCCTACATCGATCTCCAGGCCCGTGCCGCAGCGCTCTACGGTCTCTCACGGGAGGAGTTCGATCACGTACTGTCCACGTTCCCGCTGATCGACGCTGGGTCGCGGAAAGCGTGCGCGGTCGCATATCGCGATGCGCGATGAGCGATGTGCGATGCGCGCGCCATGCGGGAGGGCGATGCGCGACGACTTGCGGCTCACGAGTACGGCGTGCGGCCGTATTGACGTGTCCAGCCCACCAGACTTCGCCCCGCTTCTCGCGTCCGGCCCTTCGCCCCTCGCCTTCGCCCCTCGCCGCGCCTCGCGCCTCGCACATCGCGCCTCGGGCACTGATATGATCCATCCGCCAGATGGCCAACTACGGCTTCGCAATTGACCTCCGAAAGTGCATCGGATGTCATGCGTGCACCATCGCCTGCAAAGCGGAACACGAGATCCCGGTTGGCGTGAATCGGTGCTGGGTGAAGACGGTCGAGAAAGGCACCTTCCCCGACACCACGCGGTTCTTCTTTCCGGTGCTGTGCAACCAGTGCGAAGACGCTCCCTGCGTACGCATTTGCCCAACGCGCGCCCTCTACCGTCGCGGTGACGGCATCGTCGACCTCCACGGCGATCGGTGCATCGGGTGCCGCGCCTGCATGGAGGCGTGCCCCTACGATCAACTGTTCATCGACCCGAACACCCGCACCGCGGAGAAGTGCAACTTCTGCGCGAACCGCGTCGAGAACGAGTTGCTGCCGGCCTGCGTCAGCGTGTGCCCGACCGAGTGCCGGATTTTCGGCGATCTCGACGATCCCGCGAGCGAGGTCGCCCGGATCGTGCAGCGCGATGCGTTCACCGTACGAAAGCCTGAGAAAGGCACGCGCCCAAAGGTCTTCTACCTCGGTGCCGACGAAAGCGCAATTCGGCCCGAAGTTGCGGCGCGTCCTATGTTTTATAAGGAAGGCCAGGTTCAGCTCCGGCCGCTGGGCGCGCCTCGCGAGAATCCTGAAGCGCCTGGCGACCCGCGGGTCGACTACGACATTCCTCACGGCAAGCCGTGGGGCATCGACATGGTGGTCTACCTCTTTCTGAAAGCGGTCTCGACCGGCGCGCTGCTGCTCGGCGCGGCGCTGTGGTTGATGGGCGTCGACAGTTCGCTCGTGACGATCGCCGCGCCGGCGATTGCCATTGTGTCCATCGTGCTGACCGCGGCCGTGCTCGTGCTCGACCTCGAGCGGCCTGAACGGTTCCATTACATCCTGACCAAATCCAACTGGCGATCGTGGATGGTGTGGGGGGCGTGGCTGCTGACGGCGCACGGGGTGATCGCCGCCGCGTGGCTTGCGGCTGGGTGGCTTGGGTGGGATGGCGCGCTCGACCTGCTGGCGTGGCCCGCGATGATTGTGGCAGTGCTTGCCACGTCGTACACCGGCTTCCTCTTTGCACAGGGACTCGCCCGCGATCTGTGGCAGGGACCGTACGCCGCCGTCGATCTGATCGCGCAGTCCGCCGCCGCGGGTGCGGCAGCCCTGCTGCTCGCCGCGCCGGCCATTGGTGAGAGCGTGGCAGACGCGCGGCCGATTCTGTGCTGGATCCTCGCGGGCGCGCTGATTGCACACGTGTTGATGCTGCTGTTCGAGAACGTGCTGTCGCCGAGCCCGACGCGCCATCACGAGCTCGCAGTGGCCACGATCCGCCGTGGGCCATTCGCACGCCTGTTCTGGGGCGTGGCCATCTGTGGCGGTGGTCTCGTGCCGCTCGCCATCGTGCTGGGGACGCAAGGAACGGCCCTCGCACTTGTGACAGCCGCCGTGCTCGCGCTCGCCGGCAGCGCGGCATGGGAATACATTTGGGTCGAGGCGGGTCAATCGGTGCCTCTCAGCTGACGCTTGCATGGCTTATGGCTCACGACTTATGGCTCATGGCGCCAGGACCTCGAGCCGTCGGTCCTGAGCCCTGAGTCCTGAGTCGATACGCATGTTCAAGACTCATCCCGATCCTTCCGAATGGGACAACTACGTCGACTTCGAGTCGACGAGCTGGCCGAAGAAGGATCGCCGCAAGTACTGGATCATCCCGTCGATTTGCTTCAACTGCGAGTCGGCGTGTGGCGTCCTGGCGTACGTCGACCAGGAGACGCTTGCCGTCCGGAAGATCGAAGGGAATCCGGTCCATCCGGGCAGCAGAGGACGAACGTGCGCGAAAGGGGTGGTCACCCCGAATCAGCTCGAGGATCCCGATCGCATCCTGTTTCCTCTGAAGCGCGTCGGCGCGCGCGGTGACGGCAAGTGGGAACGCGTCACGTGGGACGCGGCACTCGAGGATATCGGCGCGCGCATCAGGCGTGCGATCCAGGAAGGACGCCGCCACGAATTGATGTACCACGTCGGCCGCCCGGGCGAGGACGGCTACGCGAATCGCGTGCTGCAGGCGTGGGGTGTCGATGGCCACAACAGCCACACCAACGTCTGCTCTTCGTCTGCGCGGCTCGGACATTTCCTGTGGACCGGCGCCGACCGGCCGTCTCCCGACTACGCGAACGCGAAGACCATCCTGCTGCTGTCGTCGCATCTCGAGACCGGGCACTACTTCAACCCGCATGCGCAACGCATTGTCGAAGCGCAGTCGGAAGGGGCCACGCTCATCACGATCGATCCGCGGCTATCGAACTCGGCGGCGAAAGCCAACCTCTGGCTGCCGGCATACCCGGGCACCGAAGGGGCGTTGCTGCTCGCGATCGCCCGCATTCTGATCGATGAAGAGCTGTACGACCGCGAGTTCGTGCGCACCTGGGTGAACTGGCGCGACTACCTGCAGAACGAGCGGCGCGATCTCGAGGTGACCTTCGACAACTTCATTCGCGCGTTGAAGGAACTCTATGCGGAGTTCACGCCGGAATATGCCGCGCAGGAGACCGGCGTGCCTGCGGATCGGATCCGCGAAGCGGCGCGCGCCATCGCGCGCGCCGGCAGCCGTTTCTCGACGCACAGCTGGCGCGCCGCCGCGGCGGGCAACCTGTGGGGCTGGCAGATCACGCGCTGCCTGTACCTGCTCGTCGTGCTGACGGGCAGCATCGGCACGGTCGGGGGGATGAACCTGCACGTCACGAACAAGTTCGTGCCGAAGCACCCGAATCCGCCGCCGCCGCCGGAATACTGGAACGAGCTGCTGTTCCCCCGTGAGTTTCCGCTGTCGTTCCACGAGCTCAGTTACCTGCTGCCCCACTTTCTCAAGGAAGGACGGGGCAGGGT
>JBKOZS010000181.1:0-21183 GCA_046726015.1 Acidobacteriota bacterium
GAGTAGGGTCTACCGTAAGCAGCGAGCGTAATCCACTTGTAACGAGGATGTTTCGGGAGTGTTAAATCGCCGTTCGGCGTTCAGGGTTCGGAGCTGTTTCGAGGTTCAAGGTCGGTTCAAAGTTCAAGGTTCACGGTCGGTTCTGGTGGAACGCGTCTTGAACCGTCGAACCCCAGAACCGACCCCGAACCCCGAACCTCGAACCTGCGAAGTCAGAAGTTGATCCGAACCGCGAACTGCGACTGCCGGTTCGTGCCCATTCCCACGGTGGTGCCGACCGTGCTTCGCAGCCGGCCGAACGCGCTGCCGGCGGCCGCCTGCGTGAACGGCTCGCCCGGCTGGAGCTGGTTCGTGCCGGTGCCGAGCGCGTTGTTGAGCGTCGGGGGCGGCAGATCGTAGTTCGTGCGGTTGAACAGGTTGAAGACCTCGGCGCGGAACTCGACATTCGCGGTGCCGGCGAGCGGGAACCGCTTCGAAACCAGCAGGTCCGCCTGCCAGAAGTTCGGTCCGCGGAGCAGGCCACGCTGCAGGTTGCCGAACGTGCCCGGCGCCGGCATCGCGAATGCAGCCGGATTGAGGAACTGCAGTCCGCCATCGTGGCTGTAGGGATCGACGCCCGGGATCAGATCAGGCCGGCGGACGCCGCGCGATGCGCCGCCACCCGGCGTGTTGATCACCGCGACGCACGTGGCGCACGGGCCGTTGAGAAATGCGCCGGTGGCCGTGTCGCGATAGACAATGTCCGGGCGCGTGACGCGCACGTCGAGTGGAATCCCGCTGCGTGCATTCAGGATCCCGCCAACGTCCCAGCCACCGAGCAGTGCCTGCGTGAACCCGCTGGCGCCTGACATGAACTGCCGTCCCTGGCCAAATGGCAGCGAGTAGAGGGCGCTCAGGTTGAACGTGTGGCGGATGTCGAATCGATTGTAGCCGAGGTCGTAATCGAAGTCCGCCGGCGCGACAGCGTTGTTCCCGGCCGTCAGCGCTTCGTTCGACCCTGCGGTGGTGCCGAAGCTGCGCGACAGCGTGTACTGCGAATTGAGCGTCAGCCCTGTGTTGTAGCGCCGCGCGAGTGACAACTGCAACGCGTTGTAATTGTCGCGTCCACCAGTCGTCTTCACGTCGACTTCCGCGAACGGCCGCGAAATCGATCCATCGGCGTTCACGATGTCGAACTGGCGAATCACGATGGCATTCGCCGTGGGATTCGGGTTGGTGCGCACATCCACGATCTGATTCGTGATGCTGCGCAGGAACAGGTTGCGACCCTGGCTGCCCACGTAACCGGCCGTGCCGATCAGGCCGAACGGGAGTTCCCGCTGCACGGAGAACGTGTACTGCCACACGCGTTCGGGGATCTCGTACTGCGGGCGATAGGCGCGCGGCTGGTAGCTGCGGTTCGTCGGATTGTTGATGAAGTTCGCAGCAAGAGCGTTCGTGTCAATCGGGAATGCGCCGCTCGACTGGGTGCTCGAGATGCGGTCGCTCTCGACCGGCTGAATCTGATCTTCCGTCTGACCCGGTCCGACCAGCAGCCCGAATCCGCCGCGCAGCACGGTGCGCCCGCTGGCCGTCGGCGACCACGTGAACGAGACGCGTGGCTGGAAGTTGTTCTTCGCCGACTTGAAGAGTGGCGTCGAGCTCGGGAGAATGCCGCCGTTCTCGGTGTCGAACATCACCACCAGATCATCTCGCTCGCGGAGCGGTGTGTAGTAGTCGTAGCGGACACCGTAGTTCAGCGTGAATCGATCCGTGGCCCTCCATTCGTCCTGCGCGTAGGCGACGTAGTACTCCTGCTCGGTGTGGCGCGGGCCGGTGGCGCCATTGTTGAACGGGCTGGCGCTGCTCACATCGCTGAGGAAGTTGACCGATTGCAGGCGGTTCGCCAGGAAGTCGTTCAGGTTCGACCAGGTATAGGTCGTGCCGCCGAGGCGATCCGTCTCCATGCGAATCAGCCGTGCCTCGCCGCCGAACTTCAGGGCGTGACGGCCGGCAACCCAGTTCACGTTGTCGATGAACGACAGCGAGTAGGGATCGTATGGCGCGCCGCGGCCGTTCGTCGCGCTGTTCTGGCGGAGCAGTCCACCGGGAATCGCGACGCCCGTCGATGAACCCTGGCCCGCGATGCCGGTGTTCGCGACGTTACCGCTGATGTTGATCACCATCGTCTGCAGGTCGATTCCATTGACCGGCTGCGCAACACCGTTGACCTGTGTCGATGCGGAGTTGTACCCGACCTTGATTTCGTTCACGCGCGAGCCGCCGATGATGCCCTGCAGCACGAAGACGCCGTTGGACGGCCTGGCCGACGTGAAGGCGCGCCGGCCGGTGACCCCTTCGGGCTGATCGTTCTCACCGCTGTCGCGGAAGAACCGCCCATACGCGGACCAGTTCGAGGTCAGGCGGACGTCGAGGCGGCCGCCGAACGAATCTTCGTTGACGTTCGCATTCGACTGGAGTTGGAGAATGTCGAAGTCGGGATTGGCGGACGCGCCGGGCAGCACGACCGACCCTGGACCGCGGAACGCATCGTACAGCGGCGCAATCGCGGGCACTGCGCGCGAGAATGCGGTCGCGCTCGGCACGGCCTCGATGAAATTGATGCCGGACTTCAGGCGGTAGCCTTCGTAGCTGCCGAAGAAAAACGCGCGATCCCGGGCAAGCGGACCGCCGAGGGATCCGCCGAACTGCTGCAGGGTGAGCGGGCTCTTCTGAAGATCGAAGGCATTCTTCGAGTCGAACCGATCATCGCGGAAATAGCCGAATGCCGCGCCATGCGCCTGGTTGCTGCCGGATTTCGTAATGACCGAAATCTGGCCGCCCGTGCCAGTGCCAATCTCTGCCGGGTAGCTGTTGGAATCGACGCGGAACTCCTGCACGTTCTCGAGGCTGGACTGCAGCTTGAACGGCGAAGGGATTTCACCATTCAGGTTGCCTGGCGACGCATCGATGATGCCTGTCCCCTCGACGCCATCGAACCTGATCATGTTCTGCTGGACCGCCCGGCCGCTGAAGCGGATGTCGCTGAAGGTTCCGGTGCCGCTGTTCACCGCACCCGGCGCCTGCAGGTAGAGCTGCGACATCTGACGGCCGTTGATGGGAAGGTCGGACACCTCGCGCTGGTTCACGTTGACGCCCATGCGCGCCGATCCGAGATCGATCGACGGCGCCTCACCCGTGACCGTCACGGCCTCGGTCACGCCTGCCGCGCGAAGCTCGAGGTCGATCGTGAGGTCCTGTCCCGCCTGGAGCAGGAGACCGTCGTAATTGGCCGGCTGAAAATCCTGGAAGACCGCTTTCACGGTATAGGTTGACGGGCGCAGCCCCGCCACCGTGAACAGTGCGCCATCGTTTGTCTTGACGGTGCGTTCTTCGCCCGTCCGCTCGTTCTTCACTGTAACGACCGCGCCCGGCACCAGCGCGCCGCTTTGATCGCGGACAGAACCGGTGATGCGTGCATCGGCCTGTGCGGCGGCCCGGCCGGCCGCCATCGTGCAGAAGATCAGCGCAACAATCGTAACGGACAACTCTCTCATGTGCCTCCCCCGATGCGTGCCCGAACGGGCACAAGCAAACGGGTGAAGGCTATCGGCCGGCTGTGATCCACCTGTGACGTCAATGTGACTGCGACGTAAAACGTCGGCAAGCATGGCTCAGGTAACCGTCGGTGTGACGATCCCGTGACGAAGCGGTTAAATCTGAAGTCGATCTGCTAAGATTTCGAACTCGGAGGGTAAGTGGCGTTCAGACTGATACCGAGGGAAGAAAAGTTCTACGACGACTTCACCGCACTCGCCGAACAGATTCGCCACGGCGCCGGGCTCCTGGACGCCATGCTCGCACCCGACAGGCCGGTGTGGGACAAGGCTGATGAGATCAAGGAGGTCGAGCATAAATGCGACTTCCTCACGCATGAAGTTCTTCAGAGGCTGAACCGAACGTTCGTCACTCCGCTGGATCGAGAAGACATCCACACGCTGGCCCGCTCGCTCGACGACGTCATGGACGCGATCGACGCAGTAGCGACCATCGTCCGCCTCTACCGCATCGAGACGGTGCGTCCCGGCGCGCGCGAGCTGTCGCGCATCATCATCGACTCCACAGACCAGGTCGTGTACGCGATGAAGGCGCTCGAGAAGCGCGGTGGCGTAGCCGAGCGCGCGGTGGAGATCAACCGCCTCGAAAACGAAGCGGATCGCGCGCACCAGGCGGCCGTCCAGGCGCTGTTCGAAGAGGAGAAGGACGCGATCGTCATCATGAAGTGGAAGGAGATCCTGGATTTCCTCGAACAAGCCACCGATCGCTGCGAGGACGTCGCCAACGTGCTCGAAGGCGTCGTCGTGAAGCACGCCTGATCGGATGGACGCCAATCTCGCCGCGGTCATCGCGCTGATCCTGGTTGCGCTGACGTTCGATTACATCAACGGCTTCCACGACGCCGCCAATTCGATTGCGACGGTGGTGTCGACGCGCGTGCTCAGCCCGGGGAAGGCCGTGATCTGGGCCTCGTTCTTCAACTTCGTGGCGGCATTCACCTTTGGTACCGCCGTCGCGAAAACGGTCGGCGCTGGTCTCGTCGATCTCAATGTCGTCACCTTCTCCGTGATCTTCGCGGGCCTGGTTGGGGCGATCGTGTGGGACCTCATTACGTGGTACTACGGCCTGCCGACCAGCTCGTCGCACGCGTTGATCGGTGGCTATGCGGGCGCGGCGGTCGCAAAGGCCGGTTTTGCGGCCATCCTCCCGGCCGGGTGGACCAAGACCCTCATCTTCATCGTACTGGCGCCGCTCATCGGCATGTGCCTGGGCTTCCTCCTCATGGTCGGCGTGCTATGGGTGTTTTCGGGGTTTGCGCCGTCGCGCGTCGATCGATGGTTCCGCCGGCTGCAGCTCGCATCGGCCGCCGCCTACAGCCTTGGGCACGGCGGCAACGACGCGCAGAAGACGATGGGCATCATCGCCGGCGTGCTGTGGGCCGGCGGCTACATCAGCGCGTTCCGCATCGACCTGTGGGTGATTTTGTTAGCGCATGCCGCGATTGCGCTGGGCACGCTATCGGGCGGGTGGCGGATCATTCACACCATGGGTTCGAAGATCACGAAGCTGCAACCGGTCGGCGGCTTTTCCGCGGAAACGGCCGGCGCGATCTCGCTGTTCACCGCGACGCACCTTGGTGTGCCGGTGAGCACGACGCACACGATTACCGGTGCGATCATCGGTGTCGGATCCATCCGTCGACTGTCTGCGGTTCGGTGGGGCGTGGCCGGACGCATCGTGTGGGCCTGGATTCTCACGATTCCAGCCTCCGGCATCATCGCGGCGCTGATCTACTGGGCCACGGCCGCGACGGTGGCTCCCTGACCGAGTGCAGAATGACGATTGCAGACTGCCTCGCCACGGTGCGCCAATCGTCAATCGGCAATCCCAATCGCCATTCGGCAATCGACAATCCACTCGCCGGTCGACCATGCCAATCTGCAATGCGCAATCGTCAATCCCGTCAATCGCCAATCTGCAGTCTGCAGTCGCCAATCAATCGGGTAGTTCGACCGTGAATAGTGCGCCGCGTGGCGCGCGGTTCGCTGCACTCACTTTCCCTCCGTGCAGCTCGATCAAGTGCTTCACGATGGCGAGGCCGAGGCCGGTGCCGCCGGGGTCCCGGCCGTCGCGCGTGCGCGACTTGTCCACGCGATAGAAGCGCTCGAACACACGCGCGAGATCGGCTTCCGGAATTCCCGGCCCCTCATCGGCAACCGTGATGACGATGCGACTGTTGCGGCGGCTCGCGCGCACGGTGATGCGGCTGCCGGGTGGCGCGTAATTCGTGGCGTTCTCCAGCAGGTTGCGCAGCGCGTCCTGCAGCTTGGCGGGATCGCCAGCTACCGAGGCGGCATCGGCAGCGATCTGGCGGTCGACGATTTGTTCGCGCGCGGTCAACAATCCCGCGAGATCCGCTTCGACTGAACTGAACAAGCTGTCGATGGAGCAGGGCACACGATCGAGCGGCTCCTGCCCGGCGTCGAGGCGGGCCAGCCGCAGCAGATCGCGCACCAGCCGCTCCATGCGCAGCGTGTGCCGCTGCACAATCTCGAGGAAGCGGCGGCTGTCGTCCGGGTCGGCGTCGGCCATCGCCTCCACGTAGCCGCGGATAGCCGTGAGCGGTGTGCGCAGCTCGTGCGAGACGTTGGCCACGAAGTCCCGCCTGATCTGATCAGCTCGTCGCAGATCCGTGATGTCGTGCAGGACGACCACGGCACCGCGTCCGCCTGACGAGGCGACCGGCGCCGTCCGCGCGATCAGCGTTGTCGAGGGATCGCGGATGCCCGTGAGCTCGACGCTCGCCGTCACCTGTCCGGCGAGCGCCGCCGTAATCTGCTGCGCGACGGCCGGCTGCCGAACGATTTCCGGGTAGTGCCGTCCCTCGATCGCGCCATCGATCCGCAGTAGGCGCCTTGCGGCGGCGTTTGCCAGTTGCAATCGTCCATGCTCGTTGACGACGAGCACCCCTTCGATCATCCCGGCAAGAATGGCTTCCATGCGGGCGCGATCTTCGGAGAGCCCGGCCACGCGGTTCGCAAAGTCGTACGCAAGCGTGTCGAGCGTTCGTGAGACCGCGCCGATTTCGTCGTCGCCGTAGTCCGGCGTCGTGCGCGTGAAGTCTCCGCCCTGGTACCGGCGAGCCCGGTCCTCGATGGATCGAAGACGGCGCGCCAGGGGAGCCGAGAAGATCCACGTGAGCACCAGCGCCGCGAGTACGCCCGCGACAAACCCGAGCGCAGCAAAGGCGCGGACCCGCGCGAGCTGTCGATCCACTTCGGTCAGCGGCAGCGCCAGCCTGACGACCGCAAGCAGCGGCATGCCCTCGTTTCGAACCGGAACGGCGACATACATCATGTCGGCCGAGAGCGTCGTGCTGTGGCGGCGCGCAGTGCCAGCGCCCTGCTGGAGCGCCTGCACGATCTCGGGCCGGCTGCCATGATTCTCAAGCGTGCGGATCTGTTCCGGCGTCAACTCCGAATCGCCGACGACTCGCCCGTCAGACGCAATGAACGTGACGCGCGCCGTGAGGATCCGGCCGAGCGCGTCCGCTTCCGCGTCGAGCTCGGCTTCGCTGGCTGCGGCACGGTGCGACAGTACTTCGGCTGCAAGCCGCGCTTCGGTGCTGAGCTCGTGCTCGATGCGCTGCTCCAGGTGGTTGCGCACGGACCACGACACGAGCAGCGTCGCCACCAGCACGGCGAGCGCCGCGGACCCGAGAGCGGAGAAGAAGATCTTCGTGCGGAACGTCACGTCAGGGACGCTCTTCGAGCTTGTAACCGAACTGCTTGATGGTCGTGATCGCGTCGGCAAGGAGCGGCAGCTTCTCGCGCAGGCGCCGGATGTGCACGTCGACGGTGCGCGTGCCTCCTGTGTACTGGTATCCCCATACGTCGGTCAGCAGCAGGTCGCGCGACAGCACGCGCCCGCGGTGCTGGACGAGGTACTGCAAGAGCAGGAACTCTTTTGCCGTCAGTCGCACCTCGACGTCGTTCACGAACACCGCGTGGCGCCCGATATCGATCGTCACGGGCCCGTAGTTCAGCACGTCATCAGGCGCGGCGCGCTGCGTCCGGCGGAGCAGCGCCGCGACCCGCGCGACCAGCTCCTTGGGGCTGAACGGCTTCGTCACGTAGTCGTCCGCACCAAGCTCGAGTCCTGCGATTCGATCGGCCTCTTCACCGCGCGCCGTGAGCATGATGATCGGAACGGCCGCTGTCGTGGGTTCGCGCCGGAGCGCCGCGCACACCTGCATGCCGTCCATGCCGGGCAACATGAGATCAAGGATGATCACGTCGGGCGGGGCCGACGCCACGCGCGCCATCACCAGCGCGCCCGAGCTCACCGTGTCGACCACGTGCCCGGCCCGCTGCAGATAATGAAGGATCAAGTCCGCGATGTCCCTGTCGTCTTCGACGACGAGCACGCGGGTCATGCGGGATGTACTCCGCGGGCGTCTCCCTCGAGGAACTCCGGCGTCGCGTCTTCGTAAGCAGCGCGGAGATCCGCTGCGGAGGCATAGCGGCGATCGGGCAGCCGGCGGGCGCGAACGCGGAGCGGCACGGATGGGGCGGCAAATGGCGAGGGGTCGATCACGAGCCCGCGATCGTCACAGCGCGTGCGCGTCGCAAATCGTTGGTGATTGTCGCGCCACCCGTTGCAAAACGTGAGCGACAGGAGATCGACGACGGCGAGATAGGGATAATCCGCCTCGAGCTCCTCCGCCGTCTGGCCGGCACGCGCACGCAGGTCGTCACGCCGCTCGCGCAGGCCCGCAAAGAACGCCGCCCAGGCGGGCTCGTCGCGATGGCTGTCGTAAACGAAGACCGCGTGCTGCGCTACCAGCGCCGCTGCATACGCAGAGGTCTCGGCGAGGCGATCGACCCCCCGCGGCCAGATGCTGTGCTTCACCGGATCCGGCACGGTGATGAAGTCGAATGCGCGCCCGGTGGCCCGATCGAAGAGGAGCTCTTCATCCAGCTCGCGCCAGCCGTTGTCGTGCTCGCGGGTCGCCAGCAGCAGTGCATCGCGCCGCGGGTGATCCTGGAGCCCGTTCCATTGGTTCAACAGATCCGCGGCAAGCCTCGCGTGATCCGGTTGCGTGACAAATAACAGTGAGGCGCCGTCCGTTCGAATAATCATGTCGGATTCACGGATTACACCGATACCACGGATCGGCATTCAGGACTGATCCGTGGCTCCACTCGATCCGCGAAATCCGTGTGCCGTGGCTGTGATCCGTGTTTGTGATCCGTTCTGATCTGTGCCATCAGTGGCCGCCGTAACTGTCCTCCGTGGTTGAGCCCTTCTGAGGACAATCGATTCTGGCATCCCCCCGACAACAGCGCAAATCAGGCCTGAAAACGCGTGTTTTGTCTTGCGACTCACTGGCAGCGCTCTTGATGTAACCCTGGCCGAGGCTGCTGCCCACCGACAGCGTGCGGAGGCGGCAGGCCTGCCACTGGAGGAGATCATGACGCACTCGATTCGACAGAAAACGACGACCGCGGCCGTGGCACTGGGCGCAAGCGCGCTGATGCTCGTTGGCTGCGGCACCCGCGACGGCGCTGACACGCGCGCGCAAGCCATCGGAAATGCTGCGGCACCGATGGCGGTGAGCTGCGAGCCGAACCAGCGCGCGCTCGTGCGGCCCGTCGTGATCAACGGCGCGACCGTTTCGCAGGTCGAGTGCGTGAGCGGACAGTATGCTGCCGCGCCGATGGCGACACCGGTCGCGTATCAGCAGGGAGCCGCGGCGCCGCTGCCTGTGAACTATGCGGTCCCGGCGCCGCAGCAGTTCGTGCCACTCGAGAACACGCGTGTGGTGCCGGTGCAGCAGTATCCGGCGGCAGCCCCCGCGACGCCGCGCCGCGTGGCATATCAGCCGGCCAGCGAGCGCGTGGTGCGCAGCAAGCGCTCGGTTAAGAAGAGCGCGATCATCATCGGTTCCTCAGCCGGCGCCGGCGCCGGGCTCGGCGCCGTTATCGGTGGCAAGAAAGGCGCAGCTATTGGCGCCATCGTTGGCGGCGGCGGCGCGACGCTGTGGGATCAGATTACGCGACACAAGCAGTAAGCCGCTTGCCCGCCGGAGTCCGCTTCGCGGCGAAGGCGGGTAAGCAGAGAGCATAGGCCGTAGACGGAGCGAAAAGGGCGGTCCCCGTATGTGGGGCCGCCCTTTTCGTTTGGATGGGATAATCTATTCACGATGCGAGTGTTTCTCTTGGCGCTGCTTATGCCGATGATGACGGCGGGGCCCGTCGAAACTCTGCACGTGACGGTGACGACATCGGTCAGCGACAAGGTGGCAGCTGATGGGAAAGTGTCGCTGTTCGTCGACGTCACGCCCAAGCCGAAGATGCACGTCTACGCCCCTGGCCAGGACGGCTACATTGTCGTGACGCTGACGCTCGAGAAGGATCCGGCATTCACCACCGCGACGCCGAAATTTCCGCTGCCCGAGAAGCTGCTGTTCGAGCCCCTGAATGAAACACAGCTTGTCTACTCGAAACCATTCCGCATCGTCCAGGACATCACGCGGACGAAGAAGGGAGGACCGCTGACGATCAAGGGCACGCTGCGCTATCAAGCGTGCGACGACGCCGTCTGCTTCAGGCCGACGAACGTGCCGGTCGAGTGGACGCTGCGGTAACGATGCGCGAGGGCCACGGACCTCGGACCTCGGACCTCAGACCTCGGACCTCGGACCTCGGACCTCGGACCTCGGCACGTTATAATCGACCATCTTGGTTCTTCTGAGCACCGCCCTGTTCCTCGGCTTCCTCCACGGTCTCGGCGCCGATCACCTGATGGCGATTGCTGCACTGACGGTTGATGGCACGATTGCGACCGCATCGGCGCGGCGTTCGCGCGCGCTCGGGATCGCTGTCCGCTTCGCGGCCGGTCACGCGCTGCTGCTTGGCCTTGGCGCCGGACTGATCGTGCTCGCGGGATGGACGCTTCCGGCCGTGGTGGAGCGCAGCGGGGACGTGCTCGGCGGCGTGCTGCTCATCGTGATGGGCGGACTCGCGCTCGCCGGCATTTTTTCGGGACGCGTCTACGGCCACACGCACGTGCACGGCCGCGAGCCGCAGCCGCACTGGCACCTGCACGTCGGACGCCGCGAGCGGCATCCGGCGATCGCGGCGCACTCGCATCTGCCGACCATCATTGGTGCGGCGTTCGCCATCAGCAGCCTGCGCGCGCTCGCGATGCTCACCCCATTCGGTGCGGGCCTTGGCAGCGCGCCGCTGCCGTTCCTTGCCGTTCTGATCGGTGTGTTCGCGGTGGGGATCCTGCTATCGATGGCACTGTTCGGCGTGGCTCTCGCGCGTATCCTTTCCGCGCGTGCGCTGGAGCGCGTCGGTCAGGGCGCGGGCATCCTCGTCGGCGTCTCGTCGATCGCGCTCGGCGCCGGATGGATACTCACGGCCTGAGATCTGGTTCTCCTTCGATTCTTCGCTTCGATTCTTCGCTTCCTTTAAAGCTCCCTTAGCCCGTGGCTGCGAATCAGGAAGTACACAGCCACCACCAGGATCAACACGCCATTGATGCCGAGGACGAGCGGCGCCGAGCTGCGGCTGGCGGCGTAGCCGGCGACTAAACTTCCCAGCGGCATCCCGCCCCTGAACGCCACCATGTAGATGCTGACCACCCGGCCGCGGAGGTGATCCGGCACGATCAGCTGCACGAGCGACGAGGTCATCGAGAAGACCATCAGCAGCGACGCGCCGGTGCAGAAGAGCAAGGCATCGCTAAGCCACGATACGCGTGACACGGCAAAGGCGACGAGCAGCATGCCGAACGTGGCCTGCACGAGCAGCAGCGTCAGTCCCATGTGACGGAAGCGTCCCAGCCACGCGACGATCAGCGCGCCACAGACGGCCCCCATCCCCGAGAACGCCATCATGTGACTGAAGCGATTGATGTCGCCGTGGAAGACGTCGCGCGCGAAGACGGGGAGGAACGTGAGCAGCGGCAGGCCGAGAAACGTGGTCAACGCCGCGAGGATCGTCAGCGCAATGATGGCGGGTTGTCCCTTCGCATACCGGAGCCCTCCCTTCAGGTCGTGCATCATTGGCTTCTTTTCCGCCTGGGGAATGTGTTTGATGGTCAGCGCGAGCAACGCGACGATCACGACGAGAAACGAGAGGCCGTTCAGCGCGAAGCAGGCGGCGGCTCCCCATGCCGCGAGCGTCGTGCCCGTGAGGATCGGCCCGACGACCCGCGCGAGGTTGAACTGAATCGAGTTGAGCGCAATCGCGTTTGGCAGATCGCTTTTCTGCACCAGCGACGGAATCAACGCCTGGTAGGCGGGGCCGCCGAACGCCTGTCCCATTCCCGTCAGGAACGACAGCAGCAGGATGTGTTCGACACGGACGATGTGCCAGAAGATCAGGCCGGCCAGCACGAAGGCCGTGGTCATCTGGGTGAACTGCGATCCGAGCAGGAGGTAACGTCGATCGTGCCGGTCGGCGACGACGCCGCCAATCAACGTGAAGAGCAGGATCGGGAGCTGCCCGAGGAAATCGTCAAGGCCCAGGTAGAACGACGACTTGGTGAGGTCGAAGACGAGCCATGCCTGGGCAACCTCCTGCATCCAGTTGCCAACCGTGGAGGTGAACGCTCCGAGCCAGAGGACACGGAAGTCGCGGTAGGTGAACGCGGCAAAGGCGCGACGCAACAAGCGTAAGCCAGCGTATCACTTAGCGGTGGTGCTTGATCGCGGGACGTGCCGCCGCGTATACTCGCCCGAGAGGCGAACAAAAAGCGAATGCGTGCCGCGCTCGAATCCCTGCTTCGTGCCCGCAAGCTCGACATCACGTTGACCAGTGCCGCGCCATCGTCCGACACACCGGTGGAGCGGCTTGCCCCGACCGGCTGCACCGAGCTCGACGCGGCGCTCGGCGGCGGCCTCCGCCGCGGCCACCTGTCCGAGATTACCGGTGCCTCGTCCAGCGGGCGAACCACGATTGCCGTGCAGATGCTCGGGGCCGCAACGGCGCGCGGCGAAGCGGTGGCGCTCATCGACGCCTGCGACACGTTCGATCCGTTGTCGGCCGATGCCCACGGCATCGATCTCGCGCGGCTGTTGTGGGTACGCGAAGCGGGCGATCCCGCGCGCGCGCTCAAAGCCTTTTCCCTCGTCCTGCAGGCGGGCGGCTTCGGCCTCGCCGTCCTCGATCTCGCAGACGTCACTGCGGCCTCGATCCGCCGGTTTCCCTGGACGACATGGATGCGCATCGCACGGATTATCGAAGGATCTGATACCGCCGCGCTCCTGATCGGCACGGAACGGATCGCGCGTAGCCCGGGCGGCGTCACGATCGCGCTCGAGTCGAGCCCCCCGCAGTGGTCGGGCCGCGGCAGCCGCGCGCGATTGTTCAGGGGTGTTGCACCTGCGCCGAGAGTGGTGAGCTCGCGATGACCATGTCGATTCCTTCTTACGATGATCTCACTCCCCCGATCCCCGACGTCGTGTCGTCGGAAACCGTGACGCAGCTGGCCCTGTTCCTACGCGATCTCAACCACGGATCACACGGATCTCACGGATCTGAAAAAGGGCGGCAAACGGATCCGGTCATCGTCCCGCGGACGACGGTATACGCGTGTGTGCATGGTGACGACAGTGCGGCGATGCTGGCGCTGGCGCGTGATTTTTCGCCGCGCGTGATGCGCGCGAGCGATCGCGAAATCCTGCTGGACGTGTCGGGGCTCGGGCGGCTGATCGGGGAACCGGCGGTCATCGCGGCGGAGATCGATCGCGTCGCGCGCGAAGCGGGGGTGCGTGCGCGGACCGCGATTGCGCCGACACAGACCGCCGCGCGCCTCTTGTGCCGGCCGGACCTGCCGTCCGACGCCATCGGCGGCGTGGCCGGCGTCGTCGCGGAGACGGCGGCGGCGCTGGCGCCGCTGCCGATCGCCGCGCTGCGGCCGCTCGAGGTGCTGCCGCCGGCCATGAACGTCCGCGATCGCGCGCGGCCGTACGGGATTTTCGAATCGTGGGGCATTGTGACGCTCGCGGATCTCGCGGCGCTGCCGGCAGCGGACTTGTCGTCGCGCCTGGGCCGCCGCGGGACAGCGCTGCAGCGGCTCGCGCGCGGACTCGACGCGCAGCCGTTCGTCCCTGACGGCGAAACACCGCGATACCTGGAGCGGCTCGAACTGGAGTGGCCGCTCGACGGCCTCGAGCCGTTGTCGTTCGTGCTGGCCCGGCTCCTCGATCCGCTTTCGGTGGCGCTCGAGCGCGCGGATCGCGGCGCGGCCGCGGTGCATCTCGATCTGCGGTTGACCGATCGATCGACGCACGCGCGCGTCCTGCAACTGCCGGCGCCGATGCGCGATGCGCGCGTCCTGCGCACGCTGCTGCTCCTCGATCTCGAATCGCATCCACCGTCCGCGGCAATCGATGTGGTCCAAATCGAGCTGGATCCCGCCCCCGCGCGGATCACGCAGTTCTCGCTGCTCGAGCGCGCGCTACCGTCGCCGGAGACGCTCTCCACGCTAACGGCGCGATTGTCGGCGCTGGTCGGCGAGTCGCGTGTCGGGTCCCCGGCGCTCGTGGACACTCATCAGCCGGGCGCGTTGGAAATGCGGCGCTTCGCGCCGGAATCACCGTCGCGCGAGGGCGGCGATCCGCAGCTGCCGGATCCCAAGGCCGGGCCCGCGGACGTCGTCATCCGCCGTCAGCGCGTTCCTCCCGCGATTCGCGTCAACGTCGAACGCGGCCGGCCGGTGTTCCTGTCCGCATCACGCCGCGGCATGCCGTCTGGCGCGGTGACGCAGGCCGCGGGCCCCTGGCGCACGTCGGGCGGATGGTGGGCGCGCGCGGCGTGCGATCTTCCGCCGAAAGGCGGAAGCCACGGGAATGGAGAGAGCGCCTGCGGCCCGCGCGAGGCGGCGGAGCGAAGTCCGGCGAAGCCGGACCGCCGAGCGCGAGCGAGTGGGGGTGGGGCCCCACTCGCATTGAGTAATGCAGACACCCTATCAGCGAATCATTCCTGGAACAGGGACGAATGGGACGTCGCGCTCGCGAGCGGTGCGATCTGCCGCATCTTCCAGGATCGATCGACGGGACGCTGGTTTCTCGAAGGCGTGTACGACTAGTGGCGCGGTTCACTGTCACGGCGAACGGCTCATCACGATGCTCACGAAGCTACGAAGTTCACGAAGATTCGTCACGCAATGGTTTTTGGAATGCCTGTCGGGTTGCCCTTCGTGTGCTTCGTGCCTTCGTGGCTTCGTGACGACGCCGTGGGCCGTGCAGCGCGACTGACCCCGTGTATATCGAACTCCACGCCTCGTCGGCGTTTTCATTCCTGGATGGGGCGTCGCTGCCCGAAGCGCTCGTCGCGCGCGCGGCGGAACTCGGGTACCCGGCGCTCGCGTTGCTTGATCGCGACGGCGTCTATGGCGCACCGCGGTTTCACGTTGCCGCGAAAAAGGCCGGCATCAAGGCGATTATCGGCGCCGAACTGACGATGGCGGGCCGAGGTTCGAGGCCCGAGGCCCGAGGCCCGAACGATCGGACGTCAAACGAATCTCGGACTTCGGATCGCACCTCGCACCTCGCGCCTCGCGCCTCGGATTCCATTTTCAAGCTCCCCGTCCTCATCGAATCCCGGCAGGGCTATCGCAATCTCTGTCGCCTGCTGACGAAGATGAAGCTTGCGGCCCCGAAGGGCGAAGGGGCGCTCGCGCTCGAGGATCTCGAGGGAGCGACGACGGGCCTGATCGCGCTGGCGGGACGCGCCATGATCAGCGGCTCGCGGTTCGGTGTCGGCGGCCTCGTCGATCGGCTCGTTGGCCTGTTCGGCCGCGAGCACACATACATCGAGCTGCAGCGCCACCTGCTGCGCGACGAAGAAGCGGACAACCACGCGCTGCGCGATCTCGCCGCCGCGTTTCACGTTCCAATCGTCGCCACCAACGGTGTCCGCTTCGCGCAGCCGTCGGACCGTCCGCTCTACGATGTGCTCACCTGCATCCGTCACAAGACGACGGTGGAGCGCGCCGGGCGGCGATTGAGCTGCAACGCGGAGCGTTATTTCAAGCCGCCGGAGCAGATGGCGCGGTTGTTCAACGATCTCCCGCAGGCGCTGACCGCGTCGCGCGAGCTGGCCGATCGTCTCGGCTACACGATGGAGGATCTCGGATACCGGTTTCCCGAGTATCCCGTCCCTCCCGGCGAGTCGATGGCATCGTTTCTCCGCAAGATCACGCAGGCCGGCGCGCGCGAGCGCTACCGGCCGATCGAGCCGCGGCACACGCGCCAGATCGAACGCGAGCTGGATCTGATCGACAAGCTCGATCTCGCCGGTTACTTCCTGATCGTCTGGGACATCGTCAATTTCTGCCGGCAGGAGGGTATTCTCGTCCAGGGGCGCGGCTCCGCCGCGAACAGCGCCGTCTGCTACAGCCTTGGCATCACCGCTGTCGATCCAATCGGGATGGATCTCCTATTCGAGCGCTTCCTCTCGGAACAACGCGGTGAGTGGCCCGACATCGATCTCGATCTTCCGAGCGGCGATCGACGCGAGCGCGTCATCCAGCACATCTACCAGAAGTACGGGAAGCTCGGTGCGGCAATGACGGCGAACGTGATCACCTACCGCGGCCGGAGCGCGGCGCGCGAAGTGGGGAAGGTGCTCGGCATCGATCCGGCGCAGGTCGATACGCTCGCGAAAATCATGAACCAGTTCGAGTGGGTCGATCCGCGTGAAACGATCGAGCGCAACCTGCGCGATGCCGGCCTCGACGGCACGAACCCGATGATCCACCGGTTCGGGCAGCTCTGGCAGCAGATCCAGGATCTGCCGCGGCATCTGGGCCAGCACTCGGGCGGCATGGTGATCTGCCAGGGACGCCTCGACGAGGTCGTTCCGCTCGAGAACGCCTCGATGCCCGATCGCGTCGTCATCCAGTGGGACAAGGACGACTGCGCCGACATGCGGATCGTGAAGGTGGATCTGCTGGGACTGGGCATGATGGCCGTCCTGCAGGACGCGTTGGAAGTGGTAAACGAGTCCGATATGCGGGGCGCGATGCGCGATGTGCGGGAAGAACCCGAAGATCACAAAGCCCCAGCGCCCCTCGCGTCTGACGCCTCGTTGCACGTCGCGCCTCACGCATCGCACCTCGAATCGCGCACCTCGTCGCGCCTCGCGCATCGCACATCGCGCCTCGACTTGGCACACCTTCCCCCCAACGATCCCGACGTTTACCGCATGCTGCAGGAGGCGGACACGATCGGCATCTTCCAGGTGGAGTCGCGCGCGCAGATGGCCACGCTGCCGCGGCTGCGTCCGCACACGTTCTACGACATCGTCGTCGAAGTGGCGATCATCAGGCCGGGACCGATCGTCGGGCAGATGGTGCATCCGTACTTGAAGCGCCGGCAGGGACAGGAACCCGTGATGTATCCGCATCCGTCGCTGCAGCCGATCCTCGAGCGGACGCTGGGCGTGCCGCTGTTCCAGGAGCAGCTGCTCCGCATGGCCATGGTGGCGGCGGGATTCAGCGGTGGCGAGGCGGAGGAACTGCGGCGCGCGTTCGGGTTCAAGCGATCCGAGCATCGCATGCAGCAGATCGAAGGCAAGCTGCGCGCGGGCATGGCACAGCAGGGGATTACGGGCGACGCGGCCGAAGAAATCATCCGCTCGATCACCTCGTTTGCGCTGTACGGATTCCCCGAGTCTCACGCCGCGAGCTTCGCGCTGCTCGTCTACGCGAGCGCATACCTGAAGGCGCACTATCCGGCGGCGTTCTACACCGCGATGCTGAACAACCAGCCGATGGGGTTCTACCACCCGTCCACGCTCGTGAAGGACGCGCAGCGTCACGGCGTCCGCTTCGCGTCGATCGACGTGCAGATCTCCGACTGGTTGTGCCGCGTCGAGCCCGACGGCCGCGTACGTCTCGGATTGATGTACGTGAATGGGCTCCGCCGCGAGGTGGGGGAGGCGATCGCGGCGTGCGGCGGCGAGGTGCGATGTGCGAGGCGCGATGCGCGAGCAGAGAAAAATGATTGGCGCTGCCCGAAATGCAGCTGTGATGACGAGTCGATGCTCGAAAGCCTGCATACGCATGAAGGTTTTTGCAACATTTGCTCTCACGTATGGCCACTCCCGATTTTCAGCCCAGCGCCGCCATCCGTGTCCGTCGCGCCTCCCGCATCGCACCTCGCGCCTCGCTTCTCCACCCTCGACGATCTCATCCGCCGCACCGGTCTCCGGCGCGACGAGATCGCGACGCTTGCGGAAATCGGCGCGCTCAATGCCTTTGGCTTCGATCGCCGGACGGCGCTGTGGCAGGTCGAGCAGGCAAATCGTCCCGCGGGGGAACTCTTCGAGCGAGGCGCGATCGAGGAGCGAGGCGCAACCGTCGGGGACCGAGGATCGAGGACCGAGGCCCGCAAAGGCAACGAAGATCTGCCGGACCTCGACCCTCGAACCTCGGACCTCGGATCTCGGACCTCGGACCTCGACCCTCGCGCATCGCACATCGCACATCGCGCATCGCCTCTCAAGCCGATGACCGTTCCCGAGCGCCTGCTCGCGGACTATGCGGGCACGAGCCTGACGATCGGCCCGCACCCGATGTCACTTCGGCGCGCGGAGCTCGCGTTGCGCGGCGTGCTGCGCGCGAGCGATCTCCCGCGCGGGCGGCACGGTCGCCGCGTCCGTGTCGCTGGCGCGGTCATTACGCGGCAGCGTCCCGGCACGGCGAAAGGGTTCGTGTTCCTCACGCTCGAAGATGAAACCGGGATCGCGAACATCATCGTGCGCCCCGACTTGTACACCGAGCAGCGCGCGGCAATCGTCGGAGAGCCGTATTTGCTCGTCGAAGGCACGTTGCAGATCCAGGAAGGGGTCACCTCGGTGAAGGCGGAGCGAGTCCAGTCGATTGGCGGTGGTTCGCCTCCCGTCGAGTCGCACGACTTCCGGTAACCGTTGAGCTCTCTGGCCCACAGCTTGCACTTCAGCCGGAGGAATGCGTCGGAACGCCGTGCTTTTGAGCATCACGCTCGCCCTGATGGCATCTTGCCATCCCGCCATTCGCTCTACTCTCGCGGAACCACCGACGGCCGCACAATTAGCTGAGCTTTGGCATGCGCCGGAACCTGGCCGTGACCTGTACTGGGGTGTGGGTGGGAAACGACTTGCCCCTGACCCGGACGCCACGTACAAGGTGATCGAGGTCAAGAAGCTCGGGTTCAGCTCAGGCCTGACCGTCGCCGGGGCCGGCGACCGCGAGTGGAGCGTGAAATTCCCGCCGGAGGCCCCGACCGAAGTCACCGCGTCGCGCATCCTGTGGGGCGTTGGCTACCATCAGCCTCCGGTCTACTACGTCGGCAAGTGGAACGCGAAGGGGGCGCCGGAAAAGAATCCTCAGCTGCCGGCGCGTTTTCGTGAGAGCAAACCCGACCTGTACGGGCTCGACGCGAACGGCACCTGGTCGTATTACCGCGGACCGTTCGTCGGCACCCGCGAGCAAAACGGCTTGCTCGTGCTCCACGTCATGATGGGCAACTCAGATCTCAAGGACGAGCAGAACGTGATTTACGACCTGTCCGAGCCGTTCGAGGGGGCGCGCCGTTGGTACGTCGCACGCGATCTCGGGCAATCATTCGGACGCACCGGCGTCATCGACGCGCCTCGCGGCGACGTGGAGATCTTCGAGCAGACGCCGTTCATCAAGGGAGTCGTCAACCGTCATGTGCGGTTCGATTACCGCGGCCGCCATGGCGCGCTGGTCGAACGCATCACGCCGGACGATGTGCAATGGATCTGCGAAAAGCTTGCAAAGCTCACCGATCAGCAATGGGACGACGCGTTCCGCGCCGGCGGATACGCGCCACAGATCGCCAACCGATTCATCCGGCGTTTCAAACAGAAAATCGAAGAAGGGCTCGCGCTGAAATGACGATGAGGAGATGGGCCCTTGCGCTGCTGCTCATGCTGCCGCTCGCCATCTCGGGCGCGGATGCGCGGCAGCCGGACCCGGCGACGCTGACCAATCCGCCGCCGCAGCAGTCCACGCCAACCGACACGGTCGCGGAGATCCTCGATGCCCTGGTGCGCCTGCCGCTCGCCGCCGCGCTTGGCGCTGCGCTCGCGCTCCGTCCGCGGCGCCGCGGCACACCGCCGCGGCAGCCGGCCGTCATCCAGACCCAAATCATTCTGGCGATCGTTGGCTCGGTCGTGATGCTCGTCGTCGGCACGAACCTGGCCCGCGCATTCGGCGTGGTCGGCGCGGCCGGCCTCGTCCGCTACCGCGCAAAGATCGCCGACCCGAAAGACGCGGGCGTCATGCTGTCGACGCTTGCGGTGGGGCTTGCCTCCGGTGTCGGCCTCTACGCGATCGCGGTCTTCTCGGCCGCATTCATTCTCGTCGCGCTCTGGGTCATCGAATCCTTCGAGCCGAAGACAGGCGAGAGCTTCCTCCTGAAGATCAAGATGGGGGACGACACCGACAGCCGCCGCGGCGAGGTCGAGGCGATCCTGCGCCGCTCTCGTATAGACTTCGAGCTCAGTTCCTCGTCCGACGAGGAGATCTGTTACGACGTGAATGTGCCCCTGGAACTGCGCCGCGACCGCGTCACGAATGCCATACTCAAGCTCGATCCCGAGGGGCACGCGGCGGTGGAGTGGGCCGAAAAGAAGCCAAAAACCAAGTGAAGCTGATCATTCAACCCGACGCCGGCCTGACGCCGGTCGTCAAAGCGATCAAGAAAGCAAAGAAGGCGATCGACATCGTCATCTTTCGCATGGACCGGAGCGAGATTGAAGAGGCGCTTCATGCCGCGGTGGGCCGCGGCGTGGCCGTGCGCGCGCTCATAGCGCACACGAACCGTGGAGGGGAAAATGCGCTGCGAAAGCTGGAGCAGCGGCTGCTCGAGTGCGGCGCCACCGTGTCGCGCACGGCCGACGATCTCCCGCGCTATCACGGCAAGATGATGATCGTCGATCGCACGCTTCACGTGTACGGCTTCAACTTCACCAAGGTCGACATCAACAAGAGCCGCAGCTTTGGCGTGGTCACGCGCGACAAGCGTCTGGTCGCCGAAGCGACGAAGCTCTTTGAAGCGGACAACAACCGCACGACGTACGAGCCGGGGCGCAAGCGCCTCGTCGTGAGCCCCGAGACGTCGCGGCAGGTCTTGACCGAGTTCCTCAAGAGCGCAAAGAAGACCTTGCTGATTTACGACGAGCAGGTTACCGACAACCTGTTGCAGGGCGTGCTCCTCGAGCGGGCAAAGGCCGGCGTTGACATCCGGATCATCGGCAAGCTGGAGAAGAAGCTGCCGGGTGTGAAAGTGAGGAAGCTGGCCGACATGCGGCTGCACGTGCGGGCGATCGTCCGCGACGGGAAGGAGGCCTTCGTCGGCAGCCAGAGCCTGCGCAAGCTGGAACTGGACGGCCGCCGCGAAGTCGGCGTGGTGGTCAACGACTCCCGCGTCGCCAGGAAGATCGCCGAGGTCTTCTACACCGACTGGTCACACGCCCAAAAAGTACAAGCCGAAGCGTCATAATCACGTGGGGCTCCGCCCCACACCCCGGCTCGTCGCTCGCGGGGCCCCTGACCCCGCTCCGCTCCTCGCAGGCGCGCGGTGCGCGCCTAGGCGTCCTTAGGTCGCAGGACGCCCCA
>JBKOZS010000182.1:0-15606 GCA_046726015.1 Acidobacteriota bacterium
GTGCACGCACGCGATCCGCTGACGCTACTCTTCGTCTCGATTGTGCTGTTCGGCGTCGCCGTGCTGGCGTGCTACGTTCCTGCCCGGCGCGCCTCGAGACTGGAACCGTCGGTCGCGCTCAGGGCGGAATGAGCGTCGTGCGCGGGGTCAGCCCTGCCCAGGCTCGCGACGGCGGCGGCGATCGAGTCCGCGTCGACGGGCTTCGGGATGTGCAGCTGAAAACCGGACCGCAGGGCGCGGAGGCGATCGTCCTCACGCGCAAAGGCGGTGAGTGCCGCCGCGGGAATCGCGGCAATGCGCGGGGCATGCGACGCGCGCACTTTCCGAATGAGCGCGTAGCCATCCTCGTGCGGCATCCCGAGGTCGGCCAGCAACACGTCGACCGGCTCGCGCTGCAGCACCATCAGCGCCTCCTCGGTTGACGCCGCCGTCAGCACGAGCCCGTGCCGTTCTTGCAGCTGCGCCGCGATGACGTCGCGACTTGCCTCGTCGTCATCGACCACCAATACCGACAGACCAGCGAGCGACACCGGCTGTCGAGCGGCGCTGGATTCGGGCGCTGTGTGTTCGCGACCGCCAGGAGTGGCCGGGATCGGCACCATCGGCAGCCGGACGGTAAAGGTTGCGCCTTCGCCCGCGCCGCCGCTCTGCACGCGAATCGTCCCGCCATGACTTTCCACGAGATGCTTGACGATGGAGAGACCGAGACCAAGGCCGCCGTGCGGACGCGTGGTCGTGCCGTCGGCCTGCCGGAAGGGTTCGAAGACCCAGGGCAGAAACGCAGCGGGAATCCCCTCACCGTTATCGGTGACCACAAGCTCGGCGGCGTTCCCCACACGTCGTACGCTCACGAGCACCGCACCGCCTTCGGGTGTGAACTTCACCGCGTTCGACATCAGGTTCCAGACCACTTGATGGAGCCGCGCCTCGTCGGCCCAGAGCGCGCCGGTGCGGCCGTCGAGATCCATCGTGATGTGAATCCGCTTGGCGAGCGCGGCAGGCTGGACGATCTGAAGTGCACCGCGTACGACATCTTCGAACGCAACTTCGGCGCGCTCCAACCGCAGCTTTCCGGACACGATGCGCGCGATGTCGAGCAACTCCTCAATCAGTTGCGCCTGCAGACGCGCACTTTCGTAGATGGCGCGGCATGCGCGGTCGCGACGTTTCTCGGAGATCTTCCCAGTGTGAAGCATATCGGCCCATCCGAGAATCGCAGTAAGCGGCGTGCGTAGCTCGTGAGAGACCGTCGCCAGGAATTGGTCCTTGAGCCGATTGGCTTCTTCCGCGGTCGCCAGCGCCGCGACTGTCTGCTGGTGGAGCCGGCGTGATTCCTCCATGTGCCGCCTCTGGTCTTCGAGGCGGCCAACAAACAGCTGATAGGTGCGATACGTGAGGTATACCGGCGCGACCATCAGCAGCGCCGTCCAGTGTTCGCCGCGCGCCACGATGATCGCGGCAATGGCGCCCGCGGTGCCAGCGACCATGTAGGCAGCGCCGCTCCAGAGGAAGTCGTCGCGCCACACGCGCAAGAACGTTCGGTCGGTTGTGAGTGCAATCGCTCCTGCCACGAGACCCGTGTTCAGCAGGAAGTACGTCGCAATGGCGCCGACGAGAGGTCCGCCAGGCACCGCCCACGCCGTGGACGCCGGTTGACCGCCCAGCGAGACGTACGCAAGGCCTGTCGAAGCCATCGTGATGGCTTCGGCAGCCACGCTGAAGAGCGTGCGGTAGCGTGGATATCGCCGCTTGACGTGGAACGCGCACTGCATCCATGCGCCTGCGACCGCGACGAGGACCGCGGGTCGCGGGCCAAGCAGCATCAGCGCCATCAGGTTGGCCGCATACGAGACTGACAGCGTGGACCCGCTGGCGAGCGCGAGCGGCAGGTTGACCTTCCAGGTGGAGGTCAGGCACGCCGCAACGAGCAGCGATACGAACAGCAGCGGCCTGGGCAGCGAGGCGGGCACACTGGCAATGAGCGCAGCTGCGCCAAGCACGACCACGGTTGCGACATAGAGCCGCGCAGCCTTCGGCAGGTCGCGCCAGGCGAGGACGCCGGGTGCCGCAATACTGACCGGCGCCGTCACGACCCGTTCCAGATGACTGGCTCGCAGCTCGAATCGGGGCAACTGGTCCCCCACACCACCGTCTCTCCGTCGTTCGTGCCCCAGACGACCGTCTCACCATCACTGGTGCCCCAGACGACGGTCTCGCCATCGGTGGTGCCCCACACGACGGTCTGGCTATCAGCAGCGGTCGCACTTACGGCGGTGATGCTCGAGAGTGCGACGCAATTCAGCGCGTCGCACACGGGGGTTGATATGAACTGCCTCGCGAGTGCCACGGCGCCGTTCGCGTCGAGGAATCCGGCGCCCTGCGTCAGCCTGTCGTATGCCGGCGAAAACCCGGCCGTCGACTCGATGATCGCTTTCACCTCGTGAGGCTGAAGCGATGGATTCGCCTGCAGCATCAACGCGACAGTGCCGCTGACCACCGGTGCCGCCATGCTCGTGCCGCTCAGGCTGAGATACGGGAGATAAGGTGTTGCAACCGTGCCATTCAACAAATAGGGAGAGCGCGTCGCGTAGAACGCGCTATTGGGATCGCTCAGCGATTCGATCCCGACGCCCGGCGCGACGACATCCGGCTTCACAGCGCGATCGATCGCCGTCGGCCCGCGCGAGCTGAACAGCGCGATCGTATCATCCGCGCGATCGGTTGTTCCCATGTGACTCGACGCGCCAACCGTGAGGACCCAGGGAGCGTTGCCGGGCGCCGTGACGCCGCCGTATTGTGTGCGTCCCTGGGCGTTGCGACCGTTGTTTCCCGCTGCGGCGACGACGACGATTCCCGCGCGCACCGCCCGTTCTGCCGCAAGCGTCAGCGGATCGACGTTGTACGACTCATATACACCCGTCGCGACCGACAGGTTCACAACGCGAATGTTGAAATTTGCACGCTGATTGATGACGTAGTCGAGAGCTGTGATGACGTCGCTGATGTGGCCTCGGCCGGCGGCGTCGAGCGCCTTCAGCACGATCAGTCGCGCGCCGGGAGCAATGCCCGAACGCGCACCACTCGAATCGAACCCGTTGCCAGCAATGATGCCGGCGACGTGCGTACCGTGTCCGTAATCGTCGTACGGCACCGTCCGTCGATTGATGAGATCAACGAATTGGTCCACCCGCGCCGCTGCAGCGCCCTCATCACGAAGATCGTCGTGGGATGCGTTGACGCCCGAGTCGATGACCGCGACACCCACGCCGGTGCCGTCATAACCGAGTTGCTGTCGAACAGCGGTACCGCCAACCGTGCGGCCAGTGCGTTCCATGCTGCCGACGACGAGCCGATCGAGGCTGAGGTGGCCGACGAGGGGGCTGGCCGCAAGGACGGACAACCCGATGTTCGGTACGTCGACCAACTGCGCACCAATGATTGGCAGCGCGC
The DNA here is from genome assembly GCA_046726015.1 of Acidobacteriota bacterium. Taxonomy (GTDB): domain Bacteria; phylum Acidobacteriota; class Vicinamibacteria; order Vicinamibacterales; family 2-12-FULL-66-21; genus QHWT01. Next base: position 3,451 of record JBKOZS010000182.1, read on the forward strand.
GTAGGATCGTGCCGCCCGCAAGGCGAATAACCATGGCAAGGGCAAACCCGTCTACGCCACTCGCTGGCTGGATGATGACGCGGGATCGTCCCGTCAGGAGTGACGCTCGCTGTTGTAAGAGCGGGTCGAGCTTCGCGACCGTCACGGCGCTCAGCCGAGCGGATCCGGGTGGTGCAATCGTTGATAGCGATAACACCACGAGCAACGAGAAAGCTATCCGGGCCGTGCGGTGCATCGGCACACTCCTGCGGTTCAGGGAACGAGAGCCACGCGTCAGCAACGTGCGTGCCCGGGCAAGCCCCTCGATTATTGAGCGCCAATGGCCCCCAATTGACGTGGATTCGATTAAGGATGGCCAAATTGTGTAAAAAGGCGCTACACGTTTGTGGCCGACCCAACCGTTCGGCGCGTCGCCGTACGGCGGCAGTGTGCGGTGCACGCGCAGGTCCGCGCACGTCGCGGATGATGCGCGTCACGGATCCCCGATCGCTCGTGCGCGCGGATGAAGTAGTCGTAGTAGTATCCCCGGCATGACCGCTACCCCTGAACGGCGAGATGGCTCGGATCGTCGGCGGCAGCCGCGCGGCGGCCGGCGCCCGGCGGATGAAGACGGTTTTGCCCCTCTTGTGCTCGTCGCCGACGACGATGCGGGCAGCGGCGCGCGGTGCGAGGCTATTTTGGCGGCGCTGCGCTTCGCGGTTGCGCCCGCCCATTCGGCCGAAGAAGCGCTTCGCGTCATGCACGCGCTGCGGCCCAACCTCGTCGTCTCGCACCTGCGGGACGACGCCGACTTCCGGTATCGGCTGCGCGCCGACGCGACGACCGCGGGTGTGCCGGTCATTTCTGTGACGCCGGAGACCGAGGCGCCGGAGAAACTCGTCGAAGAAATCCGCCGGGTGCTCCGCGCCACGAGCGTCGGAAGCCATTAGGTGCCCGACTCCCATCGACAGCCGAGGGGGGTTGACAACGCGCCGCAGCTGGGACATGCTCCCATCGTCTAACGATGGGAGCATCGATGGGCGTCACGAACCAGCCTTCCGACCTGCTGCCCGGCACGCTCGATCTGCTCATCCTCCGAACGCTCGTTGCCGGCCCGCTGCACGGTTACGCCATTGCCGATCGCCTCAAGATCGTCTCGCGCGAGGTCCTCCAGGTTGGAGAAAGCTCGCTGTATCCGGCGCTGCAGCGCCTGCTGCTGAACGGCTGGGTGAAAGCCGAATGGGGCGCGTCGGAAAACAATCGCCGAGCACGGTTCTACACACTCACCGCCGCCGGCAGGAAGCGGCTCAGCGCGGAGCGCGCCGAGTTCCAGCGGCTCGTGGATGCCATTCAGCGGGTTCTCGAGATGGCGTGAGGCGGTATGGCCACCCTGCTTCGGCGCATCATGTTCTGGATTCGGCGCCGTCAGCTCGACGCTGACCTTGCCGAGGAATTGGAATTCCATCGAGCCGCGCGCCAGGCCGCGCTCGAACGCGATGGAATACCCGCAGACGAGGCGGCCGCCCACAGCCGTCGCGCGATGGGCAACATCACGGTCGCGCGTGAAGACGCACGGGCCGTATGGATCTGGTCGTGGCTCGAGAATGCCTTGCAGGATGCCCGTCACACCGCGCGGTTGGTGCGGCGCCAGCCAGGGTTTGCCGCGGCCGTCGTCGCAATCGTTGCGCTTGGCAGCGCCGCCACGATCTGCGTGTTCGCCCTTCTCGATGGCCTTGTCGTCAAGAGCCTTCCCGTCGAGCGACCCGAGCGTCTCGTGTGGTTCGACCAGCCGTCATTTTCCCATCCCGTGTTCTCGGAGATCCGTGCGCGTGTGCCGATGTTCGACGGGCTGTTCGCGTGGAACGTGGACCGCGTTTACGTGGACTGGAGCGGAAGTCGCGGCGACCTCGTGGCCGCGGACCTGCTCGAAACGAGCGAGACGTTCTTCCCCGTGCTTGGCGTCCGGCCTGTGGTCGGCCGTTCCTTCAGCGCGGGCGATACGGCAACGGCCGTCATCAGTCACTCGGCGTGGCGCCGGCACTTCGCGTCCGATCCATCGGTCGTCGGACGCAGCATCCGGATCGACCAGGGCCTGTTCACGGTCATTGGCATTGCGCCGCCCGGCTTCTTCGGTGTTGCTCCAGGCATGGCGCCGGAGATCATCGTCCCGCTCGCGTCGAGGAACGATCCATCGCAGTTCGCCTCAACCACGTCGTCGTGGCTGCACGTGATGGGCCGGTTGAAGGATGGCGTGACGCTGAAACAGGCTGACGCGGCGCTGCAGGTCGCGTGGCCGGCGATCATGGAGACGACAACGGAGACCGCGATACCTGCTGATCAACGCGCGCGGTTCCTCGCACGGAAGACCGCGCTCATGCCCGGACACGCGGGCTTCTCACGAGTCCGCAACCAGTTTGGCGATCCCTTGTGGCTACTCATGTATCTCGTCATGCTGCTGCACGCGGCGGCGTGCGCGAGCGTCGCGAATCTGCTGCTTGCGCGTGGCATCGCGCGCCGCAAAGAGCTCGCGGTGCGGCTGGCCATCGGCGCGAGTCGCGCGCGCGTGTGCCGGCAGCTTTTCGTCGAAGCCTTGTTGCTTATCGTCGCTGGTGCGTTGCTCGGCCTGCTCGCCGCTTCGTGGGCGAGCGATCTCCTTGTCGGGCTGCTGAGGACGACGAGATCACTTCTCGTGCTCGACACGTCGATCGGGTGGCGGACCATTGCGTTCACGTCCGCGCTCGCATTGATCGTGACGCCAATCGCAACCGTGCTTCCCGCCCTCGCGGCAACGCGCGGACACATCACGACCGGCTTGAAGGAAGGAGTCGAGCCTGGCGTCGCCCTCCTACGCCGTTGGCCGCTCGGAAAGATGCTGGTCGCGATCCAGATTGCGATTGCGCTTGTCCTGCTCGCCGGGGCGGCGATGTTTGGACGCAGCCTGGCGCGCGTGCTGGCGCAGGATTCCGGCATCGACGCGGAGCGGCTACTCGTCGTGCTGCCGGACGCCGCTGCGGCCGGCTATGAAGGGCCCGCGCTCCGCGAGTTCCATGCACAGCTTCTCGATCGGCTTCGAACGGTACCCGGTGTCGACTCCGCGGCGCTGTCGTGGTTTCCTCCAATCAGCTACCCGTCGGGCGGGTGGACGCAGGGTATTAGCGTCGACGCGAATGCGCGGACGGCTGATGATTCACGCCAGGTCACGTTCAACGGGATTACGCCGCGATACTTCGACACCGTTGGCATCACGCTGCGGCGCGGACGCGATTTTTCGGATCACGATACGGCATCCTCGCCCAGGGTCGCCGTCGTGAATGAAACGCTCGCGCGTCAGTTCTTCGCCGGCCAGGATCCGATCGGGCACCGCATCAACATTGCCAGGGATGCATCTCGGCAAAACGTCGTCATCGTGGGCCTGGTTTCAGACGCCAGGTTCCGGAGGCTGCAGGAACCCCCGCGCGCAATCGCGTATCTTCCCATCGCACAGCTCTCCGACATGCTCGACGGTCGCAATTTAACGGTACAGATTCGCGCCACATCGAACACGTCTGCCGCTGCCGCGGCGGTCCGGCATCAGCTCCGCTCTACCGATGCACGAGTGCCGTTCGAGGTCGAAAGCGTCCATAACCGCATCCGCGAATCCACAATCAACGAGCGTTTGATGGCGGTGCTCTCCGGTGTGCTGGGCGTGGCCGCGCTGCTGCTCGCGTGCGCCGGCCTTTATGGTTTGCTCGCATATACCGTGTCACGGCACAGCCACGAGATTGGCGTGCGCATGGCGCTTGGCGCTCGCCCGCTCTCGGTGATGTGGATGATTCAGCGTGAGTCGCTCGTGCTGGCATCGATCGGGATCGTTGTGGGCCTTGGCGGCACACTCGCGCTCGTCCGGTTCGTCAGGACCCTGCTGTTCCAGATTGCGCCAGCTGACACGCTGGCGCTGGCTGCCGCGAGCGGAGTCATGTTGCTCGTTGCCGCAGCCGCGGCCTTCCTGCCCGCGCATCGGGCGGCACGCGTCGATCCCGTCGTCGCGCTCCGCAGTGACGCGTGAGCGCTCTGAATCATCCGATATATTTGTTCCTGGGGCAGGAAGGGATTACCGTAACGAGAACAAGGGCTGAAGCCTCCGGCCCCGGCTGAAGCGTGCCGACGCGTATGAATGTCCTGCTGCTGTCCATGCCCGATTCGTTCGAGCACACGCCCGTGCTGACGATGAGGATGCCGAACGGGGCGCTGTCGTCTCTCGCCGGCAACCTGGATTCTCACCATCGCGTTGCAGTTGCGGACCTCATCCTGGTGCAGCGCGATGTCGCGAACACCGTTGCGCGCCTCGTACGCGAGCTCGAGCCGGACGTCGTTGGTCTTTCCGTGATGACGTTCCAGCGGCGAACCGCGCTGGCGATCGCCCGGCTCGTCCGCAGCCTGAGGCCCGGCGTCCGGATCGTGGCGGGCGGATACGACCCCAGCCTTGCGCCTGAGACATACGAAGCGCCGCAGACGGAGATCGATTTCATCGTGCGCGGCGAAGGGGATTTGACCTTTCGCGAATTGCTCCGAGCCCTCGAACGGCGTGAAGATACCGCTCGCATCGAAGGGCTCTCGTACCGCTCTCTCCTTGCGCCTCACCGGTTCACCCATAATCCGGCCCGGCATGTCTCGTCCCTGGACAACGGCACCATCAACCTGCCGAACCGTGCCGCGCGGGTGCTTTCCGGTTACACGTTCCTCGGACGCCCGATCGACATCGTCGAGACGTCGCGCGGATGCACCTACGACTGCAGCTTCTGCTCGATCATCGAGATGCGCGGCCGCAACTTCCACACGTTCCAGTTCGACCGCGTCCTTGCCGACATTGCCGACGCCCGCGCGCGTGGCGCGCGTGCCATCTTCATCGTCGACGACAACGTCACGCTCAACGTGCAGCGGTTCGAAGCGCTGTGCCACGCGATCGTCGATGCCGGCCTGAACGACATTCACTACATCGTGCAGGCAATGACTTCGTCGATCGCCGCGCACGGAGAGACGCTCGCGCCGCTCATGCGGAAGGCCGGGTTTCGCTACGTGTTCCTGGGCATCGAGAACATCCTGGACGAGGACCTCGCATTCTTGAAGGCCGCCGCGAAAAATGCGACGCGGGCCGGCGGTCGCACGATCGGCAACGCCAGCGTGAGGGCGATTGAGTACCTCCATCGCGAGGGCATGCACGTGGTTGGCGGCATCATCGTGGGAAATCCCGACGACACCAGGGAGTCGATCGATCGGAATCTCGCATTCGCGAAGCAGTACGTCGATTGGCCGTACATCCAGCATCCGACGCCTTACCCCGGCACCCCAATGACCGAAGACTTCCGGGCGCGCAACCTGATCGTCAATGACCGGGTCGAGGAGTACGACGGGACGACGGCCGTTGTGCGCACCGCGCACCTGGAGGCGGAGGACATCGAGTTCATGCGCTGGCGCGAGGAGCGCTGGATGAAGCTCCGTCATCTGCCGGCCGTGCTGCGCCACTATCCGCGGTTCGTGCTCACACACGGCCCGAAGATGCTGGCGCATACGTTCCGCGGGAGCTCGTGGCGATCGGTCCTGGGCCTGGAGAACGCGCGGGACGTGTTCAGGCGCTACCGAGAAATCAGGAAGCTGGAACGGCAGTACATGCCGGATCTGGCGCCGGTGCGAGTCCCGAGTCGCGAGTCGCGAGTCGCGAGTCCTTAGTCGCGAGTCGCGAGTCCTTAGTCGCGAGTCAAAGCTCGCCGACTCAGGACTGAGGACTCCGGGCCCCGGGACTTGGGACGCGGGACTCGGTACTCGGGACTCGGGACTCGGGACTCGGGACTTGGGACTTGGGACTCGGGACTCGGGACTCGGGACTTGGGACTCGGGACTCGGGACTCGGGACTCGGGACTCGGGACTCTACGTCTGGTCGACGAAGTACGGAATTGCGCGCAGGCCCATGGCAGCGACCAGGCACACGAGGGCTGGAACTGCGAACCACTCGTAGACGGGTACGTCCTGCACGTACACCTTGCTCACCAGCAGCGACTTCTCAATTGAATCGATCGACCGTGAAGCGGCCAGCAGGTCCCGCTCGGATGCGGCGTTATAGGTATGCCCGCCGTTCTGCTCGACGGTGTTCATCAACTGCATGACCGCCGGCTTCTCCCTGACCTCCTGGGCGAGATCGACGCCAATCACGTGCACGCGGATGTCGGCGTGCTTTGACTCCGCAAGCACCTCGATTGGATCGCGGCCGCGGTTGTACTCGCCGTCCGTGAAGAGCACGATGACCTGGTGCCCCTGGGATCCCTCCTTCGCCTGCCGCGACAGCATGTAATTCGACAGCGCGAGGCCGTCGCCAATCGCTGTCTGACCCTCGTTCTGCAGAATCTGGTCGTCGATCAGATCGACGTAGCGGAGCAGGTAGTTGTGATCGAAGGTCAGCGGGCTGACGACGTACGGGTTGTCGGAGAAGACGACAAGGCCGATGCGATCGTCGCGGCGGCCACGAATGAAGGTCCGTATCGCCTGCTTGGTCGCCGCGAGCCGCGTCCTGACGGGGCCGGACCTTGGCGTCCGCGCGGTCGTGCCACCCATCTCCTCCTGCATGCTCGACGAAAGGTCCAGCAAGATCACGATATCGAGGCCGCGCGATTGCACTTCGGCCTGCGAGAACGGGATCACGGGCTGCAGCAGCGCGGCACCAGTGAGTAGCAGGGCAAACGCAAGCACGGCGAACGGAAGCCGGCGGACGATCGACGCGCGATACACGCGTGCGCTCAGCGAGCGCACCATCGTTGACGCGGCGAACCGCCACGTCACGCGCCACTTCAGGAGGATCACCAGCGCGAGCGCCGCGAGCAGCCACGGCGCGAGTGACGGCTGGAGAAATCGGATCATCGGCAGGTCACCGTGCCCCGAGCAGTTGCTCCGCCTCGGTCAGGGCATCACGACAGGCGTCCGCCGAGGGAATGGCGTGTGACGGCGCGTACCGCGCGCGCTCGCACGCGGCAAGCAGCGCGGCGACGCGCTCCGCATCAATCCTGGAGTCCCGTGTCTCGAGCGCCGGCTGCACTTCAGCCGGCGTGAGGCTGGGCCCTGGCACACCGCACACGTCACGCAGGTGCTCGCGGACGAGCGCGTCGATTTTCGTGTAGGCGACCCGCCGTCCTTCTTCCGACGTCAGGTCGAGATCCCGTGCGGCCTGCAACGATTCGCGCTCGTCGCTGCGCACCTTCCGCGCCGAGCGGTGCACCGGCCGGCGACGGCGCCGTCCTATTGCTGCTGCCACCCAGAACGCGACGGGCGCGAAGGACATGACGACGAGCGCAAGGCCTGCCGGGCGCGCGAGCGCAAAGGTCCGGGCGCGCGGTATGGCCGGCCGCGAGTCTCGCAGCTGATATTCCTGCACCTCGGGCAGCGTGCTGCGGAACGCAATCGTGGTGGCCGGCACCTGCACTTCACCGGCCGGCGCCGCATCCTCCAGCCGCGGCCCCGGACGCCGCACGTAGTACCGAACCGAAAATGGGGCGACCCTGAGCGCCGGCACGTCAACACGATAGGTTGTCAGTTCGTACACGAAACGTCGCGTGGCGCTCTCGTCGGACCCATCGATGCGACTGCTCTCGCTGGTGACAACCTCGAGGCCGTCGAGCTTCAACTTGTCCTTCGAGAGGTCGTCTTCGAGCACGTCAATGCCGCGCGGGCAGTCGAACTCGACCGTAAAGCGCACGCGATCTCCCACCCACACCGCGGTGCGATCGACCGACGTCCTGACCTGCGGCCTGGCCCCTGATGTCGGGGCTTGCGTGTTGACTGAGGCGGTCAAGAGGACGACTGCCACCGCCAGCACGCTCGACGAACGCATCACGTGTTTCATGCCTGCTTCCTTGCGGCAAACAGCGACAGCACCGGGAGCACGGGGCTCTCGTTCGTCGGCACGAACACGTGATCCATGGGGACGCGGTAAAACGCGCGCGCCAGCTCGGCGCGCTGCTGCCGCACCGCGTCCGCGTACTGCGCACGGCTGGCGCGGCCAAGGCCGATTGACGCGCGCTTGCCGGTCTCGATGTCGCGCACGCGCACGTATCCGCCGCCGCCGGGCAACGCAACCTCGGTTGGATCTTCGGGCACGACCGCAATCAGGTCGTGCCGGGCAGCCAGTTGCGCCATCTCCCCACTTCCCAGCGCATCGTCATCGGTGAGGAAGTCGGATACGAAGAAAATGACGCTCATTCGCTTCAGCGTGGCGAGCAGGTGACGGAGCGCCGGAACCATCAGCGTACGTTTTGAACATGACTCGACGTTCCAGCACTGCTCGAGCGTCGACCAGGCCGCCGCGCGCGTGCGCCGCGGCGGGTTGTAGACCAGCACGCGATCCGAGAACGCGCAAAATCCCGTGTTGATTTGATCCGATAACGCGGAGAACAGGATCGAGCCGGTGATGAAGGTCAACGCCTCTTTCTTCGAGTACGAAGCAGACCCCTGCAGCATCGACCGCGACGCGTCCATCACGATCATGACGTTCATTTCACGCTCTGCATGCGTGTGACGGACGTAGGGAGCGCCCATGCGCGCGGTTACGTTCCAGTCGATTCGCCTCACGTCGTCGCCGGCGCGATACGGCTGATGCTCGTCGAAATCGAAGCCCTCGCCGCGCAGCGGGCTCTGGTAGACGCCAACCCGCTGGTTGCGGATCTTCTTCGCGGTGTAGACCTCGATGTACCGCAGCTCGTGCATCACGTGCTCGGGAATCATGGGATCGGCACTGCGGTCAGCAAATCCGAGAGGATCTCGTCCGCTTCGACGCTTTCAGCCTGCGCCCGCACCGTACGGGCGATACGGTGCCGCGCGGCGTCGACGAAAATCTCCTTCACGTCGCCGGGCAAGGCCCATGTCCGGCCGTGAAGGAACGCGTTCACCCGCGTGAGCGCGAGCACGTGCTGGTATGACCGTGGAGAGATGCCAAGTTGCAGCAGCTCCTTCACGTGTGTGCGGCCGACCTCGCCAGGGTCGCGGGTCGCACGACCGAGCCGGACGATGTATTCGACGATCTTGTCGTCGACATGGACCGTCGCATGAATGAACTCTCGCAGGACGCTGACATCCGCCGGCGAGACGCGGCGTTCAATCGTCGTCTCGTTCATCCGCAGGTGGAGCATGTCGATCTCTTCACGCTCGCTCGGATAGCCCACGCGCAGCATCATCGAGAACCGATCGAGCTGCGCCTCGGGCAGCGTGTAGACCCCTTCCTGCTCGACGGGATTCTGCGTCGCAAGCACCCAGAACGGATCGTCGAGCGGGAACGTCGTATCGGCAAGCGTGACCTGCCGCTCCTGCATGGCCTCGAGCAGCGCGCTCTGCGTTTTGGGCGTCGCGCGGTTGATCTCGTCTGCGAGCAGGATGTTCGTGAAGATGGGGCCCTGCTCGATGCGGAACGTCGACGTGTTCGCGTCATACACGCGCGTCCCCAGGATGTCGGCGGGGAGCAGGTCGGGCGTCAGCTGTACGCGCTGGAACTTCGCCGAGATGGCCTGAGCGAGGGTCGTGGCCGTCAGTGTCTTCGCGACACCCGGCACGCCCTCGAGGAGCAGATGGCCGCAACCCGATCGTGCGCGTCCCCTGGACGCCGCGAACGGGATCGCGGCAAAGAGCGCCGTCAGCATGCGGCGAATCAGCAGGTGCTGGCCGACGATGACCTTGCCGATCTCTCGCTCGAGCGCGCTCGTGATCGCGCCCGCAGCGTCGGCCGTCATGGCGGTCACGGCCAGGCGCTCTTCAATGTTCATAGCAACAGCCACAGCACCGCGGCGGCAGCCGCCGCGATCGCCAGTGCGAGCGGGTACAGATCGCGATATTCCGTTGTCGTTCGATATCCCTGGATCGTGCGCTCTCCCTTGACGATATCGTCGATGCTCTTCGCCAGCTCTCCTCCGGTTGTGGATCGAACGTAGCGGCCGCCGGTGTTGGTGGCGATCTGACGGAGCGTGGCTTCCTCGAATTTCGTCCTCACGAGCCGGCCGCGTTCGTCGCGCAAGAAGGTCTCGCGGCCCTCCTGATCGACGATGGGAATCGGCACGGCTTCCTCAGATCCAATGCCAATGGTGTTCACGCGATAGCCGTCCGCGCGATAGGCCTGCACCTGCCTCGTGAGCTCCCCTCCGTGGTCTTCGCCATCCGAAAGAAGCAGGAACATCTTGCGCGTAGCGCGATCGTCCTTGCGCGCCACCTCGCGCGCGTTCTTCAGCGCCGCGCCAATGTCGGTTCCCAGGAGCGTCTGCGGATCGTCATTGATCCAATCGAGGTAGAACGAGACCGTCTCAACGTCGCTCGTGAGGTACGACAGGATGAGCGAGCCGCTCGCAAACCCGACGAGGCCGATGCGGCCGATACCCTCCGGCTTCCGCTCGATGAAGGTCTGAATCTCCTTCGTCGCGCGCCCGAACCGCGACGGGGCAATGTCGTGCGCGCGCATGGACGCCGAGCGGTCGAGCACAAGAATGAGATCCTGCTGCCCGTAGACGGGGGCGCGCCGGGTCACGAGCGCCTGCGGCCGGAGCAACGCCATGACAATCGATCCGCCGGCCAGCACCGTCAGCGCGAGCACCGCGGTCTCGCGCGCCCATGTGCTCCTGCGCGATAACGTCGCGAAACGTGGCGCGATCGGAAGCGCCCCGCGCACGCTGCGTACGTAGTGATATCGAAGTCCCCAGCACGCGATTGCGAGCGGGAGAATCTGCCACCACGGGAGGTATTCGAGACGAAGGAAACGCATCGCCGAGGGAGCAGCGCTACCCGACGGATCTCGCCGGCTTGCCGGCCGGGGATGGAGGACGCAGCAGCTGCATCAATTGACGCGGAGGCGTTTTCGGTTGCTTTCGGAGTTCCGCCGCGAGCCGCGACGTCAGCTCGAAGTCGTACTTCGTGTCCCAGTCGTCAGGCGTAGCTTCGACCGCCTTGCGAAATTTTTCCTCGGCCCTCGAGAGCCACCCAAGCCGCGCCTCCGGGCTCTGCTCGACGATGGCTTTCTCGAACAGCGCGCAACCGGACCAGAAGTGCGGCAGTGCCCCGGCGGGCGCGCGCTCGGCGAGATCGATCGTCTCGTCGTACCGCTTGAGCCGATACAGGACCCGGAGTTGATTGGCGATCGCGCGATCGTATTCCGGGGCGAACAACTGCCGGGCGGCAGGAACCCGATCGAATCGCACCGCCGCGGCCCTGTAGTGGGCGGCGGCCTCTTGCACCTGGCCTGCGGCAAGTGCCTGGTCCGCGCGTTCGAGATCGCGGGTCCATCGCGCGTAACCGAGCATCGCCACGCCCGCCAACAGCGCGACGACGGCGAGCGCAGCCCCTAGAGATTTCATGTCGTGGTCGGATTATGGCATGGAACCAGAATAGGATCCGCGCATGCTGGCCATCACACTGATGATCACAACAAGCCTGGTTTCCGCATGCGCGCGGATGTTGTCGAAACCCCGGGAGGTCTGTCTTGCGTGAATTGTGCGCGGGCGCCTTCCCTATCCGCGTCGCCCCAAGAGCGCAAACAGGGCGACGACGATGATGACGGCAATGACGATACCGACCCAGAACCCGGCTTTGAAGATGCCCGCGATCGCGGAGCAACCGGCAAGTATGACGGCCAGCAGCAGCACTAACAGGCATCGCGCGACCATGCTCAACATGAAGCCTCCCGCTCGGTCGCAATCATGGATCGTGCCGCAGAAAGGATGGGCTTCGAGAGTGAGTGCTCCCCCGCAGCATGATTTCAATCACCACATCCTGCACGAGACGGCGCATCGGCCCTGGCCCATGCCTGAATCCGCGTGGGTCATGACGATGACGTGGCGGGACCTGCTCTTTGCGCACTGGCCGGTCAGCGTCGACGACCTGCGCGAGAAAGTGCCGGCGAGTTTTCCCATCGATCGATTCGAGAATCAGGCGTGGCTCGGGATCGTTCCGTTTTACATGACCAACGTCGCGCCGCGCTTCGTGCCAGCGCTGCCGTGGGTGTCTTCGTTCCCCGAGTTGAACGTGCGTACTTACGTGACCGTCGATGGCAAACCGGGGGTATACTTCTTCAGCCTGGACGCGGCGAACCCGGTTGCGGTGGGCGCCGCGCGCACGGTTCTCGCCCTCCCCTATTTCAGCGCGTCGATGGAAGTGGAAACACGCGATGGATACGTTCACTA
>JBKOZS010000183.1:0-29693 GCA_046726015.1 Acidobacteriota bacterium
CCGCCAGTCCACACGGCCGCCGCGCGAATCTTCTGATGATCGCCAAGAGCCGCGTTCGCGCCGCGCACGACCGCGTCGGCCTCCGCGCCGGGCTCCAGGACCAGGACGGCCTGCACGCGTTCGGCGCTGCTGCCCGCCACTGGCGCGCCCACGACGGCTGATTCACGAACGCCCGGCTGCGCGTTCAACGCCCGTTCGACATCCTCCGGAAAGACATTGAGGCCTTCCGGCGTGACGATCATTTCCTTCTTGCGGCCGCGGATATGCAGTTGACCCTGCGAATCGAACTCGCCGATGTCACCGGTATGAAACCAGCCGTCCTTGAAGGCGGATTGCGTTTCCTCCGGCGCGTTGAAATATCCGCGCGTAACGTTCTCTCCGCGCACGAGGATCTCCCCGTCGTCAGCGATCTTCACTTCGACGCCGGCGATCGGTTTTCCAACCGCGCCACGCGCCGCCCGCAGCGGGTGGTTCAACGTGACGATGGGTGCGGTCTCGGTCAGCCCGTATCCCTGGACGACGACAAAGCCGAGGCGTCCCCAGAACGCTTCCACCTCCGGGTCGAGCGGCGCGGCGCCCACGACCATGGACCAGAACTTGAGCCCGAACATCCTGTGCACACGGCGGTAATGCCACCATCGCCGCGCCCAATGCATGCCCGCGGGCGGCGGTTCCGCTGCTTCCGGCACCATGCGAATGACGTAGTCGCGCAGTACCTCGAGAATCTTCGGCACGCACACGAGCACCGACACACGACGCTGACGGATCTGCCGAATGATGTCTTCCGGCGCGTAACTGCGCGTGAAGACGACGAGGCCGGGCAGCATTGGCGGCACGAACGTCGCCATCGCCTGGCCGAACATGTGACTGAGCGGCAGCAGGTTCAGAAACCGGATCGGGCTGAAGAGCCGGATGTACTTCCGGTACTTGGCGACCTCGCGCTCGATCGGGACGATATTCGCAAGGATGTTGCGGTGCGTGAGCACGACCCCCTTCGGGTCCGCTGTCGCGCCTGAGGTAAAAATGATTTCTGCGGTGGTATCGGCATCGAGCTGCGACGCGCGATGTGCGAGGTTTGGGACGGTGTGAGTACCTGCCGCTTCAGTCCTTCCGCGAGAGAACCTGTGCAGCTTCCAGATCGGCCGCTCCGATCCGAGCCCATCGGCGTCAACCACGTCGCCGACCAGGATCGCTTTCGCGTCGACAATGGCGGAGACGGTGCGGAGGAAGTCGGCCGAGGCGCGGTAATCGATCGGGACGAGCACCACTCCTTCGAGGAGCGCACCCCATAGCGCCGCGATCCACTCAGGGCGGTTCTCGCTCCAGATCGCGATGTGCTGCCCCTTCGCGATACGCGCCTCGTGCAGCCGATCGGCGAACTGCTGCGCCGCGCGCGCGAGATCCGCGTATGACCACGACCACGTACGGTACCCGTCGTCGTAGGTGAGAAAGTCGGCGCGCGCTGTCCGCGGATCGGCGGTCACGTCCACGAGAAAATCGATCAGCGTGCGCCGCGTCATCTGCGTTGAATTATGATGGAAAACCCATGGCTCTTCCGCCGGTTTTTGCGGCCAGCGCGCTGTACGACAACCTGCTGCAGGCTGCGCTCCGGCAATTTTTCGATCGCGCGACCTTCGAGACCGAGCCGATCCCGTCGCTGTCGTCCGACGGGCGTCTCGCGATCGAGCCGACCGGCGATCCGTCCGTTCTCTCTGTGCGATGGTTCGGCACGCGCCACGTGCTGCACGTGCCGGCATCGCGCCCGTTCACGTCGCACGAGGTACGCCTGTCGCGCGCGATTGGCGCCGTGCTGGCCGCGCGCTACCGCGCCATCTTCGATCCGAAGCAGATGCTCGAACGCGGCGACCTCTTTCGAGGCGCCATCGAGGATCGCTATATCGCGGCGTTTCTCGACGAAGGGTCCTACAGCCACTCTGCGGAACAGAAGCGCGCGGATCTCGTGGCGGGCGTCATCGAAGTGCTGCGGGTCGCGGCGCTTTCGAGCTACGAGAATCGCGCAATTTCATCGGGCGTGCTGCTGCTCGATGGACAGGGGGATCCGCTGCGCACGGAGAGCGCGGCCACGGCGCACGCCTACCGCTACACGCAGACGCTCACCGGCGTGAAGAGCTTCTTCCGCGTCTGCGACGGAATCCAGACGCTGTTCCTGGCGAACGACGATGGGTTCGTGCTCGATATCGTCGAACTCGCACGCTGGAGCCGCGAGAGCGGTGTCGCGGCGCGCATGGGCGTCATCTGTCCGGTGGCGTATCGCGCGCATGCGCAGGCGACGTCAGGGAACCGCAACATCTGCGTCGTGCTCAGCCCCAATCACGAGATCAAGGTGTTCGCGGAAGGCGTGCAGATGTTCAGCTTCAGCAATGCGCGCTGGCATCTCCTGGATCTGCACGCGAAGTACCAGCTGTGGGCAGCAGCCGTCGGCAATCACGCGCTCGCCGAACGGGTGCTGCAGACCGCGCTCGATCTTGCCGACGCGCGGCAGGGCGCACTGTTCGTTGTACTGCGCAACCCGCAGCAGTCGCTGCCGCTCCTGGTCGCGCCCGCGGATCAACTCGACTCGCCGCTGTCCGCGCCGTCTCCGGGCGTCGCGCCAAGCCGGACGCAATTGATGTACATGTTGCGCGGCCGGACGGCCACCACGATCGATCCGGCCGTGCTGGGGGGCCTTGCGCGGATCGACGGTGCGACGGTGATGGACGCGTCGGGCCGGATTCTTGCGATTGGCGCCATCCTGCTGCATCCGGAGCCGATGGAGCCGCATTCGACGCTGGCGGTCGAAGGCGCACGAACGACCGCGGCCATGGCGGCCGGCCGGTACGGCGCGGTGCTGAAGGTCAGCGAAGACGGTTTGATAACCTTCTACGATCGCCAGGAACGAATCTGGGATATCTAGTAGAACGTTATTCGGAGTTCAGGTCCGGCCGCCCCGTTGTCGCGGCTGGCAGGCTCCTGGTCGAAGCGTAACCAAGACACGTTGGGATTTTGTCGAGGTTAGAGGGCAATGCGCATTTTTCTCACCGGCGGAACCGGCTACGTGGGATCGGCCGTGCTCGACGCCCTGGTGCGCGGCGGGCACACGGTCGACGCGCTCGTGCGGCACAGCCTGGGGGCCGCGATTGTGCAGGCGCGCGGGGCGTCGCCGGTCCTTGGCGACCTGCTGAGTCCGGAGACGTGGCGTGACGCCGCGGCCGCCGCGGATGGCGCCATTCATGCCGCTGCCGAATACGGTCCCCGCGCGCGTCAAGTCGACGAATCCGCCGTGGACGTGCTGACCTCGCTGCCGCGGAAGGACTCGCGCTTCCTCATTTATACCTCCGGGATCTGGGTGCTCGGGCCGGCCCCCACGCCCGTCGACGAACGCGCGACAGTCAATCCGGCGGAGCTGGTGTCGTGGCGCCCTGCGCACGAGCAACGCGTGCTCGACGCGTCGGCCTCCGGCGCGCGTGCTGCCGTGATCCGTCCCGGCATCGTGTACGGCGGCGCGCGCGGCATCGTCGCGGACATTTTCAAGGACGTCGCGAACGGGCTCGTGCGCGTGATTGGCGCCGGCGACAATCACTGGCCGCTGATTTACGAGCGCGACCTCGGCGATTTGTATCTTCGCGTCGTAAACAATCCCGACGCGTCCGGCGTCTACCACGCCAACGACGAAGGAGACGAGACCGTCAACGACCTCGTGGACGCGATCGGCTCGCACGCGCAAATTCGTCCGAGCATCCGGCATGTGCCGTTGCCTGAAGCACGGCAGAAGATGGGGCCGTATGCCGATGCGCTTGCGCTCGACCAGATCGTCCGCAGCCCTCGCGCGCGCGCACTCGGGTGGGAACCAGCGCTGCACTCGGTTGCGGGTAACGCCGCGCGATTGTTCGACGAATGGCGCCGAGGCCGCGAGGCGGCGTAGGGTCCCCGCGAGCGACGGAGCCGGGGTGTGGGGCGGAGCCCCACCTGAGGAGGAGAGATTGATGCATCGATTGGTCCTAGCGGCGGCGTGTGCCTTGTTTGCTGCCGCTCCGGCAGTAGCGCAGACGACTGCGGCCCTTGACCCGCATGCCGGTCACATGACCGAACAGCAGCCCGCCGCCCAGGCAACTGCGACGTCCGCACCACGCAACGACAAGCTGCCACCCGATGCGGACGCCGCAACGGCGCAGCTCAAAGCGTCGCCCCGCCATGCGGAATGGGTGGACGTGAAGAGCGGCGAGGGCGCACCTATCAAGTCTTTCGTCGTGTATCCCGAGCGCAAGGACAAGGCCCCGGTCGTCATGGTCATCCACGAGATCTTCGGCCTGACCGACTGGGTGCGCGGCGTGGCCGATCAACTCGCGAAGGAAGGCTTCATCGCAGTCGCGCCGGATTTTCTCTCCGGCAAGGCGCCCAACGGCGGCGGCAGCCAGGAACTCGGGCCGCAGGAATCGACGCAGGCAATCCGCACCCTGACGCCGGAGGACACCGTCAAGATTCTCGATGCGGTGCGTTCGTATGCGCTGACGATTCCGTCCGCGAACGGGAAGGTCGCCACGATCGGATTCTGCTGGGGCGGCGCGACGAGCTTCCGCTACGCGTTGAATCAGCCCGCGCTCAACGCGGCGGTTTCGTACTACGGTCCGATGCCGACGGAACGGGCTGCATACGAGAAAGCGAAGGCGCCGATTCTTGGTCTCTACGGAGCCAACGACAATCGCGTCAACTCCACGATCGAGCCGGCCAAGGCGGAACTCGCGAAGAAGAACGTCACCTACGAACCGCACATCTTCGAAGGTGCGGGACACGGTTTTCTCCGCCAGCAGGCGGGCTCCGATCAGGCGCCCGGCAACCGGAAAGCAACAGAAGAAGCCTGGCCGATGACACTCGAATTTCTCGGAAAGCACACGAAATAGGCTCACGACTCAGGACTTATGCCGGCTTAGGCTGAGGGTCTTACGGCTTCAGCCTGCATCAGTCCTTAGTCTCGAGTCGGCCTGAGCCCTGAGCCCTAAGTCCTGAGCCATTCGTCACCGCAAGCCGATCCCGCCGCTCAGCACCATCACGGTCGTGCGGGGTTGCGCGACACCTCCTGCCGGCGTCGCGGGCTGCGGTGAGACCGCGTACCAACGAATGTCGACGGAGAACGCCAGGTGGTGGTTGATGAACCACCTCGCACCCGCACCGTAGTTGATCGTCTGTCGGCCAGGCGCATCGCTGACGGGATCGTCCTCACGGTCGACGTACAGCTTCGACCGTCCGATCCCGCCGCTGATGTAGCTCCACCCGTTGCGGTGCCCGAAGTTGAACGACAGTTGCGGCGCTAGCGCCGAGAAATGACGCCGCACAACCGGGCTCGGAGGATCCGTCGGGCTCGTCGGGTCGACTGTGCGGCTCCCGCCGCCGATCAGGAACTCTCCACCGAAGCCGAAGGTGACTTTCTTCAAGCGGAACGGATAGAAGTGCACGCCTCCGCTCAGCCCAAAGCTCCGCTCCGGGACGTTGGCTGCCACGACGGCGAGATCGTTGGCCACGGAGGGCTCGGCTTTGTGTCGCGCAAAGACCCCTCGCACGTCCGCCACGAACGGACCGACGGGGCGTTGTGGCGTCTGTGCGCCGGCAGAAGCAGGAAAGAGAAGCAGCAGCAGAAAGGCGCAGCGCAGGACGATCGTCCTGCGGATCCGAAACATGCGTTTCAGTATAGCTGCCTCTCGCGCGCGAGCTCGCGCGCGAGCGTCATCGCTTGATCGAAGTTCGCGACCGAGCCGTCCAGCTGCCGCTCGTACACCTGGCGCAGCACCTCGCCGACCGCAGGCCCAGGCGCCACGCCGAGTTCCAGCAGGTGACGTCCTTTCACGAGCGGCTCGGGCGCCGCGTGCTCGACACCAAGCTCGCGCGCACGCGCGAGAAACCGGTCCATCGCGGAGCAGTCGAAGCCGCCGCCGCGCCCTTCGCAATCCGACTTCGCCACGCGCGCGAGCAGCTCGAGATCGACCTTCTGCGCAAGCCGCCGGAACGCGCCGTCACTGACCGGGGGCTGCGCCTTGGCGAACATACCGGGCTTCAGATGATGCGCGACGATCCCGAGCACCTCGCGACGGACGTCGTAGCCCAGCATCGAGTGGACATTCAGGCGGTTCAGCAGCGCCGTTGCCGGCGGCACACCTTCCGCTTCGTGCTCGAGCGAACGGATGCGTCCGTCGATGAAAGCGGTCGTCGCAGGCTTGCCGAGATCGTGGCACACCGCGCCCAGCATCACGGCGACCTGCTGTGGATATGGAAGGTCGTCGATCCGCATGCGGGCCTGGTCGATCACGAGCAACGTGTGCACCCAGACGTCCCCTTCGGGGTGCCACTCCGGTTCTTGCGGACAACCGACGAGCGCGTCGAGCTCTGGAAACAGCCGTTCGATGACGCCGAGGTGCAGCGCCAGCGAGAACCCGATCGACGGACGCCTGGCGCGCAGCAGCAGCTTCTCGAATTCCCCCCATATGCGCTCCGCCGGCAGATCGTCGAGCGGAATCATCCTGCACAGTTCCGCGCTCGCAGGCTCCAGCGTGAACTCGAATCGCGCAGCGAACTGGATCGCGCGCAGTACGCGCAGGCTGTCGTCGGCGAACGTGTGCGGGTCGACGACTCGAAGGACGCGGCGTTCGATGTCCTCACGTCCGTGAAACGGGTCGATGTACTCACCGGTCAGCGGATCCCACGCGATCGCGTTGATGGTGAAATCCCGTCGGCGGGCGGCCTCCTCGAAAGACAACGATGGATCGCCGTTGACCTGGAACCCTTTGTGGCCGCGGCCGATCTTCGATTCGCGCCGCGGCAGTGACACGTCGAGTCCTGCCACCTTGAACACCGTGAAGCTCTCACCAACGGTGTTGACGCTTCCGATGTTCTGCAGCAGCGTCTTGAGCGCATCCGCCTCGATGCCGAACACCTCGCTGTCGATGTCCTTGGATGGATGGCCGGCCCTGAGCGCCGTCGAAGGGCCCATGAGCCGGTCGCGCACCCATCCGCCAACAATCAGGGCGCGGCCGCCATGATCACGAACCAGGCGTGCGATGCGAAGCGCAACCTCGAGCGGATCTTCGGGCGTGCTCACGGTCTCGATCCACGGACGATGCGGAAGCCGTAGTCGGTGTAGCGGAACGAGGGATCGAGCTTGCTGCGGGCCG
The DNA here is from genome assembly GCA_046726015.1 of Acidobacteriota bacterium. GTDB lineage: Bacteria > Acidobacteriota > Vicinamibacteria > Vicinamibacterales > 2-12-FULL-66-21 > QHWT01. The sequence goes on from JBKOZS010000183.1 coordinate 7,161, forward strand.
AGCAGCGGCTGATCGTTGTCGCGTGACGCCAGGAACCACCACGTGATGCCCGCCGCACTCCCGCGATCGGCCCCTGAGGATTGCGCGCCGGCGACGAGGCGTAGTAGTCACGGTCGTGCCAGTCGGCGCACCATTCGTGAACGTTCGCGGCAATCCCAAACAGGCCGAAGGTGTTTGGTTCGCCGAGCGCCACCGGCCATGGGCCCTTCAATGGACCGCGCCCGTTGTCGGGAATCCACGACGGGATCTCGTCGCCCCACGGATAGGCGTCAGCCATCCGGTCCCCACGCGCGGCACGTTCCCACTCAGCTTCCGTCGGAAGTCGCACCGGGTCGCCATTGCGCGTCCGCCACTCGCAATAGGCGGTCGCGTCCTGCCAGCTGACGCCAACGACCGGCAGCTCCGGCGCGACGAATTCCGGTGCGTCCCAGTCGCGTGGACGTGGATGACCCGTGACCTCCACGAAGCGCGCGTATTCGTTGCGCGTCACCGGGAAGATCGCCATCGCGAACCGATCCACATACACCTCGTGCACCGGCCGTTCATCGTCCTGGCCGTGCTCGCTGCCCATGAGAAACACGCCCTCGGGTACGTCCGCGAAGCGTGTCTCCATTTCAGGCGTGCCCGTCCTGGTGATCCGCCTGCGCGATCGTGTCCCGGCGGCGTCCGTACTTCCGCACCATGCGATCCGTAAATCCGGGAGCCACGATGTTGAGCACGGCAAGCGCGCGTGATTTTGCGTGGGGATAGACTTCGGGACGCGGCCGCCGCACGCACTCCATGACGGCGCTCGCAACGTCCTCCACCGATTGCCTCGGGCCGAGGCCTGAGATTTCATGCCCGTAGTCCCGCGTCATCGCATCGTGGAACTCGGTGCGTGTGGAAATCGGGTAAACGCAGCTGACGTGGATCGCGGTGCCGGCAAACTCACTGCGCAGCGACTCCGCCAGGCCGGCCTGCGCGGCCTTTGTCGCACTGTAGCCGCCCATGAATGGAATGCCGCGGCGTCCGACGATCGAGGACACGAAGATCAGATGACCGCTCCCTTGCGCGCGAAACACCGGCAGCGCCGCGCGCGCCCCGAGAAACGTTCCCATGTAGTTGACATTCATCATGCGCTGCATGATGTCGGGCGGCGTGTCCTCCAGCGTGCCGTAATAACCAAACCCGGCGTTGCACAGCATGATGTCCAGCCGCCCGAATTTCGCCAGGGCCTCCGCCACCAGTGCCGCATTGTCCGCCTCGCGCGCAACGTCCATCTCGATCGCGGACGCACGTCCTCCGGCTGCGGTAATCTCGCGCACGGCCGCGTCGAGACGATCGCGGCGCCGCGCCCCAAGGACGACGGCGACGCCGTCACGCGCGAGGGCCTGGGCGCAGGCCAGTCCAATGCCAGATGAGGCGCCTGTGATCGCGGCGACGTGGTTGCGAAGCGAGGACATCAACTAACGATACTATGATGTGCCGCGAGCCGATTTCGATCGGCTGACTGGCGACAGAGTCATGTCTGCAGATCCATCCATCTCCCTCCTCCGCGAACTCGTCGCCATCAACTCGGTCAATCCATCGCTCGTGCCGGGTGCTGCCGGTGAAGAGCAGATTGCCGGTGCGATTGCGGCGCACATGCGGCGCATCGGCCTGGACGTCGAGGTCGAGGAAGTGGCGCCCGGCCGGCCGAACGTGGTTGGCGTGCTCGAAGGCCAGTCGCCTGGCCGCTCGCTGATGTTTTGCGGGCACATCGACACGGTTGGCGTCGATGGCATGGCCGCGCCTTTCGATCCACTCGAGAAGGACGGCCGGCTGTATGGCCGCGGGGCTCAGGACATGAAGGGTGGCGTGGCCGCGATGATCGATGCCGCGCGCGTCATCGCGGAGCGTGGGTTGGCTGCCGGCCGGCTGCTCGTGGCCGCGGTCGTCGACGAGGAGTATGCGAGCATCGGCGCGGACGCGCTCGTGGCGCGGTGGCGCGCGGACGGCGCGGTCGTGACAGAACCCACCGATCTCGAGGTCGCGGTCGCCCACAAGGGTTTTGCCTGGTGCGAAGTCGAAACGCGCGGACGCGCGGCACACGGGAGCCGTCCGCGCGAAGGGCGCGACGCGATCGTCCGCATGGGACGTGTGCTGCACGCGCTCGAGGCACTGAACCAGGAGCTTCAATCACGCCTGCCGCACCCGTTGATGGGCACGGCGTCGCTTCACGCGTCGATCATCAACGGCGGACGGGAGCTCAGTAGCTACCCCGATCGATGCGTGCTGCAGTACGAGCGGCGCACCGTGGCGGGAGAAACGCCGGCGATGGTGGAGCAGGAGCTGGCGGAACTCATCGGCCATCTGCGCGCGCGCGACCCCGAGTTCGACGCGACCGCGCGCATGACCGTGTCGCGCCCCGCATACGAGATTCCGCGCGATCACGCCTTGCCGCAGGCGCTCGCGCGCGCGGCCACGCGCGCGTGCGGTACCAGGGTGCCGTTCAGCGCGATGACCTTCTGGACGGACGCGGCTGCGCTGGGCGACGCGGGCATTCCCTCCGTGCTGTTCGGTCCCGGTGGGGCGGGCCTGCACGGTATCGAAGAATACGTGATTGTCGAGGACGTGCTGCGATGCCGCGATGCGCTTGCGGCGCTCGCGGCCGAGTGGTGCGGATCGAAATGAATGCAGTCAATGCCGAATGCTGAACCTCACCTGCCGGTTATTCGCCGTCCGGCATTGACTCGATAAGGAAGAAAACTGCTGCTCCGCGAGATCCAAATCAGGCGGACTTACGAAGCACGAGCCGCTGCGTGGCCAGCAGGTGACGCCGCGCGTCTCCTTCGAAACGCTTCCGTGGCGCGCGCCCGGTGATTTCCCAACCCGGGCTGTCGTGGCCGCACGACGTGCACCGCATCATGACGCGGTTGCCCTCGAAATGCAGCACCGAGTCGTGGCCCCGTACCCCGCACAGCAACTGGCCGAGGCGTCCGATGACGCGATTGAATACGCCATCGCCGGTCGTGGTCTGTCCGTTGATTTCCGCGGTTGCCGTGAGCCGCTGGGGATAGTTGGTCACCATTGGACATTCACCCTTTCTAACCTTTTGCTAGGACGCCGGTCCGCAGCTGACCGTTCCGTCCACCCTCGGGCTCAGGCATATCAAAGCGTATGCCACGGCTGAACGGTAGAGCTGGAACTGAAGAGCCGTCAGCGTTTACCGTATTTTCGGCCGCGCGGCGCGCGTCATAAGTGGGTAACGCCTGCAGTAGGCGTGGACGAACAGGACGGCGGATTGCCCACGCAGTGGACAGAGTCCGACCTACACATCACCGATCGCGCAGGACCGCCTTGAGCACGAATCGGACATTGGCGGGCCGTTCACCGAGGCGTCGCATGAAGTACGGGAACCATTCACGCCCGAATGGAACGTACACGCGAACCCGGCGGCCTTCCCGCGCCAGCGACTTTTGAAGATCCCGACGGATCCCGTACAGCATCTGGAACTCGTACCGGTCGTTCGCAATCCCCTGGTCGCGTGCGAACGCGCGCGTCTCGTCGATCATGGCGGCATCGTGAGTGGCAATGGCGGGATACGTGCCCTCCCGGAGCAGCCGCTTCATGATCCGCACGAACGCGGCATCGACGTCTGCCTTTGACTGGTAGGCGACATTCTTCGGTTCCTTGTACGCCCCTTTCACAAGCCGGACCCGTGCCCCGAGCGCGTTCATTCGTGCCGCGTCCTCTTCGCTGCGCAGAAGGCACGATTGCAGGACCACCCCCGCGTTCCGGTAGCCCTGCTGCCACATCGTCTCGAACACGTCGAGCGTGACGGCAGTGAAGGGGGAGTTCTCCATGTCGATGCGCACGAAGAAGTTCTGTGCCGTGCCTGCGTCCAGGATGCGCCGGAGATTGTCGACGCACGTCGCGCGATCGATGGTCAATCCAAGCTGCGTGAGCTTCAGCGAGATGTTGCGCTCGATGCCGGACGCGGCAATCTGATCGAGGAGACCGAGGTATTCGCGCGTCGCGGCGTCCGCTTCGGCGATCGTGGCCACACTTTCCCCGAGATAATCAAGCGTGACGAGGCGCCCTGTCGCTTCGATCTGGCGGGCGGCGGCGATGGCATCGCTGAGGCTGTCCCCGGCGATGAACCGGTGGGCGAAGCTCCGCTCGCTGCGCATGCCGTAGCGCGACGCGAACCGTTTGAGCTTGTGACTTCCGGCGAGCGTCTGGAAGAAAGCCTTGGAGACGGCGCCGATCATCAGTGCGTGCGCAGCGGGCGCCGCGGCCCATCCAGCAGGTGCTGGATCGTCCGCGCGTAATAACGAAGCACGGTGCGCTCGCGGACGCGGAAACGTCCACCGCGCTCGACGTGAATGACGTCGCGGGCGGAGAGCGCGGGAGCGCCGATCTCCACCGCCTCGCGGCCATTTTGGACGCCCAGGTTCGCGCCCGCCTGCCGCAGCGTGTCGATGATCGCCTGCGCCCGATCCTCGAGGTCGCGCTTGGCAATCGATGGCCGCATCGCCGATGCGACGACGGCGGTCGGCAGCACCTTGTGGAGACGTCCGATCTCGTCGCGTATCTTGTGCGCCAGGGTCATGACGTCGCGCCGCACTTCGGGGTCGAATCCGGCCAGCGGAATCGGCGGGCCGAAGGTGACGAACGCGCGCGACTGGTAGCCGACCGCGTACCGCACCATCTCGGCGACCTCGCGGCCGAACGCCCGCTGCCGGCGTTTCGTCCCCTGGTGGGCGAGGATGTGGTCCTCGAGCACGAGGTCATACGCCACCGCAATCGGCACGATGACAGAGTTCGCGCGATCCGCCTGCAGGGCCGCGTGCAGCAGCCCGGTCTTTGGCGGTTTCAACTCCCCGGTGTAGCTCCGGCCCCCTTCGATGTAGAAGAGCAGATCGTGACGCTGGAGTAATTCTGCGACGTATGCCTTCAGTGTGACGAGATACGCCGGGTCCTTGGTGTTTCGACGGATCGGGATCGCTCCCGTCACGTGTCGATGGAGGAGGCCGAGCGGACCGCCGAACAGGTTGATGCCGGCCGCGGTGACCGGCGGGCGGATCCCGTTGTCGTCGAGCACCAGCGGCTCGACGAGGTAATCGAGATGGCTCTTGTGATTCGAGATGTAGATGACGCGGCCCGCGTGCGTGGCCTTCTGCGCGATGTCGACGTGCTCGTCGATGCGTTCGATCTTCCGCAGGATCGGATAGAGCGGATGCTTCAGCGCCCGGTAGATCGGGTAGCGCTGCGTCGTGCGCAACTCGTCGAGATACGCGTGGATCCGTTCGCGTGCCTCGAGCTCGCTCTGCCCGTGGCCGCCCCGCAGGTAGCGAGCGACGTCCTTTCTCGCCAGCACCGCCTGGGTGATGTCGTCGGGCAGCACTGGAGAACTAGACCACCTACTTCTCGACCTCTTTGCAGATGGCATCGGTGAACTCGGTGGTGGTGGCGGTGCCTCCGAGGTCGCGCGTGCGCACGCGTCCCTCCCGCAAGACTCGGTACGACGCCGCGCGAATCCGCTCTGCGTGCTGGTGTTCGCCGATATGATCGAGCATCAGCAGCCCCGAGAGGAGGAGCGCCGTCGGGTTCGCGAGGTTCTGATCCGCAATGTCGGGCGCGCTCCCGTGCACCGCCTCGAACACCGCCGCGTGCTGTCCCAGGTTCGCGCCGGGCACGACCCCCAGGCCGCCCACGAGTCCGGCGCACAGATCCGACACGATGTCGCCATACAGGTTCGGCAGCAGCAGCACGTCCATCTTCTCGGGATGCATGACGAGGTGCATGCACGCGGCGTCGACGATCCGCTCGTCGTAGGTCACATCGAGGAACTCGCGCGAGACCTTCCGGGTGCTGTCCAGGAAGAGCCCGTCACTCAGCTTCATGATGTTGGCCTTGTGAATGGCGGTCACCCGCTTGCGTCCGTAGCGCCGCGCGTGCTCGAACGCGAACCGGGCGATGCGTGTCGACGCGCGTTCGGTGATGATCTTCAGGCTCTCAACAATCCCGGGGACGATCTCATGTTCGAGTCCGGCGTAGAGGTCCTCGGTGTTCTCGCGGACGATCACCAGATCGACGTTGTCAAAGCGGCTGGTGACGCCGGGAAGGTTTGAGACCGGCCGCAGGTTCGAATAGAGATCGAGCGCCTTCCGCAGGCCCACGTTGACGCTCGTGAACCCTTCCCCGATGGGCGTGGTCACCGGGCCCTTCAGCGCGACCTTGTTCCGCTTGATGGACTCGAGAAGCTCCGCGGGCAGCGAGACCTTGTGCTTCTTGAATGCAAGCACGCCGGCGTCGTGGCGTTCCCATTCGATCGGCACCCCGGCTGCGTTGAAGATCCGGAGGACCGCCTCGGTGACTTCGGGGCCGATGCCGTCGCCAGGGATAAGCGTAATGACGTGTGGCACCGTCACCTACATTCCCTCGGCAAGCCGCTCTGCGAGCATCGAGGCGATGGGTTCGAGCAGCGCGCGGTCGCGCGGGCCGAACGCCGCCTGGCGATCGCTGTCGATGTCGATTTCCCCCAGGACTTCGCCGTCCTGCATGATCGGTACAACAATCTCCGACTTTGTTTCAATGCTGCACGCGAGGTACCGGGGGTCGGCGTTCACATCATCGACGACAATCGTCGCCTTTTCGGTGGCCGCGGCGCCGCAGATGCCGCGGCCGAGCGGGATGCGGGTGTGTGGCGACGGCTTTCCGAGGAACGGTCCGAGCACCAGCTCGTTGCCGTCCAGGACGTAGATGCCCACCCACGTGTAATCAGGCACCCCGTCCTTGAGCAGCCGGACCGCCTGCTTCATCGCGGACTCCGCGTTGGGCGCGGCGGCAATGGCGGAGCGGACCGCCGGCAGCAGTTCGTCGCGATCGGTGTCGGTCATTCTTTGAGTTCCCAGTAGAGGAGCGCGAGCCCACCGAGAAGGGGCACGAGCTCGAGGCCGGTGGAAAGACGATGCAGGCGGCCGAATTCGGCGCGCCGCGGATCGTCGGGCGGAAGCGTCGATGGCGCGACGCCGATGGTTTGCTGCAGCGCTGCGATGCGCCCGGCCACGAACCAGCCGCTCGTGACGGTCGCGATGGCCATCAGCCCCGCGATCGTCAGCCGCCACGCGAAGCGCATCGGCCGCGGGCCGAGAATGCGCCGGATAACGAGCGTCAGCAGCAGCAGCGCGGCGGCGCCGTAGGTGACGAGATGAAAGCGTCGCAGCGTTTCCCCGAAGACGGCGCCGGCCAGCAACCGTCCGTCGGCGCCCGCGCGGGCCGACAGGACGTCGAAGATCGCCGGCGCCGCTACGGCGCCGAGAATGACGAGGCCGCCAATCCAGATCACGAGCGTCAGTAGTGCTGCGTACCGCAGCGCGAGCATTCGGTCATTATAATTGACGCTCTGGACCGACCTTCCTCGATCGTGTGGCTCCCATGGAGCGCCGCAACATTCGCGCGCGCTGCGCGCGAGCAGAAGCCCGTGCTGCTGTCGATTACCGCACCGTGGTGCCTCGCGTGCCACGAGATGGATCGCGTCACCTACGGCAACGCCGAAGTCCAGCTGCTGGTCGACGAACGGTTCGTGCCGGTGCGTGTCGATGCCGATCGCCGTCCTGACATCAACGATCGCTACAACCTGGGAGGCTGGCCGACGACCGCGTTTCTCACCGCCGACGGCGACGTGATCGGCGGCGGCACGTTCATCGCCGCGGATCGCATGCCCGGCATTCTGCGTCGCGTAGCGGATGCGGTGACGTCACGCGCGACGGAAATCGCGCGGGCGCGCACGGCGACGAGCGCGGTCTCTGCCGCTGCGCCGCACCACGGGTCGCCCGAGGCGGGCGACCTCCTCGACACAATCTTTTCGACATTCGACGAGCAGTTCGGCGGCTTCGGCAACGAGCCCAAGTTTCCGCACACCGCGCCGTTGCACCTCGCCATGGCGCTGTTTCGCGAAACGGTCGACGATCGCTGGAAATCGATGGCCGAGCGTACGCTCGACGCGATGGCCGACGACCTGTGGGATCGCGAGGCGGGAGGATTCTGCCGCTACGCCACAACGCGTGACTGGAAGCGCCCGCACAAAGAAAAGCTGCTCGAAACGAATGCGTTGCTGCTGCGCGCGTACGCCGAAGCCGCTCTCGTTTTCGGTCGCAGTGTCGATCGCGAGCGCTGCGCCGCCATCGCCAGCTTCATCACGACCACGCTGCGCGCTGACGAGGGGGGCTACCACGGGAGCGACGCCGATCGCGTGCTCTACGCCGACGCGAACGCCTTCGCCGCCGGCGCCTTGCTGGCCGCCGCCACCGCCCTCGATGACAGCGCGCTCGGACGTGAAGCGCTCACGTCCTTCGAGCGGGTGATTCTCGCCTGCTATCAACCGGGCCGTGGCGTCGCCCACTACTTCGATGGCGCTCCTCACGTGCGCGGCCTGCTTGCCGACCAGGTGTCCACGATCGCCGCGTTGCTGGACGCGCACGACGTGAGTGACGGCGAACCCTACCGGATGATGGCCGAGGAACTCGGCCACTTCATGGTGCGCGACATGTGGGACGAGCGAGAGGGAGGTTTCTTCGACCGCGCCGGTGCGGCTGACGATATCGGGCTGCTGCGGACGAGACGGAAGCCGTTCGTGACGAACGCCGATGCGGCGATCGTGTGTGCCAGGCTCGATCGCGCGGGCCACGAGTTCGATTTCAAGCCGCACGCGACTGGCGCGCTGCGTGCGGCCGCGCAACAGGTCGCCGGCCAGGGACCGCTGGCAGCGCACTACGTGCTGGCCGAACGCTACGTCCGCTCTCGGTGATAGACTGAGCCACTTCAGCCATGACTACTCGCATTGCCGACTCACTGACGACCCTGGCGGCTGAGCAAGACGCGCGCAATGCCGCGCTCCTCGCGCGTACGCCACACCTCGGGCAGCGCATTGAATCGAATGTGCTGCCGTTCACCCTCGACTTGTCCCGCACGGAGTTCAGCGCGGCGCACGACGTCACGCTGAGCGCGCTCGAGAAGCAGTCGGCGCGGACCGCGATTGAATCGCTCGCGTCGCTCGCGAAGGTGAACGACATCGATCATCTTGGCGGCGGTCTCGAGCTCATCCCCGCGCTGCTGATGACGCTCGCGGTCACCGATTACGAGCGGGCGCACTACACCATCGAGCATGGACACACCAGCATCGGCTATTACTCCGCACTGGCCACGCTGGGCTTTCTCGACCGCACGCGGGTGATCGAGGGCTTCCGACGCAGCCTCGACATTGCCGGTCACGTGTCGTGGGTGCCCGGTGGCACCGAGCTCAGCTCCGGACGGCTTGGCGTGATGTTCCCCGTCGGCACGGGCATGGCGCTCGGCCTGCGCGGCAACCTCGGAACCGGCAGCCACGTCATCTGCCATAGCGGAGACGCCGGTTGGATCTCGGGACAGGCGCTCGACGGCTTCAACGCGGCCGCCGTCCACCGCGCTCCCATCACGTTCGTGATGCATCGCAACGGGATCCAGCTGTCCGGGTCGACCCGTCACATCATGAACCAGGATCCGCGAGCGATCATTTCGAGCTTCGGCATTCGCATCCTGGAAATTCGGTCGCTGCACGAGCGGCCCGCGCTGTTTGCCGCGTATCGCGACGCCTTTGCATCCGCGCAGAACGGTCGTCCGACCCTCATCTATCCGACCGGCTGGGGCTTCCCGGGCGATGCGCCCGTCACGATCGAGGACTTCGGAAAGAAGTACGACATCGTCGAAGAGACGCGCGCGTTCGCGGCGGAACACAAGGTTGCGATCGACACGCGAATCTGGATTCCCGGATCGCTCATGAGCTTCCGCGACGTGCGCGCGATGCTCCAGTGCCTGTTCTACGTGAACGATCTGCCGGGCGGCGAAGCGCATCACGATGGCGGCATGAAAGGACGCGACCCGCAGCAGGTACTATCCAATCGAATGCTCGCGATCACCGCCGACGAGACCGCGCGTGTCGAAGCCTTGCGCAAGCAGCCAGCGCGGAAAGTCGTCACCACCGCGCGACCCGCGAGAGGCACGCCCAACCTGACCCTGACGGACGCCGATATCAAGGATGTCGCGTTGCCGGGACCGGAAAAGCCGGTATCGCCGCGTGCCGGATCTGAAGCGGCCTACGTTGCGGTGGCGAAGAAGTACCCGAAGCAGTTCTTCGTGGTGTCGGCGGACCTCAATCCCTCGACGCGCCTCGAGAAGGCGGTGAAGCTGATTCCGCCAGAGCATCACTTCGAGATGAGCATCGAGGAACAGGCGGCGACGCTGCTGAACGACGGCCTCGGGTTCAGCAGCCGCAAGCCGCAGGTGAACGTCTTCTCGACGTTCGGCGCCTTCCTCGAAGGGATCGCCCGCGAAGGTTTCGAGATGTGGAAGTACCAGCGGAACCTGACCGGGCTCAACGAAGGTCTTAACGTCCTGATGCACTTCGCCCACGTGGGTGCGTGCACGGGACGCGATCACTTCTCGGGCTGGAGCCTCGACTGGATCAACCTGGCGCTTGGCTACATGCCGTACCTTCGGCGTTTCTATGCGCCGTCGGACGCGCGGTCGGCGTTTCTTGCCATCAAGGACGCAACGTCGGCGTATGGCGGCCACATCGTCGCGATCCCGCGCGACAACCTGCCGATACTGACGCGCGCCGACGGCAAGACGCCGTTGTGGAATGCCACGGACGCGTGGACGGCGGTGACGCCATTCCGCCAGCGCGACGGCGCAAAGACCGCGATCCTGACAATTGGGGCGCCAAGTTACATGGCCGCGGAAGCAAGTGAGAAAGCCGCGGCGCGCGGTGTGCCCGTCGACGTGTTCGTCATCAACGGCTTCCCAATCGACGAGTCGTTCATGATGGAGCTCGCGCGCAAGTACAAGCGCGTCGCCACGCTGGAAGACGGCGTGATCGGCACGGTCGAGGCGGGACTGCGCGGCTTCGCCGCGTACGTTGCCGGCAAGCTTGCCGGCAACGGCGTGGAGCTCGATTACTTCGGGATCGTCGACCCGCGGATCGCGCCGTCAGACACCTTCCTCGACGTGTGGGCGCATTACGGTATGACCGCAGAAGCGATCGCGGACCGTATTACTCGTTAGACGTGCGGACGACAGGTTCGCACGTCGAGAGATACAGCGCGTTGAAGAGCATCGGGAACGTCGCGTGCGTTTGCGCGCGATGTTGCGGCCGTAGCCCGAACAGGACGATCCGTCCCGGGTTCATGTCCACGGCCACGACTGCCGCGCGTCCTGCCATGAGGTCCTCACCCTTCAGCCAGCCGGACCCGACGACGTTGTTGTTCGGGTAACGCGCGATCACCGACACCTTCTGCGAGGCGAATCCTTCCACCAGGTGGAAGAAGGGACTGTTGTTGTAGAACCCGTAAGTCTGCGCCGCGACCCCGTAGCCGATGGGATTCGACGTATCGACCTCCACGTTGACGATCGTGCCGGGGGCGAAATGCTGATCGCGCGTCAGGCCAGCCTTGAGATTCTTGACAGGGATCCCGAAACGCTCGATCGCGAAATCGGATGCGGCGCCCAGCGTGATGAGTGTGCCTCCCTGTGCGACGAACTCGCGCAGCGCCTCGACACCGGCGTCGCCGATGCCGCCACGGTACTCCGGCCGCACGTTCTCGCCGCTGGCCCCATCGAGAATCGATCGTGGTAACTGGTCTGCCAGGATGATGGCATCGAACTTGTCATGGAGCTTTCCGGCGCTGACATCCGCGTTGTGCAGCGGCGTCGATCCGAATCCGTATTGCTCGAGCACCCAGCGCGTCCAGCCCTCGTCCATGTTGCCGCCGGCCCACGGTTGATACATGCCGATGCGAGGCGTGCGAAACGAGACTGGCGGCGCGGCATTCCGTGGCATCGCATCTCCGGCGGTCACCGACAACCCGTGAGCGGCCGCCACGGTTTCCATCTGGCGACGGGAAATGCCGGTGGCGACAACGTGCGACGGCGCATCGAACGCGAGCTTGGCGCCCTGTTTCAGCAGCGCGTTCATGGCGATCGCCGTGTCAGGCCCTTTGAAGTCGAAACCGAAGCGTGAGCCGTTGCCTTTCACGTCCCCAGCAATCTTTGGTGGTTCCGTCACCCGGGTGACGGCGAGACCGGACGGCTGCGCGCTCTTCGCGGACACTGTCTTGACACCGAGGAGCATGCCGAGCGACCAGGCCGTTACATCGTACGGAGGCTCCGGTGCAGACGTCGCGGAACGTCTAACCTCGGGATATGTCTGCTTCTCGAGGATATCCTTCGCATAACGCGCGAAGACCTGCGTCATCGGGATGATGAACGTTCCGGCGGCGTAGCGCGTGCCGTCGGCTTCGAAGGATGCGTTCGCGCGCAGCACCTCGACGCCCGCCAGGTGGAGGCGATAGGCAAGGTGCGCCGCCTCGCGCGCATCCTGCTGCCCTTCGACCGGGATGAGGATGGACTTGATCTCGCCGGTGCTGCCAGCCTCGACGGTCTGCCGGTTGACTTCGTAGATCTGGCGCAGGAGTGTTTCACGCCGATCCGCGACGGTATCGAGCAACGCCATCGTGGCAATCACCTCGTAATCCACGATGTCGCGAAGCGTCCAGCGGCCGCCGAGCCAGGGACGCGGATACTCGGTGCGCGAAACAGTGTCGGTCGGTGCGGGCAGCACGCCGCCGGATGCGAACTCCGATCGCCCGGAACTTGCGCTGCCTCGACCACCTTCGGCCGGGGACTGTCCTGAAGTCGTCGCCGGCGCGGATCGACCGAGCGGCGCCTTCTGCTGTTCAGTGGGCGCGGCAATACGGACGCTGGCCACCTCGGTCAGTAATCCAACCTGGTTGTGCCACCAGCCGCTCCACGCCATGGCGCCCTGCCAGAAGTTCGTATACGTGGAGTTATAGATGATGCCTTCCTTGCCCGCCGCCTCGAGCGCCGCGGCCTGTGACTGGCCGAGGATCCCGTTCCACCGATAGATGAGCGGGTGAACGTTGGGATTGATTGGATCGGTGGCCGGCATCACGAAGATCCGCGCGCCGCTGCTTCCCATCTGGTGCTCGTCCAGCCACACGGCCGGGAACCAGTCGTGCCACAGCAGCTTTGCCGTGAGCTGGCTCTCCTTCTGCGTGAACATGTACAGGTCACGGTTGTTATCGTGGCCGACGTAGGGATGGTAGAGATACGGGATCGAGCTGGTCGCGAACGGCGTGCCGACGTTCTTGTTGAACCAGTCGGTCACCATGATCTGGCCGTCGGGGTTCAGGCTCGGTACCAGGATGAAGATCACATTATCGAGGATCTTCTTCACCTGCGGCGACGTGTCGGTCGCGAGCTGGTGGACGAGTTCCAGCGCCATCTGCGATGCGCCAATCTCCGTCGCGTGAATGCTGCAGGTGATGACGATGACAGCCTTGCCCTCGCGGAAGATCTCGTCACGTTCGGCGTTGGTGGGAGCGCCACCCTGGAAATACAGCTTGCGTTCGAGCTGCTTGTAGCGGTCCAGGTTCTTCAGTGTGTCTGGACTGCTGATTTCGAGCGCGATGAACGGATTGTCGTTGGTCGTCCGGCCAAGCTCGCGGAAGCGGACGCGATCCGTTGCGCGTGAGACCTGCCGCATGTATTCGACGATCTTGTCCCACCGGGCCAGCTTGTTGTCGCTTCCAATCCGGAATCCAAAGTACTGCTCGGGCGTCGCGATCGCGGTCGCTGATGCGGGCGGCATCTGTGCCGACGTGCCGAGCGGGGAGCTGTAAAAACCGAGGACTGCCGCGGCGAGAGCGGCAACGAGAGTCCGTGGCGCGGTCGGGCGGATCGGCATGTCAGATGACTCCCTGCTCGGCCGCGGCGCCCCTGAACAACGCCGCAAACACCTGCTGCAGCAGTGCCGGGCGCGGCTCGATCAATTCGAAGAACTCCTCGCGGTCGATGCGCAGCGCGACCAGCGGCCGCGTGGCTTCCGCCGAGTGGCCGAGCGCGGCGCCGGTGATCAGCGACGCCGCGCCGATCGCGTCGCCGGTAGTGACCGGGACGCTGCGTCCACCGTCCAGCGACTCCAGCATCGCGTCGCCTGTCAGCACGAGCCACAGCGCAGGCGCTGCAGACGCATCGAAGATTCGCGCGCCGGTGTCGAACGAGGCGACGCGCGCGATACGCGAGAGGGCGAGCATGTCAGCGGTCTCGACCCGCGCAAATATCGGGACGCGCTGAAGCGCCAGCACTTTCTCGACCGCCGTCACGCCGTCTTCCGCGAGCTGCGAGAACTGCGCGGCGGCGCCGGTTGACGTGACGAGCGGCCAGGCCTGGGTGCCGGCCTCCGCGAGCGTGGCAAACAGCCCGCGCACGAGATCCGTGTTCTCCGCCAGGAGCGTCCGGAGCTGATCGATCGGCAGCGCGAGCGTGACGACGGCATCCACGGCGCGGACCGTCACCTGCGCCGGAACTCCCTGCAGCGCCTCGTCGAGGCCGAGCGCCGCGGGCGGGGTGGCGCTCGATGGCGCATTCCCGTGACGAGTGAGCGTGACGCGGCCGTCGAGGAGGATATGCACGGTCTCCGCCGCCATGCCTTCGTGCTCGAGCACGCTGCCCGCTTCGTGGCGGACCTGGCGGCCGCTGCCGGCAATGCGGAACAACTCGTCGAGCGACACCGATGCAAACAGCGGCAGCTGCCGCAGGCGTGAGACCAGTGCCGCGGCCGGGAGCGGCTCGCGCCAGAGCTCTCGCCGACGCTCGGCGGAGACGCGCTGTTCGGCCAGCGCCCACGATGCCGCTTCGAACACGAACCAGTCGCGGGGATCGCGGTGCGCGAGCACGTGTTCGATGTCGCCGGCCAGCGACCATCGCCGCTGTGACGCGACCAGGTCGATCGCAACCGCGGCGACCACCTCGTCGTCGTCATTGATCAATTGCAGCAGCGATTCCTCGACATCGCGCGGCCGCGTCCGGAGGAGCACGTTGCCGCGCCGGACCTTCTCGTCGCGCGGCAGGTCCTCGAGCGCCGGCATGATGCGCTTGCGCAGCTGGCCGGTCAGCACGTTGTCCAGGTACTCGGATGCGCTGGCGCGCGTCCTCGGATCGCCATGCTCCAGCGTCCATCGCGCCGCCGCGATGTCCCGCCATGGATAGAGCAGGCCCAGCAGCAGGTAGGTGCGATTGAGCGCACGATCCATCTTCTCCTTGAGCGCCTGCGCCACCATCGAGTTGTCCGGAAGTCCGCCGCGATCGAACAGGTTGTGGTGGAGCGACAGGTGCGTGAAGTAGCGCCGCGACTCCGCCAGTGCCAGTGCCTCGATGCGTGGTGCCGGGAACGTCAGAGCGTCGTTGCCGCGCCGCAGCGTTTGCAGGGCTGCGACAGCCTTGTAGCGCAGGAACCCGTCGGGATCCTCGAGCACGGCCACGAGCGCATCGACCGACTTCTGCGACGAAATGCCCGCGAGCGTCGACGGAATGTGACGGCGCACCCAGATGTCTTCATCCTTGTCGGAAAGGATGAACGCCAGCGTGTCGACCACGGGTTCGCCGTAGGTGATGAGTACGTCGCGCGCGCTGCCCTTCAACTGCCGGTTCCTGAGCAGCGTGACGAGGGTCGGCACGAACAGGAAATCCGATGTGCCGAGATCGCGGACGCTGGCGAGCGCTTCTTCCGCAACATCGGGCGCCGGATCGTAGAGGAGCGGCATCAGCAGCGCGCGCAGATCGGCGTGACGGATCTGGCGCAGCGCCGCAGCCGCATCGCGCCGTGCGGGACGCGTCGCCTCCGTCGCATCCGACGTGAGGTCGGCAAAAATTGCGCCGGCGCGCGCCCGGTCGTCGGGGCGATCGCTCCCGGCCAGCGCAAGGGCGGCCGTCACGCGAATGCGCGGATCCGGATCGTCGAGCATCGGTCGCACGACGGTGGCGGTGTCCTCGTTCTGGATGGAGCTCAGCGCGGCCACGGCGGCAGCGCGCA
The DNA here is from genome assembly GCA_046726015.1 of Acidobacteriota bacterium. Lineage (GTDB taxonomy): Bacteria > Acidobacteriota > Vicinamibacteria > Vicinamibacterales > 2-12-FULL-66-21 > QHWT01. The sequence goes on from JBKOZS010000183.1 coordinate 23,053, forward strand.
CCTGGCCGTCCGGATCCCCGAGCAGCCTGCGGATCTGCGGGCCCCACTGTTGCGCGATGTCCGGTCGCACCTGCCGCAGCGCGGCCAGCGCGCGCCGCCTCACGAGCGGCGACTCGTGATAGAGGAGCAGTGGCGTCACGAGATGCCGTTTGTCGAGGGATTCAAGGACATCGATCGCGTAGACAACCCGTGCCGCTTCCGGGTGCGACAGCTCCTGGACGAGCGTTTCAATGGTGGTGAGATCCGCACCGCTCAGGCGCACTTCCTCGGGCTGCACGTCACGCCGCTGGATGCTGGTGCGGAACGCTTCGAGGTAGCCGCGCCGCGCGCGCAGGGCCATGAAGATCCACGCGACGGTCATGACCAGGCTCGCGTAACTGAGTCGCTGCCAGTCCAGGTTGAGGCCCCACGGCTTGACGAGGACCAGCAGCAACAGCGCGCCGGCGGCCTTCGCAGCACGGTCGACGGTCACGTCGACGAACGACTTCGCCTTCAGTTTGATGTCGGCCGGCAACGGCAGAAACAGGATCTCGCGCGTGGTCTTGTCGACCGTATAGCGAAGCGACTGATCGAGCACGCGCGCCAGGCTCGGTGCCCACAGTGCGGCGTTCAGCAGCATGACGACCGCGGTCGTGCCGAGGCTCACCGGCAGGATCATCAACGCGAACCCGATCCCGAGATAGCGATGGATCTTGCTCGTCAGCCAGACCTGGATGATGAAGCCAATCGTCGACGTCCAGAGTTGCACCTGCGCGAGAAACGACGTGATTGAATCGGTCGCCCCTGCGCCCTTTGCCGCTGCGGCCGCCATGTTCAGCTGCTGTTCGATGATGGCCGCGCCGACCGCGGCAAAGCTGATGACCAGCGCGATGATCTGGAGGTGTTTCGATCGGCGGAGCAGATCGAACGCGTCGGTGGCGCTGACCCCCTTCTCCGATTTCGCTGAACCCGTGGCGGTCCCGGGGTCGACGCTTTCACGCTTGATGATCAGTCCGACCAGCAGCGCGCTCAGGACCATGCCGAACGCGCTCGGCAGCAGCAGGTTCGTCGATCCAATCTGCCGTGCATACGCCGTCGCGAACGCCGATCCCGCAATTCCCCCGAGCGGCGCGCCACCGCCGATGAACCCGAAAAGGCGCTTTGCCTGGCGCGGGTCGTAGACGATATTCGCCACCGTCCAGAACTGGCTGATCAGCAGAACACCGAGCATCGCGCCCATCACGTAGAAGGCAACCGAGACCCAGGTGGTCGTTTGCCGGAACAGGACCCAGAACCCAAGGAGCAGCACGGCCATCCCGAGCTGCGTGATCGGCAGGCCCCAGCGACGCGGTAACCGCGCCATCAGCCAGGCATAGCCCGTCATGAGTATGCCGATCAGGAAGCCGGCAGCGAGCAGCACATAGGGCAGGTTGTCCACGCCGAGATCGGAAATGAACTTCGACCGCGACAGCGGCTTGATCGCGTTGTAGGACGCCATCGCGAGGAAGGAGTAGGCGAACATCATCAGCGCTGTGGCGCCTTCGCCGTCGCGGAGCTCTGCTATAGGTGACAGCAACCGTCGGGTGATCGACATGGGAAACCCTTCAGGCGTGGGGCTAAAGCCTATGCGATGCGCTAGTTGAAGTAAACTGCCGGCCGGCCATGGTGGCGCGTCTTCGGCGCTTTTTCGACATTCGGGCCGGGGAAGCGCTGCCGGTCGCTCTCACCTTCTTGTACATCGCCGCCGTCGTCGCGGCGTTCCTGCTCGCCAAGCCTATCCGGAACGGGCTTTTCCTGCAGCAGTACGGTCCATACGCGCTGGTCTACGTCTACGCGGCGGTGCCGCTGGCGCTCACGCTGTTCGTGCCGATCTACACCCGCGTCGCCGCGCGCGTTGGGCAGCGAGCGGTCACGGTCTGGACCCTGGCGTTCTTCGCGAGCAACGTGCTGCTGTTCTGGTGGGCATTCCGCAGCCATCCCTTCGAACTCCTGTCCGGCGTGTTTTATGTCTGGGTCAACTGCTTCGGGATCATCGCGCCGGTGCAGGCCTGGAGCTTTGCGAATTCGCTCTTCGACACGCGGCAGGCCAAGCGACTGTTTGGTGTGATCGGTGGCGGCGCGTCGTTCGGCGCGATCCTCGGCGGGTTCCTCGCGCGTGCGCTCGTGCGTCCGATCGGCGGGCCCGTCAATCTTCTCCTCGTCCTTGCGGCGTTGATCGTTGCCGCCGCCGTCATTGTCTCTTTCGCGAACTGGAAGATTCGACGCCGTGGGCTCGCCCGCAGAGGAAAGGCGACGGGCTACGCGTTCCGCGACACACTGGCGGAAATTCGCCGGACACCCTACCTGCGCCTGATTGCTGCCATGGTGTTCCTGGTTGCGATCGCGACGCAGTGGACCGGATTCCAGTTGAACGTCGTGGCTGGCGAGCGTCTCGGCGGCAATGCCGAGGACCTGACGCGATTTTTCGGTACCTTCAACTTCGTCCTTGGCATCGTCAGCCTGACGGTGCAGCTGACGCTGACCGGGTCCGTGCTGCGCCGGTTCGGCGTGTCGGTTGCGATCCTGCTGCTGCCGGGCGCTTTGGCGGTGGGGACGGTGGCAATCCTGCTGCTCCCTGTTTTCTGGCCAGTGATCGTGACGAACGCGCTGGACCAGGGACTGCGCTTTTCCGTCGACAAGGCCACCTACGAACTGTTGTATCTGCCAATTGCTCCGGGTGCGCGCGCGCGAATCAAGAACGCCATCGATATCGTGCTGAATCGGGCTGGAGACGCGACCGGCGGCGTACTGCTCGGGCTCGCAACGCGCGGCTTCGCCGGGTTGCCCGGTCTTAACCTTGGCGTGCGGGGAACCGCTGCGTTCAACCTCGTCCTGTTCGCTGCGTGGGTGGCAATCGCCTGGCAGCTGCGCCGCGAATACGTCCGCACGATCTACGACAGCATCCATCGCCATCGGCTCGATGCCGAGCGGCTTTCGAGACGCGTGCTCGACCGATCGGCGGCAACGGCGCTGGAAGAGAAGCTGTCGTCACATGATCCGGCCGCGGTCAAATACGCGCTGACGATCATCGAACAGGAACCCTCGGGGAGCTGGCGACGGCCGGTTCGCAACCTCCTTCACCATGACGATCCGGACATTCGCCGTCGCGCCATTTCACTGCTCGGCGCCAGCGGTGACAAGACAATCAGCCCGCTCGTCGCAGAGATGCTGCGCGATCCCGACCTCGCGGTGCGGACCGAGGCACTGCTGTTTCTCAGCCGGCAGGTGGGCATCGACCCGGTCGCACGCATCCAGGAGCTGGGCGACTTCCCGGACTTTTCGATCCGTGCCGGCATCGCGGCGTTTCTCGCGTCGCCTGGTCCGGCTCGTAACCTCGATGCAGCGCGCGTGATTCTCGAGCAGATGGTGGCCTCGACTGGAGCCGCCGGCGCCCGCGATCGCAATCAAGCGGCCCGCGTGTTGTCACTGTTCCCGGACATCTTTCCGGATCTTCTCGTCAGGCTGCTGAACGACGACGACGCTATCGTTGCAGGCCTGGCGGTGAAGGCGCTCTCGCGCGCCGGCGCCGCCGGCGTTCCACTCCTGCAGGAGCGGCTGCTCGAAGAGGACCCGGCATTGCGGTATCGGGTCATCGCCGCGCTGAACAAGCTTCGCAGTCTTCACCCTGAAGTGCAGCTCGATCGAAAACTGATCGAGTTGTTGCTCACGGCGGAAATCGCCGGCCACTACCGGTCGCACCAGGTGCTCGGCGCAGTTGGCGACACGCTGCCGTCGAACGATCCCGTGCGTGTGGCCCTGCGGCAGTCAATGGAGCACGAGCTGGAACGGATCTTCAGGCTGATGTCACTGCTGTTTCCGGAGGCGGAGCTGCAGGACGCCTACGTCGGTCTTCGATCGGCGAACCCGGGAATCCGAGCGAATGCACTCGAGTTTCTCGACAACGTCCTCGAGCCACAGTTACGACTGGTGGTCGTGCCGCTGCTCGATCCACAGACATCGCTCAGCGAACGTGTTGCGATCGCGGATCGCCTCGTGGGCGCCCCGGTCACGACTGCGCAAGGCGGCATTGCCGCACTGATGGCAGACCCGCGATTGCGTGAGGTGGCTGGAGAGGCACTGCGGCGCATTACCGCCGAGGCCGAAGGGGAGCCGATTGTCGAAGAAGCGGAACCTGCACCGGCCGATATGGCAATCGGCGTCTGACTTCAGACGACGTCGACCATTCCCGCACCACGCTGCTCAATCACCCGCAGAAACGCGTCCACGATGTCCGGATCGAACTGGTGCGCACGCTGCCTGTCGATCTCCGCGATGGCTTCGGGGACCGGCCAGGCGTCCTTGTAGGGACGTTGTTGTGTGAGCGCGTCGAACACGTCGGCGACTGCGACGATGCGTCCGGCAAGCGGAATCTCGACGGCCGGAATGCCCGCGTAACCCTCCCCGTCCCACCGCTCGTGGTGGTTGAAGGCGATCTCCTCGGCCAGGCGCAGCAGCGGGAACTTGCCGCCCGAGAGAATGCGCGCGCCAATAAGCGTGTGCTGCTTCACGACGGCGAATTCCTCCGTCGTGAGCTTGCCGAACTTCAGCAGGATCGTATCCGGAACGCCGATCTTGCCGACGTCGTGGAGCGGCGCCGCGCGGCGAATCAGCGTGACCTGTGAATCGGGGAGCCCGAGCCGGCGTGCGAGAAGCGCCGCCATCTGTCCGACGCGTTGCGTATGCTGTCCGGTGTTGTCGTCGCGGAATTCCGCCGCGACGGCAAGCCGCTCGACGATTTCAATCTGCGCCTCTTCCAGCGCGCGCGTGCGCTCCCGCACCTTGGCTTCGAGCAACTGATTCTGGCTCTGGATCTGCAGGTATAGCTGCCGTGTCTGCAGCAGCGTCTTGATCCTCAGGATGATCTCGTCCTGCTGAAACGGCTTGTGGACGAAGTCCTTGGCGCCGCGCGACAGCGCATCACGCCGCGCCTCGGGCGTGACTTCACCCGACAGGATGAGGATTGGCAGATACGTCGCTTCGGCAATCTGATTGAGCTGCGCCATGACGTCGAGGCCGTCAAGGTGCGGCATGTGCAGGTCGAGGAGGATCAGATCGGGCCGGTGACGGACGTATAACGCGGCAGCCTCGCGCGAATCCGTCGTGCTCTCGACCCGCGAAAACCCGAACCGATTGAGAATGCGACGCAGCACGTCGACGTTGTTCTGTTCGTCGTCGACGATCAGGATGCGCGCGTTCCGGAAGGGGTTCAGCATGGGCGGGCCGGTGTCGCGTTGCCAATCGACTCCGCCAGCGGCGATTCCGGCCAGACGACCGGCGGCGCCGCGGCATAGTCCGCATGGGCGAGACGCGACTGGAACAGGGACGTTTCCGATGCGTAGAAGGTCAGCTTCAGATAGTGACGCGCGATGATGTACGCCTCCCCCGCGAGAAGTGCCAACCACGCCGCTGCCCCCGCCGGCGACACGACCGAGGTGACGAGCGCATAGGCGGCGATCAGCATTAGAAACAGCAACGCGTTCAGAAAATAAAGTGCCGCGACAGTGGCCGGGTGCCGTGCCACGAACCGCGAACCGGCGAACACCGCGCCAACGGCGCTTCGCCGATCTTCAGCCACGATTCGAATGCGCGCGTAGTCGAACGTCACATTGATGACGATCAACACCGACGCGAACAGGACGTACAAAAGGAGACGAACGGCGAACGCATCGCGCTCCTCCGTCATATTGCGCGTCACGCGCCCGAACACCGAGTCGAACAGCCACGGATGCACCAGGTCGAAGGCGAGCCAGTACACGCCGAGGGCGATCAAGCCGAGGCGGATAAGAGCGGGGAAGTGGGCGCCGCACGCGCCGAAGAATCCCCGTGCGCGCGTCGCCCGGTTCCGGGCAAAGCGGTCGATGATTCCCCCCGAGAGGAAGGACCACAGCACCAGCCACGCCGCGGTGACGCCGGCGACCGTTGTCGCCAGCGGAACGTTGTCCGCGACGTTGCTGATGTTTCGCAGGACGGCGCCGAATCCAATGACGGATGGCACGAATGTCGTGCCCAGGCCCGTCGCCTGCGCGGAGAACTCCTGCCACCAGCCGTAATCGACGCTGCGTGCCACGGTCTCAGCGACGACGCTTGCGCCGAGATGCGCCTCCATCATGCCGCGTAGTGCGAGGGACAGGGGCATGGCGACGAGGAGGGTCACCACGAACGTGCCGGCCAGGATCACCGGCGCGCGCGCTGCGCGCCCGAGTCCGTCACCGAGTGCGGAGAGAGGGCCCATAGGTCACACGAAGAAACCGTACGTCAGCAACTGGTCCTGCAGCCAGACGAGCCACGCCAGGGACCACTTTCGCGCCGCAGCCTCCGCACGCGGTTGCAGCGAGGCGCTATTGTTCGTCCGGTTCACATCGAGCAACAGCACGCGCCCGGGATCGACCTCAGCAGTACGGGCCCTCGCTGCGCGCGTAACCTCGAACAACTTCCAGCGATCGCGGCCGTCCCACGGCCAATCGACCTGCTGGCCGTCTTCGAACGTCACTCGAATCGTGACGGGAAACACCCCGTCCCCATACCGACGCGCGACGACGACCGTGCGATTCGCGCCCGCCTGCTCCGGCGCACTTCGGAAGGTGTCTACACCATAGTCGAATGTCTGGGATCCGCGGTAGACC
>JBKOZS010000184.1:0-6505 GCA_046726015.1 Acidobacteriota bacterium
AGCTACGGCGGGTACGCCGTGAACTGGTTGATTGGACACTCCGACCGGTTCAAGGCAGCCGTGAGCCACGACGGCGTCTTCAACATCGAATCCATGGCGCTCGTCACCGAGGAACAATGGTTCACCGACTGGGAGTTCGGCGGCCCGCCCACGAGCGCCAAGGCACGTGAGAACTACGCGAAATGGTCGCCGCACCTGTTCGCGCAGAACATCAAGACGCCCACACTGGTCATTACGAACGAACTCGATTACCGCGTGCCGGTGGACCAGGGACTGCAATTGTTCACCGTGCTCAGGCGCAACGGCGTGCCGAGCGAAGCCCTCGTCTTCTCCGACGAAGGACACTGGGTGCTGAAGGCACTGAACAGCAAACTGTGGCACGAAACCGTTTTCCGCTGGATGAAGCAGCATCTCGGAAGCTGATATGGCACTGCGCTCCTGTCTGATTACGGGCGCGTCCACCGGCATCGGCGAAGCGTGCGCGCTGCGTCTCGACGCCGCGGGCTGGCGCGTGCTTGCCGGCGTACGGCGCGAGGCCGATGCTGCACGGCTGCGATCGCAATTGTCCGATCGATCCCGCCCGGTGATCGTCGACGTCACTGACACGGTGTCGATTGCGGGCGCCGCTGCCGAGGTGTCGGCCATTGTGGGCGAGGAAGGACTGGCTGGTCTCGTGAACAACGCAGGCATTGCGGTCACCGGGCCACTGGAGTTCCTGGCGCTCGACGAGTTCCGGCGTCAGCTCGACGTCAACGTCACCGGTCAGCTCGCGGTCACGCAGGCGTTCCTGCGACTCGTCCGCGGCGGCCACGGCCGCATCGTCTTCATGGGATCGATTGCGGGGCTCGTGACGTTGCCGATGATGGGACCTTACAGCGCGTCCAAGAAGGCGCTCGAGGCGCTGGCCGACGCGTTGCGCGTGGAGCTGCAGCCCTGGGGACTGCACGTGTCGATCGTTGAACCGGGCAGCATCGCGACGCCAATCTGGAAGAAGGGCAACGAAGCAGGCGAACGATCCTGGGCGAGGTTTCCGCCCGAGGCGGCGCAGTTATACGGCGTTGCGGGCAATGCGATGCGCAGGGCAGCCGGCGCAGCCGCTCGCCGCGGCCTGCCTCCGGATACCGTTGCTGCTCTCGTCGAACACGCACTGACGTCCCCGACGCCGCGCACGCGGTATCTGGTAGGTTTCGATGCGAAGCTCAGGGCACGCCTGACCGCGCTCGTGCCCGATCGCATGCGCGACCGGTTACTGACGCGCCTGCTCGGCCTGCCAGCGCGCGATAGCGCCGAAGGCGTGGTGCGCTGACGTGCAGCTGGGTCTTCCATTCACCGCCGTCGACACGCCGACGCCGAGCGTGCCCGTCTTGCTGCATCGGACCGGGGCCGCATTCCCCGTCCATTTCGTCAGGATGCGGCGAGCCCGCCGCTACATTCTTCGCGTTCGGCCCGACGGTGCGCTTCGCGTCACGATCCCCAGGGGTGGGTCCCGTGCCGAGGCGCTGCGCTTTGCGGAGCGTCATCTCTCATGGGCCGCGATCGAACGCGCGAAGCAGCTCGCATCTCGACGGCCTCCTCTGCAATGGACGGCCGGAACCCGGATCCTCATCGACGGCGACGCCGTGGCGATCAGTCGAGACGGGGATCTCGTGCGTGCCGGCGCTCTCACCATCCGCGTCTCTGCCGATGTGACGAACCTTCGCCCCGCCGTCGAATATGCGCTGCGCGAGGAAGCGAAGAAGACCCTGCCGCCGCAGGTGGTCACGCTCGCGGCGGCACACGGCCTGACCATTACGCGGGTGACGATTCGCAATCAGCGGTCTCGCTGGGGCTCGTGCGCGCCGGGCGGACGCATTGCGCTGAACTTCCGGCTGCTTCAGATGCCGCCGTTCGTCCGCGAGTACATCCTTCTGCACGAACTGATGCACATCAGGCATCCGAACCACTCCCGCCGATTCTGGCGGGCAGTGCAGGCGGTCTGCCCTGCGTTTCGTGATGCGGAGCGCTGGCTGAAAAAAATGGGGCAGGATCTCTTCTGATGGGGACGAAGTGGAGATGAAAGGGCGGCATTCGACGGTCCGTTCGTGGCGCACCGCAGACGTGGCCGCGCTCGTCAAGCATGCGAACAATGCGAACATCGCGCGCCAGTTGCGCGATCGTTTCCCGCACCCTTACACCGCCGCCGAGGCGCGGCGATTTATCGAAGGTGTCGTCCCGGTGCGGCCGGTGACGACGTTTGCGATCGATGTTGATGGGGAAGCCGTCGGCGGGATCGGGTTTTCCGCGGGCACCGACGTCGAGCGCTACTCGGCGGAGATCGGCTACTGGCTGTCCGAACGGTTCTGGGGGCGCGGGATTGCGACCGAGGCGGTGCACATCGTGTCCGAGTACGCGTTTGCCACCTGCAATCTGCTGCGGCTGTTTGCGCTCCCTTTTGCCGACAACGCGCGCTCGATGCGCGTGCTCGAAAAGGCGGGCTATACGCGCGAGGCGGTGCTCCGGTCCAGTAGCGTCAAGAACGGCGTGCCGCGCGACCAGGCTCTGTATGCGCTGATTAACCCCTCATGGCGAGGCGTGTGACAGCGAAATCTCACTCGAGGCGACAAGCCACGCACGGACAGATCGGACAGGGCGGGTCTTCATTCTCCTGTCCGGATTTGGGAATCGTTCATCACGCAAGCGAACACTCGAGACCTCGGCTGATCGCAACAACCCGTTGAAATACAGCGGTTTTTGCCGCGGCACGCGAGTCGCTTCTATCCCCCTGCCATGAATCACCTCCGCCAGGACCTTCTTTATGCGCTCCGGCGCCTCATCAAGGCGCCCGGCTTCACGATCGTTGCGGTTGTGACGCTCGCGCTTGGCATCGGAGCGAACACCGCCATCTTCAGCGTGGTCAACGGCGTGCTGTTGCAGCCGCTTCCGTTCCCCGAGCCGGAGCGGCTGGTTAGCGTGTATCACACGAGCGAAGGGCAGCGGGCGGTGATGTCGGGACCGAACTTCACCGACATCGCCCGCACCGCCACCTCGCTCGAAAACGCCGCGGCGATCTCAACGGGGCGCGTGATCCTGACGGGAGAAGGCGAGCCGGTCCGATTGCGGGTGGCGGACGTCAGCGCGTCGCTGTTCAACGTCCTCCGCGTCAGGCCGCTGCTCGGTCGCACCTTCAACGCGGATGAGAACACGCCCGGCAAGAACCACATCGTCGTGTTGTCGTACGGCCTGTGGCAGGAGCGGTTCGGTTCGGATCCGGGCGTCATCGGCCGCCGCATTCAGCTCGATGGCGCGGCCAAGGAAATTGTCGGCGTGATGCCGCAGGGATTCTCGTATCCCGAAGACAGGCAGGCGTGGCTGCCGATCGACTACGACGAGAACTTCGTCAGCAAGCAGCGCGGCGCGTGGTTCCTCGACGTCGTCGCGCGCCTCAAGCCGGGCATCACGACGGAGCAGTCCGCGGCGGAAGTCGAGACGATTGGCCGCAACCTCGCGAAGCAATATCCCGATGCGAACGAGAACGTCGGGATGACGACCTATCCGCTGCGCGAAGCCATGGTGGGGGACATCCGTCCTGCGGTGCTGGTGCTGCTTGGCGCAGTTGGCTTCGTGCTGCTCATCGCGTGCGCGAACGTCGCCAACCTGCTCCTCGCGCGCGCGGCCGCGCGCGAATCCGAGATGGCGGTGCGGACCGCACTCGGCGCGGGCCGCGGCCGTCTCGTGCGGCAACTGCTGACCGAGAGCGTCATGCTCGCCGTCGTCGGCGCCGGGCTGGGACTGCTGCTCGCCGTGTGGGGCGTCGAGTTCCTGACCAGCCTGAAACCGCAGGGCATTCCCCGCCTCGCGAACGTCCGCATCGACGGAACCGTGATCCTCTTTACGATGGCAATCGCTCTCGTGACGGGCGTGCTCTTCGGCCTCGCGCCGGCCTTCACGGCGACGCGCGGCCTGTCGACGTCGCTGAAGGAGGGGGGCCGTGGCGCCGTGACCAGCCGCGGCGGCGCCAGGATGCGCGGCGCGCTCGTCATCGCGGAGCTCGCGCTGGCCGTGATGCTGCTCGCCGGGGCGGGCCTCCTGATGCGCAGCTTCATGAAGCTGCAGGCTGTCGATCCGGGGTTCCGGCCGGAACAGGCGCTCACCTTCGAGCTCACCCTGCCTGACGCGCGCTACGCGAAGGATGGGCCGCGGGTCGCGTTCTTCGATCAATTGCTGCCGCGCCTGCGCGCGCTGCCAGGCGTTCGCGCGGCATCGGCGGTGATGGGGCTGCCGCTGAGCGGGATGCAGTTCATCATCTCGTTCGAAGTCGAAGGACGGCCGCCCGTCCCGCCCGCATTACGGCCGGCCATGCAGGTGCGAGTCGCGGCCGCGGATTACTTCACGACCATTGGAATTCCATTGAAGCGGGGCCGAAGCTTTACCGAAGACGATCGCGCGGGCACGATGCCCGTGGTGCTCATTACCGAGAGCGCGGCGCGCGAGTTCTTCCCGAACGAGGATCCGATCGGGAAGAAGATCAAGCTGGGATGGGGCCGCGGCCCGGGAACGCCGCGCGCTGGCGGTGAGGTTGTCGGCATCGTGGGTGACGTCAAGGAAGCAGGACTCGACGAGCCCAACCCGCCGCAGATCTACATGCCGATGCGTCAGTGGCCCGTCAGCGCGATGAGCGTCGTCGTCAAAACCGCAACGCCGCCAACGTCGCTGGGCGACGCGGTGCGCGCGGAAGTGTACGCGGTTGATCCAAACCTGCCGCTCTCGAACGTGCGGACACTCGACGAGATTGTCGCGCGCTCGATCTCACAGCCGCGGTTTTACCTGCTGCTGCTGACGATCTTCGCTGCCGTGGCCCTCGTGCTTGCCGCCATCGGCATCTTCGGCGTGCTGTCGTACGCGGTGGCGCAACGGACGCGAGAGATCGGCATCCGGATGGCGCTCGGGGCGCAGGAACGCACGGTGATCGGGCTGGTCGTTCGCGAAGCGATGACGCTCGTGGTCCTTGGCGTCGCCAGCGGAACGCTTGCGGCGTTGTTCCTGTCGCAGACGATGACGCGAATGCTGTTCAGCGTGACGCCGACCGATCCCACGACATTCACAATCGTCGCGGCGGGGTTGCTCGCCGTCGCGTTGTTTGCGAGTTACCTGCCCGCACGTCGCGCGACGCGAGTGGATCCAATCATCGCGTTGCGCACTGAGTAAGAGCGTGTGACGGCTCGCGACTCAAGACTCATGGCTCAGGCTCGAGCCCCGCCAGCCGGTACGTCTGCATGAACCGTGAGTCATAAGCCCTAAGCCTCTGCTATACTCAGAGGTTCCGTGGAGTATCAGTTAAAACAGTATGCCCTCCAGCAGGGGGCGCTCGAGATCCAGTACATCGAGGAGTTTTTCCTCGATTTCCCGCGTAAGAAGTCGGCCGCCGAAGTCATGCAGCGGCTCTCGGATCGCGACCATCAGATCCTGATGGCCGAAGCGCCGCTGCCGTCCGACCCGGGCACGATTGTGCCGGTGTCGTTCAAGGTGGCACACGAGCTCCGCGCGCAGGAGCACGATCCCAAGCTGGCGGATCTCGTCGCCCAGCTCGAAGACTGCGTGGAGTTCGACGGGCGGCGTGTCCTGTATCAGTGGATTGGCGGCACCCGCACCGACTGGCGCGGCCAGGGGCACTTCCGCGCGCTCACCGAAGAGCAGGAAGTCTGGGCCCTTGCGAACGGCTTCGACGAAATCCTCGTGAAGACGAAGAACAGGTTCTACGAGATGCGCGCCGCGCTCGCGCAACTGCACTACCACGTCATCCGGTTTGTTCCGCACCCGCTCCACACCGGTGAATCGAAGGTGTTCCTCAGCAAACGCCTCGGTCAGCACGTGCTCGACACGCACCGCAGCCGCCGCTCCGTCACGAAGGCCGACTGAACTGACAGGAGTTCGCATCGGGCAGCCGTCGGATCCGCGCCTCGCGCCGTTCCGTAACGTCGGCAATCCCGCTGCGCTTGAAGCTGCCGGCCTTTTCGTCGCCGAAGGACGGATCGTCGTCCGGCGGCTGATCGAGGACGCCAGGTTCCCGATTGCCTCGGTGATCGTCACCCCGCCGGCGCATGACGCGCTGTCGGACGTCCTCGAGCGCGTATCCGCGCCTGTTTACGTCTGCGATCAGCCGGTGGTGAACGCTATTACCGGCTTCAACTTTCACCGCGGCTGCCTCGCGCTTGCCGAGCGCGTGACGTCAACCGCATCCCTCGAGGCATTCAAGACCGCATCACGGCTGTTCGCGCTCGAAGGCGTGAGCAATCCGGACAACATCGGCGGAGTGTTTCGCACCGCGTCCGCGCTGGGTGCGGATGGCGTGCTGCTCGATCGTGTCAGCGGCGATCCGCTGTATCGGAAAGCGATTCGCACGTCGATGGCCGCCAGCCTTCGAGTCCCCTTCATTCGCACCGACGACTTTCTGTCTGCGCTTGCCACGCTGCGAGCGGCCGGGTTCCGCCTGGTAGCGCTTACGCCCGCCGCGGGTGCACAATCAATC
>JBKOZS010000185.1:0-17667 GCA_046726015.1 Acidobacteriota bacterium
CGTTCATCGACGTCAAGATGCCGGCGACGCTGCCGGTTGCCGCCGCGCCGGTGGCCTTCCACTCGAAAGTCGCCAAGGCCGCCGACGAGCAGCGTGTGATCATCGCGACCTGCGAGAAAGGCGCGGTCGAAGACGTCGAAAGCATGAGGGGCATCAAGGCCGGCCTCGATGCCGCAAAGAAGGCCCACCCGAACTTCGTCGATATCGCGTCGCGAGAGGTCTGGCGCGCGCGCGGCCCCGAGAGCGTGGCCGATCCGGTTCCGGCGCGGGCCTGGACGGGCGCCGCACGGGCACGCGTCGAGGCCATGAAGCGCCGGCCGTCGCTGCGGATCGGGATGCCGCGCGTGCTCAACATGTACACCTACGCGCCGTTCTTCAGCGGCTACTTCGAGAGCCTCGGTCTCCCTGGCGACAATCTCGTTTATTCGGACTACACGAGCGGCGAGATGTATCGCGAGGGCGCCACGCGCGGCGCCATCGACCCGTGCTTCCCCGCCAAAATCGGCATTGCGCACGTCCACAACCTGATCTACCGCAGGCACGCGAAGAAGCCGCTGGACTTCATCTTCTTCCCGATGGTCGACACGCTCCATACATCCCTCACAAACCTTCAGGGCTCGTACGCGTGTCCGACGGTCACCGTCACGCCCGACACCGCGAAGGCGGCGTTCACGAAGGAAGGAGACGTCTTCAAAGAGCACGGGATCGTCTATCTCAACCCGATGCTCAACTTCACCGAGCCGAAGTGGCTGGCGAAACAGATGTTCGACACGTGGGGCGCGCGTCTCGGCCTCTCGACGGCGGAGAACGAGCGCGCCATCGCCGTCGGCTATCGTGAGCTCGAGGCGTTCGAGCGTGACATCCACCGCCGCGCACGTCAGGTGATCGATCAGCTCGAACGCGAGGATCGCGTCGGCATCGTCATGCTCGGGCGGCCATACCATCACGATCCCGGTTTGAACCACGAGATCCTGGACGAGTTCCAGAAGCTCGGCTATCCGGTGTTCTCACAGCACACGCTGCCCTTCGACGAGGACCTGCTCGAGCGGCTCTTTGGAGACGAGGTTCACGCCGGGGTCGTTCCGGATGCCCGATCGATCACCGACGTGTGGAAGAACAGCTACTCGGCCAACACCAACCAGAAAGTGTGGGCCGCCAAGTTCACGGCACGCCATCCAAACCTCGTGGCGCTCGAGATGTCCAGTTTCAAATGCGGGCATGACGCGCCGATCTACTCGGTCATCGAATCGATCATCGAACGGTCGAAGACACCGTACTTCTCGTTCAAGGACATCGACGAGAACAAGCCGACCGGATCGATCAGGATTCGCGTAGAGACCATCCATTACTTCCTCAAGCGCTACACCGAAGATCTGAAGCGTCGCAAGCACGCGGGTGTCGACGTGGAGGCGCACCTGGCCGACTACGAACGGCAGATTCGCGAGCAACTCCTGATGGAGCAGGAGCTTGCGGAAGTGATGCGGGCGCAGGAGGCGAGCATCCCACGCGGGCGGCTCCTGCCGATGCTTGGAGAGCAGCGGCAACAGGGCTGTCAGCACGTCGCCGGCTGATCGCGCAGTCAGCGCGCGTGCCAGGGAGATATTGGAGGCTTTTATGGAAGGCGTCCAGTCTCAGTCCGGCGGAACTGTCCCGACGTTCCGCCTGAACGTTGACCTGCACTCGCGCCTGATGCAGCCGAGGGCGCGTACTCCCGTGGCGCCCGCCACCGACGGAGCGCAGGTCCTTCCCGATCCGGTGTTTCCGCGTCATCCCGAGCTGCTGAACGACGACGGGGTGGATTACGAGGCGCTCGAGCGGGCGGCCGTCGACGGGAAGCGGAAGTGGACGCGAGCCCAGATTCTTCACGCGATGCGCGGCTGGGCCGTGCCCTATGCCAAGTCGCGTGTGCTGCCCGGCGACTTTCATCCGATCGTGGCCTATCTGTTCACCGAGTGGAAGTGCAACGTCGACTGTCACTATTGCTGGGCCTTCAACAACACCGTGAAGGGGATGACGGAGGACGTCGCGCGTCGCTCCCTCGACTGGCTGCACGATGCCACGACCTGTCGCGTGCTCGCGTTGATGGGCGGCGAGGTGCTGCTGCGGCCACCGTTCGCGCACAAGGTGATCGACTACGCCGCCCAGCGGGGGTTCTGGATTTACCTTCCGACAAACGGGCGCCTCATGAAGCCGGGCGTCATCGATCGCGTCGCCGATGCCGGTGTCGCGACGGTGAACCTGGCCGTTGACGCTGTTGATGTGAAGCCGGGCCTGCCGAAGGCGCTGGCGCCGATCCGCGCCAACTTCGACTATCTGGTTCGGAAGCAGTATCGGTACGGCTATACCGTCTTTCTCAACATGTGCATCACGCGCGCGAACCTCGACGACATCCGGTGGCTCACCGAGTTCGCGCACGACCACGGTATCGCGACCGATTATCACATCGTCGAATCGCCGATGACCGAGCAAGCGCATTTCAAGCACCTCGACGATGGCGGAGTGTTCATCCGCGAGGATGATCGCCCTGCGGTCGCAGACCTGATCGACTGGCTGATCGACAAACACCGTGAGGGTTATCGGATTGCCAACTCGATCGAGCGGCTCGCGCAGATGAAAGACTTCATGGGCGGCGCCCTCGAAGACTGGAACTGCCGGGCAGGCCAGAACACATTGATCATCCGCACCGACGGGACACTCGCGCCATGCTTCCCGATGTACTCGGCCAGTCACGACTGGGGGACCATCGAGCAGCCGAAATTCGAGCGGCGACAGCTTGCCGACATGAAGCGAAGCTGTCAGCCGCATTGCTTCTCGACGCTCAATCACATCGTCGCGTACGGCTATAACGATCGCCGCGTGATCAAATGGATGGTCCGGCAGATGCTGGGCGGCTTCCAGGGGATCAAGGGCAACTTCGAGTAGTGTTCGCGAGTTACTTCACGCGCCCGGGCTCGGACAAAGACCCTCCCGGGTGGGACGGTCCTGATTACTCCGGCAAGTCCGCATCGAGGTCCGCGGCGACTTTGTGCACGTCGGTATCCTGCACCAACTGGCTCAGGCGTTCCAACAAACGATCGTCGATCTGCACACAGTGCTTCTCGCACAAGCCGCGCAACAAATAGAGCATAACCGTGAGTTCCTGTTCGGCCAGCAGATCGATCTGCAGGTCCAGATGCGCACGGCGGTCCGCCTGACGTGTCATCTGGTTTTGAGACATCAGGACGAAGACTGAAAGGAAGATCGCTTCCAAGGAGACGACCAGGGTCAAAAAGCTGAACGGATAGGGATCGAAAGGTGGACGATGCGTCACACGGCTGTTATTCGCGAGCAACCACCCCGCAAAAAACAGCGCGTGCACGATCGCGAATCCGCTGCTGCCGGTAAAGCGGGTGACCGCGCCACTAAGGCGATCGGCCGCCGAAAGTTGATGTAAAGCCTGGCGTTCGAGCGCCGCGATTTTTCTGATGTTTTCGTTCAACGGAGCGTCGACGATCGGGTGTGCATCACCAGCGCGGCTCGGGCGAACATTGTGACGTGCCGACTTGGCAGAATTCGCCATCCCGCGCGTCACAGCCTGCCGGTAAGAGCTAGCACGATAATGACGATGAGTAGGAGGCCGACGATACCGCTGGGGTAATAACCCCAACCGCGGCTATGCGGCCAAGTGGGGACGACGCCGAGCAGCAAAAGGACTAGCACTACGATCAAGATGGTAGGCATTTAAGACATCTCCAACCTGCACACCGTGCCAACTCTCGTCATGTGCAAGGCGGGGACCACTAGGACCAGCTGCGCATGGAGCTCTGCCGTCGAACGGCCGAGAGGCAGCGGTCACCCAGCCAGCGCGATCGACGACGGCGCGCCACGTTGCTTCAGGCGTCGGCGAGGTCGCCCAAAATCCGGGCCAGCGCCAACTCTGCGTCGTGCGTCTGGAAACCCGCGCGCCATCGCCGCCCCGATCCGGCTTTGCGCTTGACGGTTGCGCACCATCTCACCGAAAAGATCGGAATCGCGACGAAAGTCCTCGGCCGGCGCCAGCGCGACCGCATTTAGTCGATCCTTGATGGCGAGAAGGCCGGCGGCAGGAAACGTGGCGGTCCGATGCGCGAGCGATTTGACGAAATCGCCGAGCGCCTGGGCCGGCAACGCTCGATTGATCCAGCCGTACCGTTCGGCCAGGTCGGCGTCGAAATCCTCCGCGCCCAACATCACCTCCATCGCCCGGTCGCGGCCAAGAAGGCGAGACAGGTGCTGGATGCCACCCGCACCGGGAATCAGACCGAACGCCGCCTCCGGATGGCCGAATATCGCGGACTCGCGAGCGGCGAAGCGCATGTCGCACGCCAGCACCAACTCGTTGCCCGCGCCGCGGACGCGTCCTTCGATCTGGGCGATGGTGACGAGACGGCTCGCACTGAGGTAGCGAAAGAGGAGACCGATCGACGCTTCGCCGGTCAGCTTCGCCGCCGCCTCGCGGTACTGCCCGATCCGCGTGACGTCAACGTGAGAAATGAGATAGTCGGCGTCAGAGCTCGTGAACACCAGCACGTGGCCCATGCGAGCTCCTGCTCATCAGCGGGCGTAACGGTGAAGACGAAGTCACGATCCTTGGCGGGCGCGTGACAAAGCATGTCTTGTGGACCGCCTCGTCGGCCGGCTTGCCGTCATTGAACTGCGCCAAGCCCCAACCACCGGTCGACGCGTACTTCTTCGAGTCCTTCACCATGAACTGCATATTCTTTGCGGGCCCGGCGATGAACGATTGCGACAGCAGTTTTTGCGCCGCCTCTGCACCCAATTGCTTTTCAGCCACGGGGCCGATGGCTCGGTTGTTCTCCTCGGACGTGGTCTGATTCCAGGCAAGCCGGGCGATGATCGTGCCGTCCGGGAACGGGAGGGTGCCGCTGCGATACGCTTTGATCGCGACATCGTTTCCGAGCTTGGCGCGCAGGTCGTTGACCGGTGCGCCGACGCTGGCCACGGAGATCAAGGTCCAGTCTCGGTAGCCGGCCGGCGGTATTACACCGTAGATCGGCGCCGCCTCGCACCAGTCTGTCCGGATGCCGACGCCATGAAGGCCATCGCCCCGGCCAACGCTGTCAACGCCACCAATCCGGTTCATCGCGGACAGCGAAGGAGAACGGGCAATGATCGATACCAACATGACCACGCCAATTGTGTTCGTTATTCACGACGACGTCTCGATGCGTGAATCGCTGGTACTGCTGAGCCGGGCGGCAGGTTGGCAGGCCGCTGAGGACAGGATGAAGGGACTTCGAGAGAGTTACGCATCGCTCACGCCGCGCGAGCGAGAAGTCATGGTGCTGGTGGCCTCTGGCCTCTTGAACAAACAGGTTGGCGGTGAGCTCGGGATCAGCGAGATCACCGTGAAGGCGCACCGGGGCCAGGTGATGCGAAAGATGAAGGCCGCCTCCCTGCCCGCACTCGTGACCATGGTTGCCAGACTCGGCCTGGCGACCATGCAGACGACCTGATAGCCGCAGGGCGGGCGCGTCCCGCGCCCGCTTCCTCCCGTTTCTCCGCCTACGCGCTGATGAACTCGAGCAAATCCTGATTCATCAGGCGGCGTTGACGGTGCACATCCCGTGGGACAGTCCCTTATAGGCCTTCAGGGTGTTGTTCTTGATCAGTTTCGTGGACTTCAGCGCCGACGTCACGTTCTTGGTCCGCGCACGTCGCGAGGGACGACGATTTCACGCGGTCCGAACAGGCGGGCGTCAATTGAGAACGCGCCGGGACCGAGCAGCGAGATGGCGACGGCGTCCGCGATTGTCATCAGCGCAGCAGGGGCACCAAGACGGAGCACTTCGCCAGACACCGGAAACCAGAACCAGGCGACTGTGACCGCAAGGATCGTGGCGCTGGCCGTGGTGAACAGGCCAGCCAGCACGGTCAGGCCCGTCGCAATCGACAATGCGCCGCTCGCCATGTCGAGTGACGACGCCGATGATCCCATCAACCTTGCAACGACGAGACCGATCCCCGTGAGCGAAGCGATCGCTCGAAGCAGCAGCAGCAGACCAGCACCGAGCCTGCCGTCAGGAAAGGGAGAGAAGAACCGCCGCACCGGCTCAACATACCTGTACGGCGGTGCGACGCGAATCACCAGACCATGGCGGTTTCCTCTACCACTTTCGGGTTACGCGAAAGGCTGCGGCGCGAGCCGCTACAGTTCGATGATGCCGCGGCGCACCGCGATGTCGCGATTCCGATTGCCCTCGGCCACGTGCTTCAGGACGTCCTTTTCGCGCTCGGTCAGCGCTTCGTCGCTGACGTGCTCGGCGAGGCGCGCCGCGACTTCCGAGCGCTCGGAGTCCGGGGCTTGAAGGAGATGCCAATGGTGCGCCGCATCCTGATCCCGCGTCGTATGCCCAGAAGTTCTCGAACAAGTACGCGCACCGGCTCCTGACAGACGGTATCGGGCACAATCTGCCGCAGGAAGCCCCACAATCGTTTGCCGACGCGGTCATCGCCGTCGATCACTTGTGACGTGACGGATCACGCATCCGAGGACCGAGCGCAGGCAACAGGCCCGCCTGAGTTGCATCAAATTTACATGCCCGCGACAACGGTCCTGATAGACTCTCGGGCCTTTCTGTGGGGCCCCCATGCCAACACGTCCCGAAAATCAAGGTAAGGACTGGACACAAAGCGATATCGCGAAACTTGAGGCGTTCGTGGCTGAAGATATGACCGTTGACGAGATCGCACGTGAACTCGGCCGAACCGTCGAGGCAGTTCGGGCGAAGGCCATCTCTGAAGGTATTAACCTCTTACCAAGCACCGCCGAAGGCGACATCGACGAGTAGTTGCAGGCATCTCCGCTATGCCCTTGGCACATGACGAAATCGCCGCGATCAGCAGCGATGTGATCCGACGCTATCCGAACGGACCATTCGAGTTCGTTGGCATCATGGCGTCCGAAGGTGGCAGTGGGCGCGTCGAGGTGATGGTGACCATCAAGGGTTGCCACAAAGAACCGTGCCGCCTTCTTCTGAATCTCTCCCGCGCCAATCGTGCGGCGCTGGAGGACGAACTGCGCCGCAAACTCCACGAGAAACTTCGTTCTCATCTCGGACACTCGTAAAGTTTGCCGCGCTGGTTCATGACGGAATCCGCCAGCCGATCGCTGTTCCACGTATGGACCGTCGCGAGTTCACTCTTGCGCTGCTGAAGTCGTCGTCCGCGGCGCTGCTGGCGCCGCTGGGCGCGCGCGTCGAGGTGGGTCAGTACGAGTCGATCGACAAATTGTATTCACGGTCGATCGTTGTGGATTCGCTCTGCGCGCCGTTCAGCGATATCGAGGCGCCGAGCGCAGACTCGCTAGCGGCCGTCCGACAATCTGGGATCACGGCCATCAACTTCACCGTCTCGGCGCCCGATTTCGACGAGACGGTCTTCAATCTCGGCGCGGTCCAGAAACTGGTGGACGATCACGCAGACGCCTTTCTGATCGTCCGCCGAGATGCCGACCGACCCGCGCCAAGGCCGAGCACCGATTGGGCCTCATGCTCGGATTCCAGAACGTCGAGTGCCTCGAGCAGGACCCTGAGCGGATCCAGACGTTCCGCAATCTCGGCGTGCGCATCATGCAGCTCACCTACAACAGGCACGGCAAGTTCGGCGACGGCTGCCTGGAGGTATCCGACAGTGGCCTGACCCGTGCGGGTCTGGATGCGATCCAGGTGATGAACGAGTGCGGCGTGGCCGTGGACCTGAGTCACAGTGGCTATCGGGCCACGGCTGACGGAATTGCGCGCTCGGTCAAGCCCGTGCTGATTTCGCACGGCGGCTGTGCCGCGGTCTAAGCCCATCCGCGCAACACACCGGATGATATTTTGCAAGCGCTGGCCGATCGTGGCGGCTACTTCGGGGTCTATCTCGTGCAGTACCTCGTGGCCTCACCGACGGTGCCCACGCGCGAGCACGTCCTCAACCATTTGGTACACGCGATCAATGTCTGCGGCGCTGATCACGTCGGGATTGGTTCCGACGGTGGCATTCCGAAGATCGTGCTAACGCCCGAAGTCCAAGCTATGTTCGACCGGACGATGAGGCAGCGCAAATTGGCGGGCGTCGCGGCGCCAAGAACGGGAGCAGCAACGAAAGCGATTGCCGCCGATATTTGGCGTACACCGCACGACGATCACCGATGATCTTCGGGCCCAGGCCCGAGAGATCGACCGCAGCCAGTCGGCGAACGTTGATCATCGAGACTATCCAACTCGACGCGCACGGCCTGATACGTGGTGATGCGCGGAATGAGGACTTCCACCGTCGAACCATTCTGCTGCGCCTGGAAAGGCGTCTGCAGCAGCAGTGTGACGCGCCGCACTTTCCTGCCCTTCGGCACTGCCAGCCGGACGCGCACGTTCTCGACCGGCGCCAGATAGTACTCGTTGGCAGCGGCACGTTCGAGCTTGTTGCCCGTCCAGTTGGTCATGTGGAGCACCAGTATGTTCTGCTCGATGGTCAGGTTCGCGATCAGATCCGCGGGCCCCTCGACCTCGTAAGGCGGGGGCTGGGGAGCGACTTTCGCGACGAGGCTTCTCAAGAGATCGGCGACAGCCGTGCCGTTCCGCTGGAGAAACAGGCTTTCCAATGCGGAGGCGGAGTAGACGACGCGCCCTTTTCCGTACGAGGAGATCACCACGCCGGGGAGGATCGGCCGCAAGCCATCGCCGGTCACGATGTTCTTCCACACCTCACCGCCCTCGAGCGCGGCAATCGGCTGGAACGACCAGAGCGGCGTCAGGTTCTCGAGCGCGGGCCGCGAACGATCGGCGAGATAGAGATCGTACGGTCCGCCTGTCATGGAACGGTAGCTGGCGACCGTTTCCGCCAGCGCCCCGTCCGGCGCCACCGGCGCCACGTGGACCAGCTCCTCCAGGGCGAACCGCTCTCGCCGGTGCCCGGCATTATCGAATAGCGATGATCCGTAGCTGACCACGAGGCCGCCGCCATCGCTGACGAACCGCTTGATGTTCGCGATGCGTGTCTCGGACAGATACGGCACATCGGCCAGGTAGAGGACGCGGTAGGCGCTCAACCTGGCGGGATCGTCGAGCACGCTTTCGTGGATCGAGGAAACCTGCACGTGTCCATAGAGGCAGGCGGCAAAGGCACCCAGCGAAGCGGTCCGCACATCCGTCTTCCACCACCATCCGGATTCGCCGTGCCCTGGCGGCGTCTGGTCCCCGTAGACAACGGCGGCATACGGGTAATTGCGAAACCCGGCAAACTCGCGCTCGTGCTGCTGCAGAATGCCAAATGGATACGCGACGAAACCGCGATTGGCACCGTGGTTGACGTACCCCCACGGCAGCGCAAGGATCGGCGCACCGCCGAACATCGCCGTGGTGAAGATCTGCTGCTGGAAATCCACGCCGTTGTCGATGACCCGCGGCCAGTTGTTGTACTCGCCGACGTACGGCCACACGTCCAATCCGGAGGCGCGTGCCAGGCTGACGCCTTCCGCCCGTTCGAGCATGCTGTTTCCGCGCTCGTAGAGAGACACATCCATTGCGCTGACGACCCTGGGGTCTTCGCGAGCCATCAGCTCCGGGTTGTTGATGTTGTAGATCAGGGGAATGTCCTTGTAGGACTTCACCAGCGTGCGCACCTCGCGCACGATCTCGACGAGCTCGTCCTGGTACCACGCGTGATAGCGGTCGATGGCGGCCAGTTCCGCCGGCGTGTAGTCTTCGTCCCGCTCGTGCCAGGGCAGCTCGAGTCCCGTCGCCTTTCGAAAGCCGTTCCGGCAGCCGTCGCAATAACAAACGCCGCGCTCTGGCCAGAAATAGCCGACCCGCCATCTGTCGAAGTAGATGCCGTCAATGTCGTAGTCGCGGACGACGTGCTCGACCAAATCGAGAAACGCCTGCCGATACGGCGTATTCCAGCAGACCGTGCCATAGTCTTCTCCCGTGTACATGCGACTTCTGGCCGGCCCGCCACCGGGCCTGATCCGTTGTGCATACTCGGGATGATCTCGCGTCACCATCGACCACGCGAGCCGATGGCCGGTCGAGATGTACGGAACGACGCGAATACCTCGCGGCTTCGACGCGGCGAGGGCCTCGGCCAGGATGTCGCGCGTGCCTAGCTCCGGGTGAGGCGTGAACCGCACGTGAGGAATCAACGCATACGCCCCCATCGTCGAGATGCGGACGGTGTTGGCGTGCATCTGCACCATGGTCTCGGCCAGCGCCTCGGCATCGAATTCCAGCTTCACGACGAACGGAGGTTGGTAGCCATCGATCAGGAACACACGCGCGGTTCTGAGCCAATCGAAATCCGCAGCGAGCGCGACCCCGGTCGACAGCACCACACAAGCGGTGAACTGCAAGAGTCCCACGACGCGAGCTCCTTGATGGCGCGGAGATCATTTGTTATAGCGAAAGTTCGAGGGCGAGTTGTCGAGAAAAAGGGCGAGTGATGGAACCGGAGCTCAGCCACGGAACCCTCATCGCGCACGGAGCGTCTCACGATTTAGTGGCGTCCGCCACGAGCCATTCCACTTTCCGCTCCGACTCTCGTGGCGCTCGCGTCTCATGCTGATTGAAGACGTTCATGATCGATTTTCGCCTCGTGACGACCGTGGATGACGACATACCCGCATCATGCCCGCAGTGCGGTGATGCGGCACGTGTGCGTCCGGTTGTCGTGCGCAGAGTCGAACGTGGTGCGCGCTATTGGGGCTGCGAACGCTGCGGCCTCGTGTGGGGTGCCGTGTCCGTCGACACGCCACCCGAGCAGTAGGTGCGCAACGAGTATCTGTCGGCGTGAATGAACCAGCTCATCACGCGCCTACTGTCTGGCTCCCGCGCCGTTGCGGGCTTCGATGGCCTTGACGCTGTTTTCGAACGCCTTCTTCAGGACGCTCTTGCCGACGGTCCCAAGCACCAGTCCGAGCACCCATCCTTTGAGGTTCTTGCCCTCGCGTATCACGACGGCGTCCAGGGCGGTCTTCCCGTCGGGCCGCCGCGTGAAGGTGTAGGTGTGGCCCGAGCGGCCCCCCCACACGTTGGAGTCGGTGGTGGTCATGACGACGCGGTTGGGATCCGACCAGTCGTAGTGCAGGCGTTCCCAGATGCCGCCGGAGCCCTCCGTGACGTCGGCCTCAAAAGGCCCCTGGCTGTGCACCTTGAGATATTCGTCGGCGCTGTTGCCAAAGAGCTTCGAGCGCCCCGGCCCGAAGTCGGTGAGCCCGGCGATGAACTGCTCGGGCGTTGACGTCGTGGTCTGATGCAGGCGAATCGTGGACATGGGTGCTCCCTGTGCGAATCATGCTCGTCCACAGCCCGGAATGTCCATCAGACTTTGGTATCGATCGATACGAAGACCCAATGGATTCGAAGTGCCGATCATCGCACAGGTGCTCGGCTAGCAGGAGGTATTCATGTCACAGGCTAAAGCAGATGGTGGTGTCAAGAACGTGGTCCTCGTGCACGGAGGGTTCGTCGACGGCCGTGTACGAGGCGCTGAAGAAAGACGGTTACGCCGTGTCCATCGTCCAGAATCCGACGATCTCCTTGGCCGATGATGTGGCGGTGACGAAGCGAACCCTGGCCGCGCATCTGCCTCCGATCATGCCGCGCAAGATGGGTATCTCTTCCTCGATCGGGACAAGTTTCGGGCGTCATTCGCCGCGGACGTCAGCGCGGGGGTCGCATCGTTCATGGCAGATTCGCAAGTTCCGTGGGGCCTCGAAGCGCTCAACGGCGCGGTGACCAAACCCGCGTGGAAGACGAAGCCAAGCTGGTACCTGGTCTCGACGGAAGACCGGATGATTCCGCCGGACGCGCAGCGCGCCATGTCCAAACGTGCTGGTGCGACGGTCGTCGAGGTCAACGGCAGTCACGCGATTTACGTGTCGCAACCGCGGGCCGTTGCCGACCTCATCGTAAAGGCGGCAAACAGTGTGGCTGTCGCGACACGAGAGCAGAGGGCCGAACAAGTCGAAGCGATTGTGGCGCGTCACATTTGATCGCGCTCAGCGACCCAACGTGGCGCGCCGTAATTCTTGCGATAACCGTGGGCGGGGACGATTACGACGCCTTGTTCGTCGGCCGCGAACAAGCTGTTCATGGTCATCGCCGATGTCTCGGGCAAGGCACCTCTCGATCGCCACGTGCAGTGATTCGGCGGCGGCCAACTCTCAATCCGCGCCGGACAAGCTGATCAGGTCCACGACCGGCGCGACCTCACCACGTGAATGCGCCGCAGCAAAGGTCGTGACATATCGTTCGCTGTTCAGCTTGCAGCGGCTCCATAGAAAACGATGTACAAGTAACAGATCACAGGCACGAAGAACGCGTGCTGAATTGCGGCGCGGTCGGCGATCTCGAGCTAGAGCTGCTCGAAGGCAATGATTCGGCGCTGCAGGTCGGCCATCTGCTCGTATTGCTGCTTCAGTTCGTCAAGTTGTTGTTGCAGGTCGCCAGTACTCTGAGCCGAGGCCGACGACATTGCGAAGAGGATGATCAGTGCGACCCACGGGAGCTGGCGGTGCGCGCGCGTCAGTCTGTCTTCGGCGCCACGCGCTGCTGTATCGGTGAATGGTGTAGACAAATAGAAGTGCATGCGTGCGAGGGGCGCGTGTTGGCGCTTCCTTTGCTCCCGCGTTGCTGTTGACCCACTCGGGCACACGACTCCGGCAGAACGCGGTGTGGCGCAGGCGCGGAGTTCAGCAATGAGCGTGAAGACGGCCTCCGGAAAGTTCTCGAGCGGCCGCACCATCGCCGAGTACGCGGGCGACATCTGGCACTACAGGCCGTGCCCCGTGTCGTAGTCGAGAGCGCCCTGGGTGGAGAAGACCGTGACTGAAACTATGAAGGAACGCGGGACGATCTCGCCTCTGGCGGGCAAGCCGGCGCCGAAGTCGCTTCTCGTCGATGTGGCTCGGCTGGAACGGGCATATTACGACCGCAAACCGGATGCGGACGACCCAAGCCAGCTCGTGATCTTTGGCACCAGCGGGCATCGCGGCTCGCCGTTCAGCGGCTCGTTCACCGAGACCCACATCGCCGCGATCACGCAGGCGATCTGCGACTACCGGCGCGATCACGGAATCGACGGGCCGCTCTACGTGGGCAAAGACACACACGCGCTGTCCGAACCGGCGCAGCGCACCGCGCTCGAAGTGCTGTCGGCGAATGGCGTGGAGGTCGCCATCCAGCGCGATGGCGGCGTCACTCCAACGCCTGTCATCTCATGGGTCATTCTCACCTACAACCGCGGCCGCACGGCCCACCTCGCGGACGGGATTGTGATCACGCCGTCGCACAATCCGCCGGAGGACGGCGGCTTCAAGTACAACCCGCCGCACGGCGGACCGGCGGACACCGGCGTCACCGAGGCGATTCAGAATCGCGCGAACGCCCTGGTCAAGGGCGGTGGCGCGGGAGTGAAGCGTGTGCCGTTCGCGACGGCGATCACTGCGACGACAACGCACGAGCAGGACTTCGTCCTGCCGTACGTCCAGGATCTGCGAAACGTCGTCGACATGGACGCCATCCGCGGCGCCGGCCTCACGCTCGGCGTGGACCCGCTTGGGGGCGCAGCGAAGCCGTACTGGGAGCCGATCAACTCGGTCTACAAGGTCGACGTCACCGTCGTCAATTCTGCGATCGATCCGACGTTCTCGTTCATGACCGTCGATCACGACGGCAAGATCCGGATGGATCCATCGAGCCCGTACGCGATGGCGCGGCTCATCGAGCTGAAGGATCGCTTCCGCGTCGCCTTCGCCAACGATCCCGATTCAGATCGACACGGCATCGTGACGCGGTCCGCAGGCCTGATGAACCCCAATCACTACCTGGCTGTGGCGATTCGATATCTGCTCACGCACCGGCCAGATTGGCCCAGCCACGTTGCGGTCGGCAAGACGCTGGTGAGCAGCAGCCTCATCGATCGCGTCGTCGAAAGGCTTGGCCGCAGATTGTACGAGGTGCCCGTCGGCTTCAAGTGGTTCGTCTCCGGTCTGTTCGACGGCTCGTGCTGCTTCGGTGGCGAAGAAAGCGCGGGGGCCAGCTTCCTGCGGCACGACGGCAGTGTGTGGACCACCGACAAAGACGGGCCGATCATGGACCTGCTGGCGGCCGAAATCACCGCTCTCACCGGCAAGGATCCGGGTGAACACTACCAGGAGCTCGCGGCGGAATTCGGCGCGTCCCGTTACACGCGCATCGACGCGCCGGCCACGCCGGCGCAGAAGGCGCGGCTGGGCAAGCTGTCACCGGAGGACGTGAAGGAAGAGACGCTCGCCGGCGAGCGGATCGCCGCAAAGCTGACCAGGGCTCCGGGCAACAACGCGGCGATCGGTGGGTTGAAGATCGTAACCGCGAGCGGGTGGTTCGCGGCCCGGCCGTCGGGCACCGAGAACATCTACAAGATCTACGCGGAAAGCTTCAGGGGCGCGGCGCAGCTGGACGCGCTCGTGAGCGAGGCGGAGGAACTCGTCAACACGGCGATTGCGGGCCGCCCATGAGCCAGCGTCTGTTCCAGGAACAACCAGTCAGCTCCAGGCCGACGGCGCGAAGTCTTTCGTCAGCTCGTGGCACGAGCTCATGAACGTCATCGCGTCCAAGAGCGCTGCGCTGCAGAAGGCAAGCTGACCTTCACGATGCACCCGCAGGATCCGACGAAACGAAAGGAAGACCGATGACGACGGGGATCACCACGGAGCTATTGCCACTCAGGGCGCGCCCGGCATGGAAGGCGCTCGAGGCCCATTACCAGGAAATTCGAGGCCTGCACCTCCGCACGCTCTTTGCCGACGACGCGAGACGCGGCGAGCGGCTCACCGCGGAAGCGGCCGGCATCTTTCTCGACTATTCCAAGAACCGTGTCACGGACGAAACGATCGCGCTCTTGTGCCGCCTTGCCGAGGCCTCGGGCCTCCGCGATCGCATCGACGCGATGTTCGGCGGAGCCAGGATCAACGTGACGGAAAACCGGGCCGTCCTGCATGTGGCGCTGCGCGCACCGCGCGGCACGTCGATCGTCGTGGACGGCAAGAACGTCGTGCCGGAGGTCCACGCCGTGCTCGATGCAATGGCCGACTTCTCGAACAAGGTGCGCAGCGGTACGTGGAACGGGCACACCGGAAAACGTATTCGCAATGTCGTCAACATCGGCATCGGGGGTTCCGACCTCGGTCCCGTCATGGCGTACGAGGCGCTCAAGCACTACAGCGATCGCTCGATGTCGTTTCGGTTCGTGTCCAACGTTGACGGGACCGATCTCGTCGAGGCGACGCACGACCTCGACCCTGCAGAAACGCTGTTCATCGTCTCGTCGAAGACCTTCACGACGCTGGAGACGATGACCAACGCCGAGAGCGCGCGCCAGTGGCTGCTCGCGGGCCTCGGCGGCGACGTCAAGGCGGTGGCCAGGCACTTCGTCGCCGTCTCGACGAACGCGCGAAAGGTGTCGGAGTTCGGGATCGACACCGCGAACATGTTCGGATTCTGGGACTGGGTGGGCGGCCGCTATTCCATGGATTCGGCGATCGGCCTCTCGACGATGCTGGCCGTCGGTCCCGAGAACTTCCGCGCGCTGCTCGACGGCTTCCATCAGATGGACGAGCACTTCCGCAGCACGCCGTTCGAGCGCAATCTGCCAGTGCTCCTCGGTCTGTTGACGATTTGGTACACGGACTGCTTCGGCGCCGAGACCGTGGCCGTGCTGCCGTACGAACAGTACCTGAAGCGCTTTCCTGCCTACCTTCAGCAGCTGACGATGGAGAGCAACGGCAAACATGTCACGCTCGCGGGAAGCGAGGTCGATTACTCGACCGGCCCGATCTACTGGGGAGAGCCGGGAACCAACGGCCAGCATTCCTTCTACCAGCTGATTCACCAGGGCACTCGCCTCATCCCGTGTGACTTCATCGCGTTCGCCCACACCCTCAATCCGCTTGGGCGGCATCACGACGTGTTGCTCGCGAACGTATTCGCACAGACCGAAGCACTGGCTTTCGGGAAATCCCGCGAGCAGGTGAAGGCCGAGGGCACGGCCGACGACCTCGTTCCGCATCGGATCTTCGAGGGCAACCGTCCTTCGAACACGATCCTCGCCGGGCAGCTGACGCCGGAAACGCTCGGAAAGCTCGTCGCACTCTACGAACACAGCGTGTTCACGCAGGGCGTCGTCTGGAACATCGACTCGTTCGATCAGTGGGGGGTTGAACTGGGCAAGGTGCTGGCGCAGCGAATCATCCCGGAGCTCGAAGGCCCGACGGAGCCCTCCCTCGGTCACGACAGCTCGACGAACAATCTGATCCGTCGCTATCGGCTGCAGAAGGATGCGGCACCGACAAGAGAAGACCTTCGACAGGGCTCAGGCCAGGTCCGCGAGCGGAGCGACTTCGCCGAACAGCTACACAAGATGAAGACGCATCCGGGGTTCGTGGCGGCCCTCGATCAGAGCGGTGGCAGCACGCCCCACGCGCTGAAAGCTTACGGGATCAAGGAAGCTACGTGGTCCAACGAAGCAGAGATGTTTGCGCTCGTGCATCAAATGCGCACCCGCATCATCACGAGCCCGCGGTTCACCGGCGAGCGGATTCTCGGCGCCATTCTATTCGAGAACACGATGGACAGGACGATCGAGGGGCAGCCGAGCGCGGATTATCTCTGGGACGTGAAACGAATCGTGCCGTTCCTGAAAGTGGACAAAGGCGTGGCCGCGGAGAAGGACGGCGTCCAGCTGCTGAAACCAATGCCGGACCTTGCCGCGCTGCTCGACAGGGCCAAAGCGAAGCGGATCTTCGGAACCAAGATGCGTTCGGTCATCAAGCAAGCCAACAGCGTGGGGATCACGGAGATCGTCACGCAGCAGTTCGACGTCGCACGACAGATTATCGCCGCGGACCTCGTGCCGATCATCGAACCCGAAGTCGACATTCACTGCCCGGACAAGGCCGGCGCCGAAGAGTTGCTGAAGTCCGCCATCCTCGAAGCGCTAGAGAAACTGCCGGCGGGCCAGCTGGTCATGCTCAAGCTCACCCTGCCGGAGAAAGACAATCTCTATGCCGAATTCGTCAGCCATCCAAAGGTCGTGAGAGTGGTCGCGCTGTCCGGCGGGTATACGCAGAAAGAAGGCAACGAGCGCCTGCGGAGGAATCACGGTGTCGTCGCGAGCTTCTCGCGGGCGCTTCTCGAAGGCTTGTCAGCCCGGCAATCCGACGAGGAGTACAACGCCGTGCTCGAGGCATCCATCCAGAGCATTTTCGAGGCGTCGAACACATGAAGGAGTCTGCCGTGCAACTTGGAATGATCGGACTTGGGCGCATGGGTGCCAATATGGCCCGGCGGCTTCTCGCCGGCGGCCACCGCAGAAGGCGACCACACGGGCCCCACGTTGAACGCGTGCCACGGCCTCGGCGACCATGACCCGACCCGGTGCGCACGAAGTACAGCTGGACCTGTTCCTCGCCAGATTCGCGAACGTGTATTTGAACTTCTCACGCGACGGCAGATCGGACTGCCCGAACCCGGGCAAATCCGGCGCGACCACTCGGTAGCGGTCGGCCAGTTTCGGAATCAGATTCCGGAACATATGGCTCGAGGCCGGAAAGCCGTGCAGCAACAGCAGCGCCGGTCCGTTCGCGGGGCCTGCCTCACGACACGCCACGCC
>JBKOZS010000186.1:0-9596 GCA_046726015.1 Acidobacteriota bacterium
GGTCGGGCCTACTGTGGTCTGGCGATCATCGCGCGGCAGTCGTCGTGGATTTGCGGGCCGCAAGCTCCTGCTTCAAGACCTCCACCGCTTTCTCAATCTGCGCGTCACGTCCCTTGACGAAATCGGGCGGCGTGTTGTCGATATAGACATCCGGCGGCACACCGAAGTTTTCCATGTTCTCGCCGGTAACGGTCCAGACCCCGGCCCCGGGCGTGCGGATGGTCGATCCGTCGAGCAGTGTGTACGATCCGGTGCCGATCACCGCGCCCATCGTGGTGACGCCTACCACTTTGCCGAGACCGAGTGCCTTGAAGCCGGCGGGAAACATCTCCGCGTCCGAGGCGGAGCGTTCGTTCTGCATCACGACCATCGGACCGTAAAAGTTCTGCGGCCGGGGCTGCTGGAAGCCCGCGTCACGGTTGATGGTGTATTGGTACTGGCGTCCGGCGAGAATGGCGAGCAGTTCCTGGTCGATCCCGCCGCCGCCGTTGAAGCGCTGATCGATGACGAGCGCCTTCTTCGTGCGGTTCGCTGCGAGATCGAGCTGGAACTGGCGCAGCGACGGCGCATTCATCGCGCGGATGTGCAGGTAGCCGATCTCGCCGTCGCTCAGCTTCGCGACCATGTCGCGGCGATCGTCCACCCATCGCGCATACTGCAAGTCCGCCCAGGCTGTGCTGGCGGCCGGCGCGATGGTGACCTCCCAGGCGCCTTCCTTTGCGGGCTTATCGTTGATGCGGAAATGGAACTTCGAGCCGGATGCCAGCGTGAAGTACTGCCAGTAGTTGTCGCCAGCCTTCAGCTCGTGGCCATCCACGCTGATGATGTAGTGTCCCTCCTGGATTTTCAGGTAGTCGTGGTCTGCCGGGCCATCCTTGTACAGATGCCTGACCTTATAGAAGCCTGACGAATCCGCCACGAGATCGAATCCGGGGTAACGCGTCTCCAGCGTGCGCGTGCCCGTCGCTGGACCACCGCTCACGCCGGTATGAGACGCGTTGAGCTGGCCGATCATCATCATCATGACGGTGTGCAGCTCCTCCTCGTCTACGAGGTAGTCGAGGAGCGGTTCGTACATCGCCTTGGCCGCGTTCCAGTCCGCGCCATGCATCTTTGCGTCGTAGAAGCGGTTCTTCATGATCCGCCAGCCCTCGTTGAACACCTGCGAGCGCAGCGCCTTGCGATCGACTTCGAGTGTTGCCGTATAGGAGACCTGGCGAGCCATCGCATTGGCATTCGTCGAAGACGACGTATCGTCTGCCGCGCCGGCACCGCCGCCCCGTCCGCCACGGCCGCCGCCGCGGCCGCCGGCGTTTTGTCCCTGGCCCCGCTGCTCGGCGTTCAGGTTAATCGCCGCGGCGTGAAGCCCACCACCGGATCGGAAGTACAGCGTCCGCCCGTCGCGCGCGAAGACGATGGCGCCACCCGGCGCGAACGGAGCCACACCAGCATTGCCGCGTCCGCGCCCGCCGGCGCCAGCATCGGCGCTCTGCGCCGCGGGTGGGACGCGCGTGAGTTGGCCGCTTTCGACATCGATGATGTAGATGCCCGCTGATGGGTCGGGCGGCGCCGCCGCGCCGCGTCCACCACCCTGCGGTCCGGTTGCCGCGTTGAACGCGACGGCATGCCCTTCAGGGGCCGATGTGAGGTTGGTGATCGTCGTGCCCGGCACCGTCAACCGTCGCGCGCGTCGCGCCATGCCGTTCCAGTCGATCTTCACGTCGACAGGCTGTGGCGTGCCGCCGGCGTCGGCGCGCCGGGACTGCCGCGCGGCCGCTTCCGCGGCAAGTCCTTCGGCCTCGGTATCGATGTCCCGATCCATGGGATCGTTCTCCTGATCCCTCAACGGCAGCACCCACAACGCCATCGTCGTCGTCATGCCTCCCTGTGTGGCGATGCCGTTGCTGGCGCCTTCCGACGAGGTGAAGACGATGTAGCGGCCGTCAGCCGTCCACACGGCACTGGTTTCGGCGTATTGCACGCGATCGTCGGAGATGTGGCGTTCCTCGCCGCCAGCCATGGGGGCGATGTAGACGTGCCAGCGCAGGGTGCGGTCCTGCTTCGCGAGGGCCACCCACTTGCTATCAGGAGAGATCGAGACGGATCCGATCCTGGAGAGTTCGCTCGACGAGAGCACCTGCGTCTTCCCGTCCGCGACGTTGTAGCTATAGAGCTTCTTGTCAGCCGCGGTATAGAGAAGCAGCTTCGAGTCCGGCGACCAGACGAGCGCTCCCTTCTCGTTGTCGAGGTCCGTAATCTTCTTTGGTGCGGTGCCCTCGGGATCGCTGATCCAGACTTCGTCCCGTCCCGATCGATCCGAAACGTACGCGATGTACTTGCCGTCGGGAGACCACTTTGGCGAGTCGCTGCGCGACGACATCTTGTCGGGCGCGACGCGCGTGATGTCGCCACGGTCGGTCGCAATCGTCAGCAACTGTCCCTTCGTAGAGATGACCGCGCGCCGGCCTGACGGTGAAATATCAAAACCGTCCACCAAATCGGTGACCGTCTCGACGTCCAGTTCGTTCTCCTTCGCGTCGGTCGCAATGTCGATCTTGATCTCGTTGGCGCGTCCGGTCGCGACGTCGAGCTTCCACAGCCCGAAGTTTTCCTCGTAGACGATCGTCTTCCCATCGCTCGACATCGACGGCCAGAACAGGCTGCCATCGGTGTGCTTCGTCACCTGCACCGGCTGTCCGCCGCCCTTCGCGGGAATCTTGTAGATGTTGTTGACGCTCTTGCGGACGTCCGCGCTCCCGGGCTTGACGTTCTTCTCGCCGGGTAAGGGATCCGCCACGAAGTAGATCGCATCGTCGCCCCCCCACATCGGCCAGTACCGGTTGTACCGTTCATCAGGGAGCAGCTTCGAGTACGTTTTGTCGGAGAGGCTGGCGATCCACAGGTCGGCGGAATAACTGCCGCGGTAGTGGCGCCTCGACCAGCTTGCGGGGTGACGATTGAAGACCAGCGACTTGCCGTCGGGCGAATAGCTGCCCCAGAAGCCCCAGTCAACGGGCAGGGGCTGTTCCTGCCCGCCCGTGATCGCGACGGAGTACAAGGTGGCGACACTGGGGAAGGCGCCGTCGCCGCGTGTTGCGCGAAAGATCACGGTCTGCGAGTCACGGGACCAGCCGACCACCTCGTCGTTACCGGTGTGGTACGTGAGCCGCCGCGCGGCGCCCCCGGCCACGGGGATGATGAACACGTCGGAGTTGCCATGCCGGTCCGACGAGAACGCGATCCAGCGTCCGTCCGGGGAGAACCGGGGATAGATCTCGCGCGCGAGGTTGTCGGTGAGCCGCCGCACGCTGGAGCCGTCCTCCGACGCGATCCAGATGTCACCGAGATAACTGAACGTCACGGTGCCGGCGTGGTAGTCCGGGTGTCTCGGCAGACGCACGGGACCCGCGGAGACGACGGCTGCGAAGGCGAGACTGAAGAGGAGCGCGAGGACGGCGCTTTCCGATGCACGTCGAACCATTCCACCCTCCGCGCGGGATACTAACATCAACCACGCAGGCTGCGGATTGAACGGAAGCCGCGATCACACGAGCCACGGATGACACGGATCAGCCACAATGCGGACAACACCGGCGAAACTCGAGCGCTACCAGTCGTAACCCATCAGACATCGTGGCCTTCATGAGAGAATGCCCGCGGTTCCCTTATTCATTCGTTCTTGCGCAGCGCTGGAGGATATGTGCCGATGAGCGGCAGTGCAGAGCGTGAGTTCCTGCGGCACACCGTGGCGACGCTCGCGTATCGATCGCGGAAGATCCTGACCGGCGCGCCGCCGGAGTTTTCATCCTTTCGACCCTGCGATCCGCAGCACTCGGCGCAGGGCTGCCGCAGCGCCGGCGAAATCCTCGCGCACCTCTCCGATCTGTTTGATTGGGGGACGTCACTTGCCGCCGGGAACCAGGTGTGGCGCCAGGCCGAGCCACAGACGTGGGACGCGGACGTCTCGCGCTTCTTCGATGCCCTCGCACGATTTGACGCGCAGCTTGCCGCCGATGCCCCGCTCGGCTGTCCCGCCGAGCGGCTGTTCCAGGGGCCCGTCGCAGACGCGCTCACGCACATCGGCCAGCTTGCGATCATGCGCCGCCTTGCGGGTGCGCCGATCCGCGGAGAGAACTACTTCAAGGCGGAGATCGCCGCGGGGCGAGTCGGCGTGGAACAGGCACCGCCACGGGCGGAATTCTAGCCACGGATCACACGGATTCACACGGACGGACACGGATCAACGCATGCCATGGATAGAATGCCGGGGATGTGTCGGATGATCTCCTGCCTGCTCGCAAGCACTGTTCTGCTCGTCAGTGTCTCAACAGCCCAGCGTCCATCCATCGCGGACCTGAAGACCACGGCTGAAGCGTCGCACTTCGCCTCGACGTCGACCTATGACGATGTCGTGAAGTTCATGAAGGCGGCCGACGAAGCGTCACCGAACATCTTCTACACGACGTACGGCACGACGCCGGAAGGGCGGGCGATGCCATTGGCGGTCGTTGGTACCGATTTGAAGGATGCGACAGCGGCGTCGGTGAAGGCGACCGGCAAGCTGCGGATCCATATCGAGGGAAACATCCACGCCGGTGAAGTGGAAGGCAAAGAGTCCGCGCAGATTCTGCTGCGCGAGTTTGCGGCCGGCCGGCATGCCGACTGGCTGCAGTCCACGGTGTTCCTGATCACGCCAATCTTCAATGCCGACGGCAACGAGAAGATCTCGCTCAACAACCGTTCGCGGCAGAACGGTCCCATCAACGGGATCGGCACGCGCCCCAATAGCCAGGGACTGAACATCAATCGCGACTTCATGAAGCTCGACACGCCCGAGGCGCGCGCGTTCGTGAAGCTCTGGGTGGACTACGACCCCCACGTCGGCATCGATCTGCACACGTCGAACGGCTCGTACCACGCCTACCACCTGACGTATTCGCCGCCACTCAACCCGAACACGAGTGACATCATCATGAAGATGATGAAGGACGAGTGGTTCCCATTGATCACGAGGAACATCAAAGCGAAATACCAGTGGGAGACCTTTTATTACGGCAACGCGGGTATTCCCGGCGGACGTGGAGGCGGGCGAGGACGTGGAGAGGCTGCACCGGTGCCGCCGTCCGCTGGTCCGCGGGCGTGGACGACGTTCGAGCACACACCGCGTTTTCACAACAACTACGTTGGCCTGAGAAATCGATTCGCGCTCCTCAGCGAGGCCTACTCGTACCTGTCGTTCGAGGACCGCATCAAGGCGACGAGTTACTTCCTTGAAGAAGCGCTGACGTTTGCCCACCAGCAGGCCTCACGCATCAAGAAAGCGACCGCTGACGCCGATGCCGAGCGTCTACCTGGTACCTTGGCGGCCACTCGGTCGCGGCCGCGGGGCGGAGGCCTGATCGAAATCCTGATGGGTGAAGTCGAAGAGGAGAAGAATCCCAACAGCGGCGCGATGATGAATCGCCGGAAGGATGTCGTTCGTCCCGAGCAGATGATCGACATGCTGTGGTTCGAGCCGGTGGTGAGCGAGCCGATGCCGTCGCAGTATTTCGTGCCGGCCGGCGCGACAAAGGTACTCAATCTGCTTCGTCTGCACGGTGTGCAGATGCACCAGCTGCGGGCGACGGCAAACGGCGTCGACGAGTTTGCGATCGAGAAGAACGAGACGCTCCAGCACTTCGAAGGGCATGACATGCGACGGCTCGAAGGCGCCTGGCGTGCCGCCGCCGACGTGAAGGTTCCGGCGGGCACGTGGGTCGTGCCGGTGACACAGCCGCTCGCGCGGCTGGCGTTCTATCTGCTCGAGCCGACATCGGACGATGGAGTCGTGACATGGAACGCGATCGACGAGCTATTACAGAACGCGAGCACCTATCCGATCCTGCGAAAGAAGTGATGCGCACACTGACCGCACTCTTCACCTTTGTTGCGACCGCTCTCGTCATCGCACAGTCGCCGGATGCAATCTTCAAGGCCCCGCCGCCGCAATTTGCCGACGCACAGCGCCGCGCGAAACTACAGACCGCGTTCCCGGAAATCGATCGAATCTTCAAGGCGTTCACCGAGCAGGCCCACGTCCCCGGTGCGAGCTGGGGCATTGTCATCGACGGCGAACTTGCGCATGCCGGCGTCGCCGGGCTGCGCGATGCGGCGTCCAAGGCGCCCGTGGAGCGCGACACCGTGTTTCGCATTGCGTCGATGACGAAGAGCTTCACCGCAATCGCGATCCTCAAGCTCCGCGACGAAGGGAAGCTGTCGCTCGACGACCCGGTCGAGCGCTACGTACCCGAACTAAAGGGGCTTCTGTATCCGACCAGCGACTCACCACCCGTGACGATCAGGCACCTGCTCTCGCACGCGGAAGGGTTCCCGGAAGACAACCCGTGGGGCGATCGGCAGCTCGCCGACACGGAGGCGCAGCTCACCGAGATGATGAAACGCGGCATTCCTTTCTCGAACGCGCCCGGTGTGGCCTACGAGTACTCCAACTACGGGTTTGCGATTCTCGGTCGGGTTGTGACGAGCGTCTCAGGCAGGCCGTATGCGGACTACATCGATGATGCGCTCCTCCGGCCGCTCGGTATGAAGTCGACCACGCTTCAGCCATCCGATGTGCCGCGCGGAAAGCTCGCGCTCGGGTACCGGTGGGAAGACGAGCAATGGAAGGAAGAACCGATCCTCGCGCACGGCTCGTTTGGCGCGATGGGCGGCATGTTGACCACGGTTCCGGACCTTGCGAAGTACGTCGCCGCGTTCCTTTCGGCGTGGCCAGCGCGTGATGGTCCGGAAGGGCCGCCCCTTCGGCGGGCGTCGGTGCGCGAGATGCAGCAGGTCTGGCGTCCTGCGCCCGGCGCCGTAACGCGTGACGCGTCCGGACAGCTGCAAATGAACATCGGTGGTTATGGATTTGGCCTGCGCGTATCGCAGACCTGCGCCTTCCGGCACGTCGTCGCTCACAGCGGTGGCCTGCCCGGATACGGATCGCAGATGCGGTGGCTGCCCGAGTACGGCGTCGGGATTATCGCGTTCGGCAACCTGCGTTACACGGGATGGGCGGCGTCTATCGACCAGGCGCTCGACGCGCTTGCGCGGACCGGCGCCCTGCAGCCACGTGTCGTGCAGCCATCCCCCGCGCTCATCAGCGCACGCGATGCCGTGTCGCGCCTCGTGGCTGGATGGGACGACGCACTGGCCGCCAGCATCGCTGCGGACAACCTGTTACTCGACGAG
Organism: Acidobacteriota bacterium; assembly: GCA_046726015.1. Classification (GTDB taxonomy): domain Bacteria; phylum Acidobacteriota; class Vicinamibacteria; order Vicinamibacterales; family 2-12-FULL-66-21; genus QHWT01. The sequence continues at coordinate 7,231 of JBKOZS010000186.1, forward strand.
AGCGCGGAGCGTCGACGGGCGGCGATCGATCGACTGCGGCAGAAAGTGGGGGGCTGCACGGCACCGAAGTCATTCGATCACGTGGAAAACGCTCTTCGTGGCGACTGGACGATGACGTGCGAGCGCGGCCGCCTACAGGTGGCTGTCACGCTCGCACCGACAATGCCTCCGAAGGTCCAGTACCTCGACGTCGGTGAGGCGCCGCCGGAGCCTCCGTCGCCGTCATCTTCTTGTCCACGCCAGTAGGCGCTTCGTGACGCGCGTCTGTCCTTGGTACAGCGCCACGTACTCGCCGGACCATTGCACTGTCCGGACGGCGCGCTGGCATTCGCGGTGCAAATGAACTGCCCATGGCAACACATACGTTGAATGCGGCACTCAGCGGTACGTTCGAGCTCGGCGGGGAGCTGCCGGTCCATCGACTTGGATTCGGCGCGATGCGCGTGACAGGCAAGGGTGTCTGGGGACCTCCGGAGGATCGGCGTGAAGCAATCGCGGTCCTGCGACGGACGGCCGATCTGAACGTCAACCTGATCGACACGGCAAATTCTTACGGCCCAAACGTCAGCGAACAGCTGATCGCTGAGGCGCTCTATCCGTACCCCGAGGGTCTCGTGATTGCGACGAAAGGAGGGCTGGAACGACCGGGGCCCGACGCGTGGGAGCCGAACGGCCGCCCGGAACACCTGGCCGGGGAACTCGATGGCAGCCTGCGCCGGCTGCGCGTGGAACGCATCGACCTGTACCAGTTGCACCGCATTGATCCGAAGGTTCCCGAGGAGGATCAGTTCGGATTTCTCCAACGCGTGCAACAGGAAGGCAAGGTACGTCTGCTCGGTCTGTCTGAGGTGACGGTCGAGCAACTCGAACGCGCACGCGGATATTTCGACGTCGTCTCGGTCCAAAACCGCTACAACCTGGTCGATCGGGAATGGGAAGGCGTGCTCGACTACTGCACGACCGAGGGCATTGCGTTCATCCCGTGGTATCCGTTGCTGGTGGGCAAGATCGGCGGGTCGAAGACGATGCTCAATCGGATCGCGCAGCGGCTCGACGCGACCCCGTCACAGGTCGCGCTGGTGTGGCTGCTGAAACGCTCGCCGGTGATGCTGCCGATCCCCGGCACATCGCGCGTGGCCCACCTCGAAGAGAACGTCGCTGCGGCGTCAATCGAGCTTTCCGAGGAGGATTTCAAGGCGCTCGCGTGAACGAATGCCGAAATTCTGTGTTACGCTTCAAACCAGCACGCTCATTCTCGAAGGAGACGAGATGGCCAAGAAGTCGACCGCGAAGAAGGCCGCACGCAAGCCGAACGCCGCATTCATGAAGCCGATGACGCCGAGCTCCTCGCTCGCCGAGGTCGTTGGCACCAAGCCGATTCCGCGGACCGAGGTCACGAAGAAGCTCTGGGCCTACATCAAGAAGAACGGCCTGCAGGACAAGAAGAACAAGCGGATGATCAAGGCCGACGATGCTTTGAAGCCGGTGTTCGGCGGCAAGGCGCAGGTCAACATGTTCGAGATGACCAAGCTGGTGAACAAGCACCTGAAGGCCTAGCTGCTGCTGACGAAGACGCCGGTCGCGCTTTTCTCAGCGATCGGCTCTGACGTCAGCGGCCGGCTCCGACTTTTTCCCCGGTCCGTAGAGCACGCGGCCGGGTCTCGCGTTCGTCATCTCTCCCTTCTCGAACACGATTCGTCCGTTGACGACGACGTGCGAGAAGCCCTCCGCGTATTGGTGGGGCTTCTCGTACGTGGCCAGGTCGCGCACCCGCTCCGGATCGAAGATCGCGATGTCTGCCTTCATGCCTGGGCGCAACACACCTCGATCCGCCAGCCCGAGCCGCGCCGCCGGGAAGCCCGCCATCTTCCGGATCGCCTCCTCCAGTGTGAGGAGCTTCTTCTCGCGCACGTAGACGCCGAGCACGCGGGCGAACGTGCCGTAGCTGCGTGGGTGAGGATTGGCGCGCCCGAACATCGGCACTTCGCCGTCAGAGGCGATCATCGTCGCCGGATGGCGCAGGATGCGCTCGAGATCCTCCTCGCTCATCGCGTGAAAGATGCCCTGGCAGCCTCCCTGCTCGACGATCCACATCGTGGTCTCGGCGGCGTTCTCGATCGTTGGCTCGAGCCCGCGCTGATGCGTTAGGTCTGCGAGCGTCTTGCCGCCGAGTGACGGATCGAACCCACAGCTGGCAAACTGCACGTTCTTGGGATCGCCGCCGCCGCGTTCGTCGCGAATCATGGCGATGCCGTCGTTCTTCGCGCGCGCGCGCGATGCGGGATCGTTCAGCCGTTCGAGCGTCGCGTCGCGCCCTCCTTCGAGCACCCACGCGGGCAGGAGAGCGGCGGCGACCGACGTGCTCG
>JBKOZS010000187.1:0-24709 GCA_046726015.1 Acidobacteriota bacterium
CAGTAACGGTTGTCGGCTGGGCCCGGTTCGCCTTAGTATCACGTGCGAATCAGTGGAGGAGCACGCATGAGACGTGGATTCGTTCTTGGCGCGCTCGTCATCGTCGGGGCGCTCTCGGCGGCGCTCGGTGCAGTGGAACGAGGAGCGCAGGCCGGTGCCCAGCAGCCATCCGCGGCGGCCCTTCAGGTCGACAAGCTCAAGGACAATCTCTACGTGCTCCGCGGAGGCGGCGGGAACACTGCCGTCGTCGTCACCGCCAACGGCGTCCTCCTCGTCGACACCAAGCTGCCCGGCTGGGGCAAGCCGCTTCTCGAGAAGGTCAAGGAGCTCACCGACAAGCCGGTGACGACGATCATCAATACGCACACGCATTTCGATCACGTCAGCGGCAACGTCGACTTTCCGCCGACCGTCGAAGTCGTCGCGCACGAAAACACCGCTAAACTGATGCGCGAGATGAACCCGCCCCTCGGATTTCCGAACGCGCCGCGGACCCAGTTCAAGGACAGCAATGGAGTCGGCCTGCCGAAGCGCACCTACAAGGACGAGTTGACGTTAGGCAGCGGCAACGATCGCGTCGAACTTCACTACTTCGGTCCGGCGCACACGAGTGGCGACACGTTCGTCGTGTTCCCCACTCTTCGGGTCATGCATACGGGCGACGTGTTCCCCAACAAGGGCATTCCGATTATGGATGCCAATAATGGTGGCAGTGGCGTCGAGTACGCCAACACGCTCGCAAAGGCAGCGGCGCTCCCGAACATCGATGTCGTCATCACGGGTCACGCGCCGACGACGCTCACGATGGCCGATCTGAAGATGTATACCGAGTTCAACCGGGAATTCATCGAGACCGTGACGGCGGCGAAGAAGGCAGGCAAGACCCTCGATGACGTGGTCAGCACGTGGAAGGTGCCGGCGCGCTACCTGGAGGCCGGTTACAGCCAGCCGTCGGGCGACACTGGTCAGAGCCCGTCGCGTGTGCGCTTGAATGCGGAAGTGATCTGGAACGAGTTGAAGTAGCTGGACAGCCGGCGAACACCTCCCTCATCCGCGTAGAAGCGACGTTCGTCGGCCGGCAGCTTGTCCCACTCCTGCACGTCGGGCTCCGGGCGTGACCTGACAGCTCGCCTAGACAGCGACCCACGTTTCGAGTTTTGACAAGTCGAGCCCAATGGTACATTCCACGCGGGAGCACACGTAATTGGTCGATCCGTACTTGCCGTCGCCCAGGATGCGTTGGATCTTGGTCTGCGGAAAGTGGCAGATCGGACAGTCGTGCACGACGGGACGCGGGGGGAGCCTCTGATCGGCCATGTATCTACTCCTGTTAGTGACCGGTACCGAATGGCGGATCGTGCCGGTCCTGTCGAACACGTCAAATCCGTTTTCTCACACGTCAAACCCGAGCCGCCGCAGCATTGGCAGCAATTCGCCCTGCAGCACCTCTTGGAGGTAATCGACGGCATGGGCGCGTTGTTGAAATTCGCGGCGAGTACCGTCCTGATTCGTTCTCCGCAGCATGACGATGCCGTCGCGCATCCGCCGTACTGCCGGCTCGACCGGAGCACGCGCCTCGAATGCTGCACGCAGCTCCGCTGCCGATCGACGGACATGCCCGTCGGGATCCACGCGGAGTTCCACCGCCAATCGCTCGATGCGCGCCAGCAGCGACTCGATTTCAGCGAATTTCGTGTCCATGTGACTGTGGCTCACAAAAGGGCCGCGAAAACGACCCGCGGTTCCAGTGCAGCGCGCTTCAGATGTACGGATTTCGGGACCGGGGGGAGAAACGTGCGCCATCGCTGCACCTCGTAGCGTTGAGAACGCTCAACTCAGGTGCAGCGGCTCGCCCGTGCGGGCTACGACATCGAAGTTGGGAGCGGCCGACACCGGACCGCAACAACAACAGTACTGCGGCTGGGGTCAGGACGCAAATCTCGTTGGATCAGGCGCGAAAATCACACGGTCATGGCGATTGTTCACTGCTGCGGTCGAACTCTTAATTATTTCATTGCACAACATGGTGCGACAGGAGTACAGTGTCGGCTCATCTCTTAAATATTTAAGAGATCGAGGACACGATGCCGCGACGCCGTTCGCCGACCCTCACTGATGCCGAAGCCCGGGTGATGTCGGTAGTGTGGGAGAAACAGACCGCCAGGGTGGCGGATGTGGTCGCCGTACTGAAGAGGAAGAAGGCGGTTACCTATAGCACCGTTCAGACAATCCTGCGCATTCTCGAGGCCAAGGGCTACGTCGCTCACGAGAAAGTGGCGCGGGCGTTCATCTACCGTCCGCTCGTCGATCAGCGTCAGGCGCGTCGCCGTGCGCTGAGACACCTCGTGAGCCGCCTGTTCAACGGCTCGCCGAGCCTCCTTGTGCTGAACGTGCTCGAGGACGACCAGATCGACGCCGCGGAATTGAACCGTCTCAGAAAGCTCATCGAAGAGGCATAGGAGACGCCAGTGGACGTTGTACTGAATTGGTTGGCGCAGGGTGTGATCCTGGCGCTCGCAGTCGCGGGCGCACTGCAGGTGATCCCGCGCTCACGCACGCAGGCCCGTTACGGCCTCCTCTGGGCCGCATATCTCTCGGTCCTGGTGCTGCCGGCCGTTGCACCAATCGTGGAGCTGGCTCGCGATGTCGCGCAAGTCGACGTCGGGTCTGCGGTGGCCGACCCGCTCGTGACCGTGCCGGCTGTCTGGTGGGCCTCGGCGACAGTGGCGGCTGGCCTGTGGATCGCCTGGTTCGGCATGCACGTGGTGGCGCTCGGACGTGACGTGGCGGCCGCGCACGATGCAAAGCACCGCGGGGATCCGTTCCCTCGCGAGTTGCTGGCCCGCCTGCCCCACTGGTCGCGCGTGAGCCTGACGGGTCGGTCGGCCAGCGTCGTGGTCTCGGACCGCGTGCGCGCAGCCGGCGTACTCGGTTGCGGCACACCAGTGATTGCGATTGCGCCACGACTCGTGGAAAAACTCAGCGCGGCCGATCTCGATCGAGTGCTGGTGCATGAGTGGGCGCACGTGCAGCGTCGCGACGACCTGGGGCACGTCGTCCAGCGCCTGGTTCGCGCCATGGTCGGGTGGCATCCCGCAGCCTGGTGGCTTGCACGACAGCTGGAGTTCGAGCGTGAGATGGCGTGCGACGAGATCGCCGTGCGGGTGACCGGGTCCGCGAAACGATACGCAGAATGCCTCGTCACGATTGCTGCGCTGAAGCGGCAACCGGCGCGGCCGGTGCTTATCGTGGCCGCCGTGTCACGCTCCCGGCTTCATCAACGCGTCGAGCGGATTCTTGCCGTACGGTGTGCTGCCCTCGTGCGTCCCTGGCGCGCGCTCACAACCGGTGGCGCTCTTGGCCTCGTGGCATGTGCGTTGGCCCTGGGTCACGTGCACGTGGTGACGTCCTCGTTGGCCCCCGCAGTCGGGATGACGGCTGAACCCGTCAGCGCGCAAGTCGTCGGCCCCAGCCAGTCGACGCCAGCATCTCTCGCGGCAACCACGTCGGTCTGGAGTTCAGTACGAGCAAAGAACCGTCCGTCCCGCACACGCGCGCAACCCGGCGCGCGCGGGACAGGCCCGTTACACGATGCAGGCAAGACCTACCGGAGCGAAGAATCACCGATGATGCCAGTCGCGTCGGTGCCGCTTCCGTCGATGGGTGAGCCATTGAGCGCGACACTGTTTGAGCCAGTCACAAGCCGGTCATCCGAGCCGGCTGAACATGCGATGGTCGCGGCTCCTTCCCCGGCGGTGAAGGATTCTGTCCGGGATGTGTCGGCAGGCTGGACCCGAGCCGCAGATGCCGGCGTCACCATCGGTCGTGCATCACAGGCTGCAGGGGTCGCAACCGCAGGGTTCTTCCGCCGGTTCGGCAAAAAGGTCGCCGATTCTTTTTGAGTAATCCGGTGCGCGTACATCTCGTCAATCCGAGTGACCTCTCGTTCGGCACCGCGGTGATCACGCCCCGGTGGTTGTACGTGCTCGCGGCCGCCACACCCGACCGCTTTGGCATACCAGCGATCGTTGATGAGACGCTCGAGCCGCTCGACCCCGCCCAGATCAACGCCGGCGACATCGTCGGCGTTGGGATCCATACGGCCAACGCGCTCCGGGGGTATGCGATCGGGCAGATGGCACGGGAACGTGGCGCCTTCGTCGTGTTCGGGGGCATTCACGCGACGCTGTTCCCTGAAGAAACGCGTGAGCGAGGGGCCGCGCACAGCGTCGTCACCGGTGATGGCGACCTGGTGTGGCCGCAGGTGCTGGCGGACTGCGAGCGCGGATCACCGGAACGTTCCTACACCGGCGGACGCATCGAGGGTGAGGCGTTTTCCTCGGCTCGATGGGACCTGTTGCCGGACCGCTACATGTGGGGGTCCGTGCAGACGGTCCGCGGCTGTCCCAAGCACTGCTCGTTCTGCTCCGTGTGGCGAACCGACGGACAGAAACCGCGGCAACGGCGTGTGTCGGACGTCGTCGGCGAAGTGATCGCCCTGCGACGGAGAGGATTGCGATTCATCCTGCTCGCCGATGACAACTTCTATCCGGTGACGAAGGCGGATCTCGCCGCCGCCGACCGCCGCGAGGACAAGCGGCGGTTTGTCGAACTCACCAGGCTCCGCCGCGAACGCTTCGACTTGATGGCCCAGCTCGAGCAGCTGCCGGACGACATGGTCTTCTTCACGCAGATAACGATGGAGGCGGCGGAAGATTCCGAGTTCCTCGCCGCGATGCGACGCGCGAGAATCCGGGGCGCGCTCGTTGGCGTCGAGTCGGTCACGCCCGAGGGTCTGAAGGCGGTTTACAAGAACTTCAATGACGCCGGCGAGGCGCTCGTCACGCGTCTGCAGGCGTTCCGGTCGCACGGTGTACACGTGCTCGGATCGTTCATCTTCGGGCTGCCGACGGATGACGTCGGCACTTTCGCCGCCACCGCCGATCTCGCGCAGCGAAGTGGCATCTCATTCGCCCAGTTCGTCATGCTCACGCCCTTCCCTGGCACAGTGGACTTCGCCAAGTGGGAACAGCAAACCGGGAACGCAACCACCATCGATGGAATTCCGCTCACGCGGTATTGGCTGATCCCGCCATCGCAGCGTCCGAAGATCTACGCGCCGCATCCCACCATGTCGGCAGAGATGATCCGGGAGGGGACGCAGGCGGTGTGGGATCGTTTCTACACGCTCGCCGCGATCTGGCGGCGTTCGACATGCGTGCGATCGATGCGCGCCCGTCTCGCGTTCGTGTTGATTTCGAAGCTGTACAGACAGATGTACGCCAATACGGGCATCGCGACCGACAGCGCTCGTGTCGCGAAATCCGCACGGCGCGCGCGCTATCTCGCGAAGGCTGCCCGGCGCCTGTTCATCGCGGCACCGATGCCGGACCTCGCCGACCCGACAGCTGCGCCCGACATCCGGACAAAGCGGTATCCCTTGCGCGTTGTTTCGTAAGTTGTTCGACGACGGCTTCGGCGTATCTGCTTCGCCGGTGCTGACCGTCGGTTCGCGAGGGTGGGAGGAATTGTATGGACCGCTCGCGTTTTCTGCGACACGCGCCCCAACGTGGTTACGCCGTCATCGTTGCCAGCGCCGCCCTGATGATGGCTTTGCTCCTGCTTCAGCGTCCCTCCGCATCCCCGCTGAATGACAGCGTCACCGCGATGCACCAGTTCCTGGCCCGCCCGAGGATCGCGCACCAGTACAGCGCGTCGCGCCGTCTCGAAGCGTCAGGGAGCGGGCAGCGGGCGTGGCTCGATGTGCAGACTGACTTCGCGCCGGCGTCGGGGCTTCAGTACCACGTCACCGCCGAAGGCGGTTCCGGCTACATCCGCACCCGAGTGCTGCGGTCATTGCTCGACGAGGAGCAACGGGTCATCGCGCGCGGCAGCGCGTCGAGCGTAGCGATTTCGACCGACAACTATCACTTCACGCCGGAAGGCGTCAACGCGGAAGGACTCGCCGTGGTGCGCCTGCGCCCACTGCGAAAGGACCGCTCGCTCATCGCCGGGCGGATGTTCCTGACGGTCGATGGCGACTTGCTCCGGGTTGAAGGGCAACTCGCGAAGAATCCATCATTCTGGGTCACGCGCGTGAACGTCGTCCGCCAGTATCGGCGGATCAACGGCGTCCTGATGCCTGTCTCGCTGGACACCACGGCGCAACTGAGACTGTTCGGATCGTCGGCGCTCCGCATGACGTATACCTACTCGCGGGTCGACGATCGAGCCGTGCCTGATCCCGAGCAGGAACAGAACTAGTCGCGCTGTGGCCGTATTCACAGCCACTGGGTCGACGTGCGGACTGCTGATCGCCGGCGAGAGGCATCTTTCGACACGATGCTGTATGCCCACTTGTTATTCACGCGGCAACGGTTGAATCGATCCCCTGAACGCAAGGTGCCTGCTGTGATTCTCGCACTGAACCATGCGACGTCGTTTGCTGCCAGCCATTCGAGCGTATGCCGCTTGGCAATGCGCTTTTGACGTTCAACGAGAATCTGGTTCACAACCGGGTGCTGGAGATACGCCGCCGCGATAGCGTCGTGTGTCACGGGCCTGCCGGTCTCGCGAAAAAGGCGTTCAATCGCTTCTTCAATGAAAGGGAACGTCGCCTCGTGATATTCAACGCGGTTCGTCACCGGCACGACTTCATCTCCCAAGCTGTGGTCCTGAGGACGCGCAGCTTATGTGCAGTGCTTTTACTGCACTTCCGTCAGTCACCGCAGCGATGCTACTCACTGACCTCGCGCGGTTGCCCGTTCCAATCGACTTTAGATGGGAGCAATGCGAGTGCCAGAGTAGTCATGTCGCGAGGATGTGCGACGGTTCGAAAAACGGCCACACATCTGACACGTGGAAACACGGTGTCTATCCAAAAGGTGAGTCCTCAAACCAATCGGATACAAGACATTGGTGAGTCGCCTACGGGGCCGGAACGCATGTCAGCCGATGGCCCCGTCACACAACGGTTGCTTCGAAAGCGGCAATCGGCCGCGCATTAGGTATCATCGGCCGCAGGCGGAGAGGCTACGTGTCATGACCACTGAGACGGCATTCGAAATGGCAGCGTCCAGCATCCGTTTCGGCGCCGGGGTCACACGCGAAGTTGGAGCGGATCTCAAGGAGCTTGGCGCCCGGCGCGTGCTGCTCATCACGGACCCGATCGTTCGCGACTTGCCGCCCGTCCGGATCGCGATGGAGTCGCTGCACGAGAACGGGATGGACGCGGTCGTGTACGACCGGGTCCGCGTGGAGCCCACCGACGCCTCGTTCCTCGACGCGATTGGCTTCGCGCGTGAGCGCGGGTTCGATGCCTTCGTCGCGGTCGGCGGCGGATCCACGATCGACACGGCGAAGGCGGTGAACCTCTACACGAGCTGCCCTGCCGACTTCCTCGATTACGTCAATCCGCCGATCGGCAGGGGCCTGCCCGTGCCCGGCCCATTGAAGCCGTTGATGGCGATTCCGACGACGGCCGGCACCGGCAGTGAAACAACCGGAGTGGCGATCTTCGATCTCGAGAGCCTTCACGCGAAGACCGGCATCGCACACCGCCGACTCAAGCCGACGCTCGGCTACCTCGATCCGGAGAACACGCGCACGATGCCGTCTGCCGTCGCGGCGGCGACGGGCCTCGACATCCTGAGCCATGCCATCGAGTCCTACACGGCCATGCCGTTCACGGACCGGCCGCGGCCGGAACGCCCGATGCTACGTCCCGCGTATCAGGGCTCCAATCCGATCAGCGACGTCTGGTCCATGCAGGCCTTACGGATGGTGGCGCGGTTCCTCGTTCGCGCCGTCGAGGATCCTGGTGATGACGATGCGCGCGCGAACATGCTGCTGGCCGCGGCATACGCGGGCATCGGCTTCGGCAACGCTGGCGTGCACCTCCCGCACGGCATGTCCTATCCCGTGTCCGGGCACGTCGGGGATTACCGCGCACCCGGCTACACCGTCGATCACCCGCTCGTGCCGCACGGGGTGTCGGTAATTCTCAACGCGCCGGCGGTCTTCCGTTTCACCGCGTCGGCAAATCCGGAGCGGCATCTGCAGGCGGCCGAAGCGCTGGGCGTCGATGTGTCGCGCGCGCGGGCGGAGGACGCGGGGAAGATTCTTGCGGACAGGATCACGTGGTTCATGAATCGGTTGAAGGTTCCTAACGGACTACGGGCGGTCGGCTACTCGACGTCGGACATTCCCACGCTGGTGCAAGGCACGCTTCCGCAGCATCGGGTGACCAAGCTGGCGCCGCGGCCGGCTGGTCCGGAGGAGCTGAGCGCGCTGTTCGACGCCGCGATGGTCGCGTACTGATTGCTTCGATTATCCAGCCTTCCCGAACATCGGTTCTCCCGCGCGCGCCATCCAGAGACCCAGCAGCGCGAGAGCAAAAATCAAGACGAGCGCGACCGCCGAGGAGCCTGCGTATAAAGCATCAGAGTCGAGCGTCAAAAGCATTCGCCCTGCCAGGCCGTTTATCGTGAACATCACCGCGGTTGCGAGCAGCCCGTATCGCAGCAGGACAACGAAAAAAACGAGGACGCCGACACTCTGCTGGGCGGCCCTCAGCCAGAGCGGCGTGTGCTCGTTAGCGCTGAGCACCATGCCGACCAGGCCCGTCAGCAGCAACGCCAGGCCGGCAGCGACAGTCTCGGGTGAAACGCGCTTCAGGTTCAGCGTCGCCGTGAGCTGCCGGACAATCTCCCTGAAAATCGTGAAAAACATCACCGCAATGAGAGCATTCTCGAGGCCGTTGTTGATGCTGGTCGTGATGGTCGGAATGAAGTACCGTGTGTGCTCCAGCACGGCGAGGGGCGGCATTTCCGGGACGGGCTCAGGCCATCCAAGCAGGCGCGGAAGCATCGTCCTGCTCTGATCGAGCACCTGCAGGGCGAGGCCGCACGCGACCCCGATCACGATGTCGCGGCCGATCACCGCGTCGCGGCCATGCGCCGTCAGCGCACGCGACCATCCCACCAGCATCGTCGGCCAGCTCCGGCGCACGAACGGTTCGACTCCCAGATACATGAGATACATGATGCCGCCGCCGAACATGGCGATGCCGACCCACGAGAACATCCGATCGGTATCCTGCTCGAGATCCGCCACGTGAGGAAGGAACGCCCATGTCGTGACAGTCAAGAAGAACAGGAACACCGCAAGCCGGAACGCGCCGCGCCGATCGGCGCGGCCCGAACGGATGTTGCGGCGGGCAAGAACAATCGCGGCAACGAGCAGCAACAGGATGATGGCTATGGAGAACGTCCCGCGTCTGCCATCGCCGGACTGCTCGCGGTACGCCTTCGACCACGGGCCGACGATCTCGAACGAGATGGGACGCCCGCGATAGGCAGCCGCTTCAATCATCACGGCGATATTCGTACCTGGCAGCGTTCCTCGCCAGGCACGGCGCTCATCGGCGTAGGTGGCCGGCGTCCGCTCGGGCGTGGTTTCGGCGAAGGTAGCCATATCGAGCGCAGCCGCGGCGAACAGCGGACGCCAATCCGTGGGAGCACGGGGAGCCGATGCCTTCTCGACCTGCGGCGGGACGGCTGTGAAAGCGGTCAACCGCCCATTGGTGTCGGTCCACAGCGCGGTCATGCCGGCGACCGTCAGCGACGGGTCATCCTGCGACGTGGTCTGGAACGGATACTTCGGGACGAGCGGCGCGGGGCTGGTGCGGTACCAGAAAACAAGCGCGGGAGGTCGGCCGGCGGCCAAATCTCGCCAGTGCGCCGCCGCGCTTCCGTTTCGTCGCGCCCAGTCGAGGTAATCCTCGACATACGCCAGGCTGGAGGCGCGATCGACGGGTTCGTCGTTGTAGCCGAAACTCCGTCGGAGCTCCTCGGCGCGATCGAGCAGCACCGGCACTGGCTTCATCGGCGGGATGCGCGCGAGAAGCGACGTCCGATCCGCCAGCCAGGCCACCGCCAGCAGCAGCAGTCCGCTGCATGCGAGCCACGCGATCCCCGCTGCCGGCGAGAGCATCGCGCGCTCCCCGCCGGCGGCCGCGACCATCTCCGGCGACGGCGTTTCACCGGCCGCAAGCGCCGCAGCCAGCGGATCGCCGCCGGGGAGCGACGCCGAAACCGCCAGCGCCGACGCGGGCCGCCGCGCCGGCTCGGCCTCGAGGCATCGGAGAATGCTGCGCTCGATTGCCGGATCGAGCGTGCTCACCAGCTGCGAGGGCGGTGTGACAATCCCCGACGTGTGCTGCGCGACGAGATCGGCAAGCGTCTTCGCATCGAAGACGCGCTTGCCGGTGAACAGCTCGTACAGCACGAGGCCGAGCGCATAGATGTCGCTCTTGACCGTGGCGTCGCGCCCTTCGAGCTGTTCCGGCGCCATGTAAGCAGGCGTCCCGGCTCTGACGTTCGTGACGATCCCGACGGTCGCAAGGCTGAAATCCATCAGGCGGACGTTGCCGGTGCCGTCGAGCATGATATTGGCGGGCTTCAGATCGCGATGAATCACACCGCGCTCGTGCGCGGCCGCGAGCCCGCCACAGATCTGCCGCGCGATCGCCAGCGCTTTGTCTTCCGGCAGACGGCCGATGCGTCGCAGCAGCGATGACAGATCCTCTCCATCAACGTATTCCATGGTGAGGAAGAGAACGCCTGCGGCCTCGCCGACGTCGTACACGCGGCACACGTTCGGATGCGACACCTGCCGTGCCGTGCGCACTTCGTTGTGGAACTGTGCGAGGCGAACCGTATCGTGGCTCAGGGTCTCCGGGAGGAACTTCAGTGCGACAGGCTGCCCGAGCCTGAGGTCGTCGGCGCGATACACCTCGCCCATGCCGCCGCGCCCGAGCAGACCGAGAATGCGGTAGCGGCTTTCGAGCATCTCGCCCGGCGCGAACCGACCGTGGTCGACCGTGTCGGGGGAACTCAGCCAGCCGCCGGTTGACGGAGACGAGCCATACGCGAGTCGCGTTTCGTCGGTGTCTGCCGCGGGACGACGATCCGTCGGTCTCACATCAGCCATTGATGTCCAGGCGACGGTATTCTACGCGACGGATGTAGAAGGTTGCGTATTGAACGGGTGACGCTGATTACTGCAGGCCGCCGCGAACCGACGTGATGCGCTGGGTGTTGAAGCCGAGCCAGTGCATCCGGCCGATGTAGCGCGCATGCTCGACCTTGACGCACCGGTCCATGACCACCGTGAGGCCGCCGGCTTCCGCGATGCGCGCCCCTTCGGCGTTGATGACGCCGAACTGGCACCACAGCGTCCCCGCGTGGATCTTGACCGCCTCTTCGGCGATTCCGGGCAACGCATCCGGAGCGCGGAATACGTTGACGATATCCACGGGCGTCGGCACGTCGAGCAGGCTCTTGTAGCTCTTCTCGCCGAGGATCTGCGACTCGCGCGGGTTCACCGGGACGATCGTGTAGCCGTGCCGCTTCAGGTAATACCCGACGAAATAGCTCGCGCGCAGCTCGTTGGGCGACAGGCCGACGATCGCGATTGTCTTCGCGTTGTAGAGCACACGCTGAATCGTCAGCGGATCCTGGTAGCGTGCGAGATCGAATGACGGGGCGTTAGTGGTAGGCATCATACGGTTGCGACTCCGCGCGCGGCCGACGCGGCGATCCGCGCGAAGCCCTGTTCCAGGTCCCAGATCAAATCATCCACCGATTCCGTGCCGACCGACAGCCGGATCGTTCCCGGGCCGACACCGGCCGCGCGCAGTTCATCGTCGTTCAACTGACGATGAGTCGTGCTAGCGGGATGGATGATCAGGCTCTTCGAATCGCCGACGTTGGCAAGGTGCGACCACAAGGTCACGCCGCGGATGAAGTCCTGGCCTGCCGCGCGTCCGCCGCGGCAGTCGAACGAGAACACCGCGCCGGCCCCGTGCGGCAAGTACTTGTCGACGAGGGCACGGTAGCGGCTCTTCGGCAGTCCCGGGTAGGTCACGTTCGACACCAGCTCGTGCGCGTCGAGATACTTCGCCACCGCCGTCGCGTTCTCGACGTGGCGTGCCATGCGGAGCGACAGCGTTTCGAGCCCCTGCAGGAACAGAAACGCGTTGAACGGGCTCATTGCGGCCCCGAGATCGCGCAGCGTCTCGGCACGCAGTTTCATGCAGTAGCCGTAGGTGCCGAACGTCTCGTGGAACTGCAGACCGTGATACGCGGGCGAGGGCTCGGCGATAACGGCAAAGCGGCCGTTCGACCAGTTGAACTGCCCGGAGTCGATCACGATGCCGCCGATGCTGGTGCCGTGGCCGCCAATGAATTTGGTCGCCGAGTGGATGACGATGTCAGCCCCCCATTCGATCGGCCGGCACAGATAAGGCGTCGAGAAAGTGTTGTCGACGATCAGCGGGAGCTGATGCTCGTGCGCGATCGCGGCGACCTTCTCAATGTCGAGGACGTTGCCGGCAGGGTTGCCGATCGTTTCGCCGTAGAAGGCCTTGGTGTTGTCACGCACCGCGGCCTTCCACGCGTCGAGGTCGTCGGGATCGACCCACGTCAACGCGACGTTCATCTTGCGCAGCAGGTGCTTGAACTGGTTCACCGACCCGCCGTAGAGCGCCGCGGACGAGACTACGTGATCGCCCGGCTGGAGCAGTGTGAACAGGGCCGCGGCCTGCGCCGCGATGCCGCTCGCGAACGCCACCGCGCCGCAGCCCCCTTCGAGGTTGGCCAGCCGCTCCTCGAACACCGCGACCGTCGGGTTCATGATGCGCGAGTAAGTGTTTCCATACTCCTGCAGGTTGAAGTACGCGGCCGCCGATTCCGGGTCCTCGAACACGTAGCTGGTGGTCTGGTAAATCGGCACCGCGCGCGCGCCGGTGTTCGGGTCCGGCCGCTGTCCGGCGTGCACCTGACGCGTGTCGAACCCGAACGCGCGGGGTTGTTCGGTGCGGCGAGCATCTTCCATCGAGCCTTCTCTCCTAGACTGCCTGACGGGCGAGAAAATTCTGAATGAGTGGCGTCTGGCGCGACTCCTCCAGCAAAAAGCAATCGTGACCGTAGGGGGCGTCGATCAAGTGATACTCGACGTCTTTTCCGAGCGTGCGCAGCGCCTCGGTCAGTTGCTCCGAGCAGGACGGCGGGTACAGCCAGTCGGAGCTGAACGCCATCAGCAGCGTGCGCGCGCGGACGTTGCGGAGCGCATCGATCAGTTTGCCGTTCCCGTACTGGCGCGCGAGATCGAAGTACGTCAGCGCCCGCGACGTATAGAGATATGTGTTCGCGTCGAAGCGTTTGACGAACGCGTCTGCCTGATAACGGAGATAGTTCTCGACCTCGAACTCCGGGTCGGTCAGCGTGTAGCGGAGGTCGTCGGAGAACTGCAGACGCCGGCCGAACTTGTCGCCGAGCGATTTCGCGGACAGATACGTGATGTGCCCGACCATCCGCGCGACGCCCATCCCCGCGTCAGGCTTGCGCCCGGTGCCGTAGTAGTGGCCGCCCTGCCAGGCGGGATCCGCCATGATCGCGTTGCGCGCGATCGCATTCCACGCGACGCCCTGGGGCTGCAGCGCGTGCGTGCTCGCGATCGCGACGATCGTGTCCACTTGATCGGGATACAGGATCGCCCACTCGAAGGCCTGCATGCCGCCGAGAGATCCGCCGGCGATCGCCGCCAGGCGCTCTATCCCGATTTCATCGAGGAACGCGCGTTCGGTCCGCACCATGTCGGCGACCGTGATTACTGGGAAGTCCGAGCCGTAGGGCTTCCCCGTCGCCGGATTGATGGACGAGGGTCCGGTCGTGCCCCGGCATCCCCCGAGGAGGTTCGTGGACACGACGTAGTAGCGGTTGGTGTCGAAGGCCTTGCCCGGCCCGATCATGCCGTCCCACCATCCGAGCCCCTTGCCCGTGGTGCCATCGCGATCGTCGGCGGCAAATCCGTCTCGTGTGCTTTCGGCCGGCGGACGGCGCGCGAAACCCGCCGCGTGGGCATCGCCGCTCAGCGCGTGGCAGACCAGGATGACGTTGTCGCGCGCGGCGGAGATCGTACCGTAAGTTTCATAGGCGATACGGATCGGATGCAGCTCCAGTCCGCAGTCGAGCCGAAGCGGGTTCGGCAAATCCAGGAACTGCGTTTCAACGGTACCTACCGAGCCCGCGGCGGGATTGGGGGCTGTCGGGGCCATTTGCCGATCATATCGCCTGAATCGACCAAACCGATGGCGGGGCGTTGTATGATTCGGGGCTTCCGACAGACGGTCTCCTCCCGACACGCGAAAGGGGTTCACGATGGCAATGGCGACGGTCAACAACGGAGTCAACGTCCAGGCGCTGCTCGATGCGCGCGAGGTGTTGAAAGGCGCGCCGGAGGCGGCGAAATTCACGTGGAAGGCGTCGTGCAAATGGCAGAACGGCACGCACAGCCGGACCACCGTCCAGAGCTTCTTTGGCCTGGGGCAGGAGCAGCAGCACAAAACCACCGCGAAGTTCGACGCCGATCATCCCGAGATCTTCGCGTCCGAGGACAAGTGCATTACGCCGGTCGAGTACGTCCTCGTCGGGCTCGCGAGCTGCCTGACCGCCGGCGTGGCCGCCGTCGCGCAGAATCGCGGCATCCAGCTGCGCTCGGTCGAATCGCAGATTGAAGGCAAGATGGACATTCGCGGCATTCTCGGCGTCGACAGCGACGTGCGGAACGGCTACGACGATGTCAAGGTGACCTTCACGATCGATGGCGACGCGTCGAAGAAGGAGCTCGAGGCGCTGGTGGCGCAGTCGCAGAAGCGCTCCGCCGTCTACGACATCATCACCAACCCGGTGAATGTCACGGTGGAAGTGGCGTAGCCCGCAGCCACCAAAAAAGGGGACAGCCCCCTTTTTTCGCAAATAAAGGGGACAGCCTGCTACTGTCCGCTCGAGTCCGAAAGGGTCGGCCGTCCCTTTTTTTCGCAAATAATGGGGGCTGTCCCCTTTTTTTTTGTTGCGGAGATCGGACCCATCGAGCGCGTCACCACGGTTGTCATCGGGGCCGGCCACGCCGGCCTCGCCGCGAGCCGGCTGCTCACAGAGCGGTCGATCGATCACATCGTCCTCGAGCGCGGCGAGGTGGCGAACTCGTGGCGGCGCGAGCGGTGGGATTCGCTGCGCCTGCTGACACCCAACTGGCAGAGCCGTCTGCCCGGGTATCGCTACGAGGGCGCCGATCCCGACGGCTACATGACAATGCGCGAGGTGATCGCGTTCATCTCGCGATTCGCCAGCCTCACGCGCGCGCCCGTGCGGACCAACACCGCCGTCAGCTCGGTGACGCGCACGGTCGACGGGTACCGCCTCGTCACGACTCGCGGCGAACTTGAATCCCGCTGCGTCGTCATCGCGAGCGGGGCGTGCAATCTCGCCAGCGTGCCCGCGCTCCGATCCGCGGTCCCCGCGTCGATCCAGCAGTTCACGCCGTTCGACTACCAGAACTCCTCGCAGTTGCCGGACGGCGGCGTCCTCGTCGTCGGCGCGTCCGCGACGGGCGTGCAGCTCGCGGACGAAATTCACCGCTCCGGCCGGCGCGTGACGCTGGCGGTCGGCGAGCACGTGCGGTTGCCGCGGATGTATCGCGGCCGCGACGTGCTGTGGTGGATGGACGCCTCGGGCGTGTGGAACCAGCGCTACGACGCGATCGACGACCTGACGCGCGCGCGCCGCCTGCCGTCGCCGCAGCTGGTGGGGACGCCCGAGCGGCTGACGCTGGATCTCAATGCGTTGAGTGGTATCGGCGTCGAGCTCGTCGGTCGCCTGTCCGCCGTGCGCGACGGTCGCGCGCTGTTCTCGGGTGGGCTCCGCAACCTGTTCGCGCTGGCCGATCTCAAGATGGAGCGCCTGCTCGACACGTTCGATGGCTGGGCGCGCGAGAGCGGCCGCGAGGCTGACGCGGTCGAGCGCGAACGGTTCGAGCCGACGCGCGTGCCGTCATCGTCACGGCTGCAGATCGATCTGCGCAGCGGTCAGATTCGATCGATCGTGTGGGCGACGGGATTTCATCCCGACTACCGCTGGCTGCACGTGCCCGTGGTCGACGAGAAAGGCCACCTGCGTCACGACGGCGGCGTCGTCGAGAGCCCGGGGCTGTATGCGCTGGGCCTGCCGGTGCTGCGGCGCCGCAAGTCGACGTTCATCCACGGCATCGAGGACGACGCGCGGGACGTGATCGATCATCTCGCCGGGTATCTTGCGCACGGCAGCTACGCCGTGCCGAGCCTCCGCTGACGCCTACTCGCCAACGCCGTGACCCCTGCGCCCAGACAGTGACTACAGGACCCACCCGGGCAGGGCGGCCGCCTGCCGGATCCACGTTGCCATCTGCGCCTCGTCGAGCGCGTCGTCCTCGCGGATGTCGACGTAGCGTACTTCCTTGTGCCTGGACGCGCCAGGGGGAACGGGACGCAGCGACGTGCCGCGGAAGAACGCCACTTTGACGTAGCTCGTGAAGGTATGGAAGTTGACGAACCAGCCCTGGCCCTCGAGTCCGTAGAAGGGCGAGTTCCATTTGACCGCCTTGCGCACGCCGGGGACGGTGCGCACGATGAGCGCGTCGAGGCGGCGTCCGACGTCGCTCTTCCAGCCTGGCATGGCCGCGATGTAGGCCTGCACGGGGGCGTCGCCATCGGCCTTCGCGATCTGGGGGTTGCCGCCTGCGAGGAGTGTCGGCTTCCCAGCGACCCGCTTGGGGGCGCTCTTCTTTGCGACCTTCGCCGACTTCTTCGCGGTCTTCCCCGCCGCGGTTTTCTTCGTGGTCTTGCCAGCCACTGTGTTCACTCCGCTCACCGCGCGGTCAGGCGCTCGCCGGCATACCCTGCAGGCGGCGCCAGAAGAAGTATGAGAGCCCCCAGAGCACGCTGGTGCCCGCCGCAAAGCCCCACGCCTCCGGGCCGTCGCCCATTGAGAAGTGAGCGATGAGCGCAGAGCCGAGGGTGATGGCGAAGCCCGCGTAGGCCCACTCCTTGAGCCGCGCCGGCACCGGCGCAAGCAACAGTACAACGCCGAGGAGCTTGGCCAACGCGAGTTCCACGCGGAAGTAGTCGGGGAACCCGAGATGGGTGAATGCCTCCGCCACCTGCGGCAGGCGCAGTTGCGCGTAGGCGGTAAAGCCTATCTGCAGGCAGAAGAGCGCGGTGACGGTCCAGAAGCCGATGACGATGCCTTTGGAGCGGGGCATGCTCAGGTCCATGGGCGAAAGGGCGCCGCTGCGTTCTAATGTCAGATTCATGTCGTCCTCCTTGTCACCATGACGGAGCGCGACGGAGGAATGTGACCGATGCCCACGCCTGAGTCGCTCGCTGAACAATTCGAAGAGCACCGCGCCCGTTTGCGCGCCGTGGCCTATCGGATGCTCGGGTCAGCGAGCGAAGCAGAGGATGATGACCAGGAAAGCTGGATTCGCCCCGGCCGCACCGATGTCAGCGCTGTCGAGAACCTCCGAGCCTGGCTGACGACCGTCGTCGCGCGGGTGTGCCTGGACATGTTCCGGACGCGGACGTCGCGGCGGGAGACCCCGTTGGACGTGCACGTGCCCGATCCGGTGATCACTCGCGCCGACGATCCGGAGTCCAACGCCATGCTCGCCGACTCGGTTGGTCTCGCGCTCCTCGTGGTGCTGGAGACCCTCGAGCCGGCGGAGCGGCTCGCCTTCGTGCTGCACGACGTGTTCGGCATGACCTTCGATGAGATCGCGCCGATCGTGGAACGCTCGCCGGTCGCAGCGCGTCAGCTCGCAAGCCGTGCGCGCCGGCGCGTTCAGGGGAGCGTCCCTGACGCAGACCGCGACCTGCGGCAGCAGCGGCGTGTCGTCGATGCGTTTCTCGCGGCCGCGCGCGAGGGGGATTTCGAACGGCTGATGACCGTGCTCGATCCCGACATCGTGCTGCGGGCTGATGGCGGAGCGGTGAAGGGCATGTCGCGTCTCGTGCGTGGGGCCCAGGCGGTCGTGGCACAAGCCGCGACGTTCTCGAAGATCGGTTTGTCCAACCAGGCGGTCCTGCTGAATGGCAACATTGGCCTCGTGTGCCACCTTCCGGACGGCCGGCTGTTTTCCGTGATCGGCTTCACGATTGCCCGCGGCAGGATCGTTGAGATGCAGATCCTGGCCGATCCAGAGCGTCTCAAGCGAGTCGATCTGTCGGCCATTGAAAGCTGACGCACTCCCGCCGGGCTGCTAGATCCGCCTACCGGCGCATCAACTGCGTGACCTGAATGAGATTGCCGCAGGTGTCGTTCAGCATGGCGATCCTGGAGCCGGTCACGTCCGTGGGTGGCATGGTGAACTCGGCGCCGCGCGTTATCATACGCTCGTAATCCGCCTGCACGTCGTCAGTGAAGAACATGGCCGCCGGCTGGCTTTGCTGGAACATCGCCTGCTGGTAGGCTTTGGCCGCCGGGTTGCCATTGAGCGCAAGCTGTAGCTCCGTGCCGTCCAGGTCCTCCGGTGAGGCCACCGTGAGCCAGCGATACGATCCCTGGCTGAAGTCGGCCTTCTTCACGAAGCCCAGGACTTCGGTATAGAAGCGCAGGGCCTTCTCCTGGTCGTCAACATACACGCTGGCCAGCTTGATCTTCATCTGGTCCTCCTGATGCCACATTCGCGGGCGCTGCCTCTCCGCGTCACATTGTTTGCCGTTCGTCCGTCAACGCTATGACGGAACGCGACGGGAGAATGTGACTGGCTTATGTTCTTCGCTAGACGCTGTCTCATGCCTGACGCTCGTTCCAACGTGGGAGCGAGCATTGCGAGCGACCCACGCGACCGGAGCGCGCCGGCGAAGCGGCGCGCGAGAGAGCGTGTAGGGGAGTCCGAGGGGCGAAGCCCCTCGGATAAGATTGAATGAGCGAACGCGATTACCTGGCCGAGCGATTCGAAGAGCACCGGACCCACCTCCGCGCCGTGGCTTACCGGATGCTCGGCTCGTTGAGTGAAGTGGACGACGCCGTCCAGGAAGCGTGGCTGCGACTCAGCCGCGCCGATGCCACGGGCATCGACAACCTTGGCGGATGGCTGACCACGGTCGTCGCACGCGTGTGCCTCGACATGCTGCGGTCGCGGCAATCGCGGCGCGAGGAGCCGTTCGCCCCGGACGCGCCGGAGCCGGTCGCGACCGGCACGCGCGGGAGCAGCCCCGAGCATGAAGCGCTCCTTGCGGATTCGGTCGGACTCGCGCTACTCGTCGTGCTCGACCGGCTGACGCCGGCGGAACGCCTTGCCTTCGTGCTGCACGACATGTTCGCCGTCCCTTTCGAGGAGATCGCGCCAATCATCGGCCGTTCCGCAGAGGCGACGCGGCAGCTCGCCAGCCGCGCGGGGCGCCGCGTGCGCGGCGGCGCGGCGCACGACCCCGATCTCGTTCGGCAGCGCGAGGTCGTCGAGGCCTTTATAGCGGCATTACGCGCCGGCGATTTCGAAGGCCTGCTCGCCGTCCTCGATCCGGATCTCGTCGTTCGCGCAGACATGGCGGTCGGGTCCGCGCCGACCGAGATCCGCGGCGCGGCGGCCTGGGCGAAGGGGGCGGTCGCCTACGGGCACCTCGCGCGGCTCACGCAGCCCGCACTGGTGAATGGGGCCATCGGTGTCGTGGTGGCTCCGCGGGGCCGATTGGTGAGAGCGCTGCGCTTCACGATCGCGAACGGCAAGATCACCGAGATCGAGGTCATCGGAAACACGGCGCGGCTCGGCGAGCTCGACGTGTCGACCATCGACTGACATGCCGACCGACATGCTGCGTCATCTCGCTGCTGCAGCGGTATGATGAATGCCTGCGTGGCAGATAAGCACGTCGACAACGCGTCCCGCGGTGGTTTTCGCGCGCTCTACGAGTGGCTGACCGGCTCCACGGCAGCGAATCGCGACTCGAAGACCGCGACCGACATCGACGTCACTCGCGAGACGATCCCCGAGCGTATCGGCCGCTTCAGGATTGAACGCAAACTTGGCGAAGGCGGCATGGGTGTCGTCTACGCTGCGCGCGACGATCGTCTCGGGCGCACGATCGCCGTCAAAACGCTCTCGACTCTCGCGAACGACGAGAGCGCGCAGAGGCGCCTGTGGCGCGAGGCGCGCGCGGCGGCGAGCGTCAATCATCCGAACGTCTGCCAGATCTACGAGGTCGGCGAAGAGGACGGCCGGCTGTTCATCGCAATGGAGCTGCTCGAGGGGGAATCACTCGCCGAGCGGTTGCACGGCCGGCCGATGAGCCCGGACCAGGCTGTCTCGATCGCGCTCGGCATCCTGGCGGCGCTCTCCGCATTGCACGCGCGCGGGATCGTCCATCGCGATCTGAAGCCGTCGAACGTGTTCCTGACCGTCCATGGAGTGAAGCTGCTCGACTTCGGCCTTGCGCGGCCGCAGGTGGCCGGCGCGGCCACCCTCGACACCGAGCTGACCAGGACGGGAATGGTCATGGGCACGCCGCGCTACATGGCGCCCGAGCAGGCGGCAGGCCAAGACGTCGATGCGCGCACCGACCTGTTTGCCACGGGCGCCATCCTCTTCGAGATGCTCGCGGGCCGTCCAGCGTTCAGCGGCCGCGACCTGATCGAAGTCCTGCACGCGACCCGTTACGAGCAGCCGCCGGCGCTGGCCGGGTCTCCTGCCGTGGCCGCCGCCGATCGAGTGATTCGCCAGGCGATGTCCAAGGAGCCGGCGGACCGGCCCGCCTCGGCGGACGCGATGGCCGAGAGTCTTCGCGCGATTCGCGGCCTCCAGAGCGGCCCGACACCGGCGCTGGCCCAGGCGCTGACGCGAATCGTCGTGCTGCCATTCCGCGTGCTTCGGCCGGATCCGGAAACGGATTTCCTCTCGTTCAGCCT
Organism: Acidobacteriota bacterium; assembly: GCA_046726015.1. GTDB lineage: Bacteria > Acidobacteriota > Vicinamibacteria > Vicinamibacterales > 2-12-FULL-66-21 > QHWT01. Next base: position 20,781 of record JBKOZS010000187.1, read on the forward strand.
GCCGGACGCGATCGCGACGTCGCTCTCCGGCAACTCGTCGTTGATCGTCCGCTCAAGCGCCGTGGCCGCGCGATTCGTCGCCGACACGCCGGATCTCAAGGCGCTGGCGGCCGAAGCCGACGTCGACAGGGTCGTCATGGGAACGCTGTTGCGGTCCGGCGATCAACTGCGTGCATCGGCACAGCTCGTTGAAGCGCCGGGTGGAACGCTCCTCACGTCGCACACCGTGCAGTCGTCGCTCGGCGATCTGTTCAGTCTTCAGGACGACATCGCGCGGCGCGTGTCGGACGCACTGTCCCACCCACTCTCGGCGGGCACTGCCAGCCCGACGCCCGACGCGCCGCACGACGCGCGCGCCTACGAGCTGTATCTCCGCGCGAACGATGCCGCTCGGACCTATGACGGCCTTCGAGCGGCGCGGGATCTCTATCAGCAGTGCCTCGAGCTCGATAGCCGCTTCGCACCCGCGTGGGCCCATCTCGGGCGCTGCCACCGTGTCATCGGCAAGTACATCGAGGCGGCGCCCGACAGTGAAGTGCGCGCCGAGGAAGCGTTCCGGCGCGCGCTGGCGCTGAACCCGCGATTGTCGGTCGCGCACAAGTTCTACGCCAACCTGGAAGCCGACAACGGCCAGGCGCAAAGCGCGCTGGTGCGGCTGCTCGGCGAAGCCAGCCGTCACGGCAACGATCCCGAGTTGTTCGCCGGCCTGGTCCACGCCTGCCGCTACTGCGGGCTCTACGAACAGTCGGTCGCCGCGCACGCCGAGGCCCGCCGCCTCGATCCGAACGTTCCAACGAGCGTCGAGCAAACCCTGCTGATGGCCGGCGACATCGATCGGCTGATGGCGGTTGTGCCTGCGCGCGTGATCGCGGGGGCCGACGATGGAATTCGGGTCATCGGATTGGGACTGGCAGGTCGTCGCGACGAGGCGCGTCGCAAGCTGCTCGAAATGCGGCAGGCATCGCGCATTCCGCTGTTCCAGTCGTGGATTGAATATCTGACTGCCTGGCTCGATCGCCGGGCGCAGGACATGATCGATCGTGCGGCCGAGTTCGGCGGCTTCAAGATTCGCATCGACCCTGAGGGTATTTTTCAGGAGGGCTGGCTGCTGTGCGACGTCGGTGAGTTCGAAACCGGACTCGGATATCTGCGGCGAGCAGTCTCGAAGGGGTACTTCGTTGCGCCGACGCTCTCCAAGTGGCCGCAGTTCGACACATTGCGGAATGTCCCCGCCTTCCGGCAGATGCTGGACGAAGCCGAAGCGGGCCGGCAACGGGCGCTCGCCGCCTTCCGCGACGCTGGTGGAGATCGTCTCATCGGATCTTGATGACGGCCACCGAAGCCGTCGCCGCGCAGTACCCGGTCGTCGCTGCCGTCCTTTTAAGCAACTTCCCGTGTTGACGAGCGGAGCAGCGCGCCGGGTTGAAATCAATCAGCGCCTCGGTGAATTGGATGGTGCGCTGACGCGTCGTTGACCGAAAGGTATGCCAGGCCGACACAAGACGATGCGGGTTCGATTCTCCGGGCCAGTGCGACGTCTCTCCCTCGTGTGCGCCATTCTCGCCTTGTCCTGTGTGTTGCCGATCTCCAACCAAGCGCGAGGGCAGCCACGTTCGGGCATTCTCGCTTTGACGGGCGGACGTGTCATCGCCACGCCGGAGGCGTCTGCTGCTGACAATACTTCCGTCATCATCGAGAATGGCCGGATTGTGGCCGTCGGCGCCCGCGAACGAGTGACGATCCCCGCAGGCGCACGGATCATCGACTGCACGGGCCTGACCATCGTGTCTGGCTTTCAGAACAGTCACGTGCACTTCACAGACGATCAATGGAGGGTCGCGGCTGAACAGCCGGCATCCAAGCTGACCAGGCAGCTTCAAGCGATGTTGACGCGGTATGGCTTCACGACCGTCGTCGACGCGGCATCCCTTCTGTCGAACACCGTGACCCTGAGGCAGCGCATCGACTCGAGCGAGGTCAGCGGTCCACGAATCATGACGGCCGGACTGGCCCTCTACCCGCCCAACGGCGTGCCGTACTACGTGAGAGAGTTCGTTCCCAAAGAGGTGTTGGCGCTGCTGTTGCAGCCGTCGACGGCGCGTGACGCAGAGGGCATGGTCCGCAATAACGTCGCTGGTGGCGCCGACGTGATCAAGCTGTTCACCGGGTCCAACGTGACGCGCGAACGTGTCCTGCCGATGCCACGCGATGTCGCGGCCGCGGCAGTCACCGAAAGCCACAGACTGGGGAAGCTCGCATTCGCGCATCCTGGCAACGTTGCCGGGCTCGATGTGGCGATCGAGGCGCGCGTGGATGTCCTGGCGCACGTGGTCGAAGGGACGTCCGGGCTCACGCGGGCTCACCTGGAGAGGATGAAACGGCAGGACATGGCGCTCATTCCAACACTCAAGCTGCTTGGCGACGGCGACGGACGCCAGGCAATCCGTGACGAGGTCCGCGACTACGCGCAACTGGGCGGCCAGATTCTGTTTGGCACGGATGTCGGGTATCTGCCGGACTACGATCCACTGCGTGAATACCAGCTGATGGAAACCGCGGGTCTGACCTGGCGCCAGGTGCTCGCCTCACTCACAACCAGCCCGGCCAGCCGGTTTCACGCGAGCAGCCGTCGCGGGCGAGTTGAACCGGGCATGGAGGGAGATTTCGTGGTACTGGGTTCCGATCCGAGTGTCGACGTCCGTGCGTTCTCAGACGTCCGGTACGCGATCAAGTCCGGCCAGGTTATTTACGAGCGGTGAACGCCGAAGTCCGTTGCAGGAACGCCGGTCGAGGCAAACACCTTCTCCTATGCTGCAGGACCGCTACGCGCCCATAGAAGACTACGGCATTATTGGCGACCTTCACACAGTCGCGCTGGTGAGCAAAAACGCGTCGATCGATTTTCTCTGCCTCCCATCGTTTGATTCTCCCTCGGTGTTTGCGGCGCTCCTCGACGTCGATCGTGGTGGCCACTTTCAGATCGCGCCGCACCTCGATGACGCGGTACACAAGCAGCTCTATCTGCCAGACACCAACGTGCTGCTCACCAGGTTTCTGTCCGACAGCGGTGTGGCGGAGGTCTCTGACTTCATGCCCGTGGAGGACGCCGGCGTCGCGCACAACCTCGTGCGTCGCGCGAAAACGATTCGCGGCGAGATCCGTTTCACCATGCGCTGCGATCCGCGGTTCGACTACGCTCGCGCGACGCACACCGTCGAACGGCGCGGTGACACGGACATGCTGTTCATCGGCCAATCCGGCTCGCGGGAGCTCGCGCTCCGGCTGCGCTCGTCGGTGCCCATGCAGCTCGCGGAGGGCGCCGCACTCGCCGATTTCACGCTTCGCGCCGACGAATCGGCATGGTTCATCCTCGAGGTCGTGACGGGGAATGGTCCGTCGCCCTGCGAACATCCCGATTACGCGAGCGACGCATTCAAGGACACGGTGAACTTCTGGCGTCGCTGGCTCGCCCGCAGCACGTACAAGAACCGCTGGCGCGAGATGGTGAATCGCTCGGCGCTCGTGCTGAAGCTGCTCACGTCCCGGGAACATGGATCGATCGTGGCCGCACCCACCTTCGGCCTGCCCGAGACGATCGGCGGCGGACGCAACTGGGACTACCGCTACTGCTGGATTCGCGACTCCTCTTTTACACTCTACGGGCTCATGCGGCTTGGCTACACGGACGAGGCCGCGGCTTTCATGCGCTGGATGATGGCGCGTTGCGAGGAACTGGAGCCGGACGGATCGCTTCAGATCATGTATGCAATCGACGGCCGGCCCGTGATGCGCGAGGAGACACTGGACCACCTCGAGGGTTACTTGGGCTCGCGTCCGGTCCGCATCGGCAACGACGCGCACACTCACCTTCAGCTCGATATCTACGGTGAGCTGATGGACTCGATTTACTTGTACGACAAGTATGGATC
>JBKOZS010000188.1:0-13062 GCA_046726015.1 Acidobacteriota bacterium
GGGTCGGCGACGACAAACAGGGCACGGTCAGCGCCTTCGCCGTGAATCGGGCCGACGGACGACTGGAGTTGATGAACACCGTGCGCTCAGGCGGTGCGGGCCCTACGTTCGTCAGCATCCATCCGGGCGGACGTCACCTGCTGGTAGCCAACTACTTCGGTGGTTCGGTGGCGGTGCTCCCGATTCTGTCGGACGGCAGGCTGAGTGACCCCTTGGACGTCCAGGTCGATGCCGGGACCATCGGCCCCACTCAGGCGACACACGCGCCGCCGGGCAGCTTCGCCCGAAGCGGCCACGACCGCACGCACGCTCACATGATCCAGGCCGATCCCTCGGGGCGCTTCGTGCTTCACGCCGACCTGGGCCTGGACACGATCTTCGTCTGGAGGTTCGACGCCCAACGTGGCGCGCTGGTCCCGAACGATCCGCCCTCGGTCACCTTACCTCCGGGAGACGGGCCGCGCCATTTCCACTTCCACCCCAATCGCCGCTGGTTCTACTCCATCCAGGAGGAAGGCTCGACCATCGTGCTGTTCGATTACGACTCCGCGTCGGGACGTTTGAGCGCGCGGCAGACGATTTCGACCCTGCCGCCCGGCTTTTCCGGCAGCAATTTCTGCTCCGGGATCCTGGTGTCCGCCGACGGCCGGCATGTCTACGCAGGTAACCGGCTGCACGACAGCGTCGCGACCTTCTCGGTTGGCGCCGAGGGCACCTTGACGTTCGTTGGCGAAGAGTGGACGCGCGGGAACTATCCCCGCAGCTTCGCCTTCGATCCGACGGGCCGGTTTCTCTACTGCTGCAACCAGCGCGCCGACGCCATCACCGTCTTCCGCATCGATCGCGCGAGCGGTGCTCTCTCATTCACCGGCCAGTACGTGCCCGTCGGCAACCCGTCGACCATCGTTTTCCTTGACCTTGCGAAAGCGGGAGGAGACCTAGATCTCGGCTAGCGCGATTTCCACAAGGGACGTAGTGTCCGCCTTAGCCGGACCTTCGATACCACAAGGATGCAGTGTCCGCCTTCAGGCGGACGTTCGATGTCTCCGGCCGTTCACGAAGTCCGGCTAAAGCCGGACGCTACAACTCTCTGAAAATTGGACTAGCTCCGCCGTTTGTGTCGTCGGGCCGTGCCCTAGGCGGTTCGTACGACGATCCAGTGACCTGGAGTTCCACCCGATATAGACTGCGCCGCATGTTGCGAACAGCACTACTGGCCCTGGCCCTGCCGATCCTTGCGTCAAGCGCCGCCTGGTCGCAGGAACCGGCGACGCGCGAGGAGGCCGACCGGAAGCGTCGCGAAGAAAAGGCCACAGACACGAAGGCCTACGAACCCAATGGTTTCGAGAAGGCGATGGATTTCGCCGAGGACAAGGCGATCTTCATTCTCGACCGCGAGGGCTTCCACCCCAAGCTCGGCTCGCTGACCACGGGCAGCGGCTTTGCCTATGGCCTGGGCTTTCGCGATCGTGATCTTTTCTCCCACACCGGGGCGCTTGAAATCTGGGGGGCCGGCAGCGTCAAACGCTACTGGGCGACAGAGGCGCGCCTGATATTTCCGCGCCTGGCAAATAACCACCTGCACCTCGAGACCTGGGCGAGCCACCGCGATTACCCGCAGGAAAACTTCTTCGGCCTCGGGCCCGATTCAGACCGGGACAATCGCTCCGACTACGCGATCCGTACGAACCACTTCGGCGGTCGCGTCGGGGTCAGGCCCACGGCGCGTCATCTGCTCGTCGGCGGCGGAATCGAGTACCTCGAGCCGCGACTCGGTGAAGGCAAGAACGACAAGTATCCCGACGTGACCGACCTTTTCCCTCCGTCCGAGGTACCCGGCATCGACACCCAGGCCGATTTCCTGCGGTCGGAGGCGTTCATCGAAGTCGACTACCGCGAGCCGCGCTATCCGAAGAAAGGCGGCTGGTATCGCATCGACTTCTCGCACTACGACGATCGCACCGCCGGTCAGTTCACGTTCAACCGCATCGATGCCGACCTGCGCCAGTTCATTGGTTTCCTGGCGGGCCGTCGCGTCATCGCGGCGCGGCTGTTCGTCTCGACGTCCGATACCGACGCCGGCCAGACGATGCCGTTCTATTTCATGCCAACGCTTGGCGGGAACGACACGCTGCGCGGCTTCCGCGAGTACAGGTTCCGCGGACCGCACGCGATCCTTGCCCAGGGCGAGTACCGCTGGGAGATCTGGAGCGGCTTCGACGGGGCGCTCTTCTACGATGCCGGCAAGGTCGCCGACCGCCGTGAAGACCTGGATTTCGAGGATCTCGAGACCGATTACGGCATCGGGTTCCGCTTCAACACCAACAACGGCATCATCCTCCGCGTTGATGCTGCGTTCGGGAGCCGCGATGGCAACCACCTGCATATCGTCTTCGGCGGGGTCTTCTGAGATGGCTGCGACTCGACGTCTCGCGGTCGCCGGACTCGTGGGCCTGCTCGCGGCGGGCGCCGTCGCCTTACCGCGATCGGCGACGCCGCGCTTCTATCCCGACGACCCGCTCTGGACCGACGACGACCGCGTCATGGACGCGTCGAATGCTGGTTCGATCGAGGACTCGAACGGCTACGACTTCGCCGTCAATACGCTTGGACATCCCGGTGAACGGCGGGACGTGCGCGCGCTCAACGTCAACACGGTCGACGAGGTGCCCGACTCGAGCTGGTTCACGAATCGAATCGGCCAGAAACCATTGAGTGCCGCAGAAATCGCGAAGGGGCCGGACCGCCCGGATGGCGTGACCGTCGATGGCTGGAAGGTCTCGGGCGGAAAGAGCAGTGGCATCCAGCCCGGTTTCCGCATGACCGATCCTGAAGGCCAGACCTACCAGATCGAGGTCGACCCTCCGTCGAACCCGGAGCTGGCCAGCGGCGCCGAGATCATCGGCACTGCCTTCTATCACGCGATTGGCTACAACGTGGTCGATGTCTATCTCGCCGAGATCGATCGCGAGGCGCTGGTGATTGCGGACAACGCGACGATTCGCGATCCGCTCAACGGCCGCCGGCGCCGGCTGAAGAAATACGACCTGGACAACGTCTTCGACCGCGCCGCGCGCCTCGAGAACGGGCACTACCGTGTGCTCGTCAGCCGCTTCGCGCCTGGCAAGCCGGCCGGCAACTTCCGCTACTACAGCCGGCGTCCGGACGACCCCAATGATCTCGTCGCCCACGAGCACCGGCGCGAGCTGCGCGGCGCGCGGGTCTTCGGCGCCTGGCTGAATCACGACGACTCGCGGGGCATCAACAGCCTCGACATGCTCGAGACGACCAGCGGGCGCGCCTGGATCAAGCACTACATGTTCGACTTCGGATCGATCCTCGGCAGCGGTACCGTCTTTGCCCAGCGCCATCGATCAGGCAACGAATACATTTTCGAGCAGAAACCAGGGTGGGCGACGCTGTTCACTCTTGGCCTGTACGTGCGGCCGTGGATGACCATCAAATATCCGCACGTGCCCAAATCGGTCGGACGTCTCGAGGCCGAACGCTTCGATCCGCTCAAGTGGAAGCCGGAGTATCCCAACCCGGCCTTCGAGAACATGCGGCCGGACGATGCGTTCTGGGCGGCGCGCATCGTCTCGAAGTTTTCGGACGAAGCGATTCGTGCCGTTGTCGAGAAGGCCGCCTACAGCGATCCGGCGGCGACCGACTACATGACGAAGACGATCATTGCGCGCCGCGACAAGGTCGTCGCTGCGTGGATCAACCAGGTCTGTCCCGTTGTCGATGCGGCGCTGTCAGCAGACGGTACGGTGACGTTCGCGAACGCCGCGGTCGACGCCAAAGCCGCCACATCACCCGAACGCTACGAGCTCAAGTGGTTCAAGTTCGACAACACGACTGACGAGCGAACTCCTGTCGGCGAGCCGGTGACCGCGTCGAGCGGATCGGCTCGCGCGCCTGACGGGCTGTTGTCGAACGCCTTCGTGGGCGTCAGCGTGACAGCGGTGCACGCGGGACAGCCTGGATGGGCGACGCCATCCACGTTCATCTTCCGCCGGGGCCGGTCCGGCACCTCGGGCGATTGGATGCTCGTTGGCGTCGAACGAGGGGCGGCCCGGTAGCCGCGGAGACACTTATGGCGTAGTAGCCGACCGCTCGCCTACGGAGGCACGAACGCGGTGCCCGAGACTGCTTTCGTCACCCCGTCGAACGCGTTCACGATGCCGTGTCCAAACTGCCGGCGGGGGCCAATCTGTTCGGCTGTGCTGGTCAGGATGGTGGCGACCTGACGTGCTGTCATCGCGTGATTGGCGTCGCGGATCAAGCCTGCCGTTCCGGCGACGTGCGCAGCGGCCATGCTGGTCCCACCCTTCCACTCGTACCCAACAATGCACGCAGCGCTGGCCGCGCATTCCGAATCCGGATAGACCGCGGTGCTGAGCACAAGGTACTCGACCGATTCGTGGGGACCCAGGAAACAGCAATCCACAGGTCCTGTATCGCCGCCCGGTGCCGAGAGCGTAATCGGGGCGCCATAATTACTGTACTCGGCGAGAACGTCGACAGCCGCTGGCTGAGGAAAGCGCGGAAGCGGACGGATGCCCGTCGCCGCCACGTTGACGATGCCCGTGATGTCGCCGGGCAGATGCACGATGCGCCCCGTGAGATCGAGCGACGAATTGCCCGCCGATGCGACGATCACCGCACCAATCCGACTTACGTAACTCACGATCCTTTTTTCTGCCGCGATCGAGGCTGCGAGCGCGTTCGAGCCGCGACCGCCTCGCGAATAGGTCTCTCCGAGGCTCAGATTGATCACGCCGAAACCGCGGGAAGCCGCATCGATCATTGCCGCCCAACGGGAATCTGCGTAGCTGCAAATCCCACAGTCCGCCACCTCCTCGAAGATGTTGTAGCTGGCCAATCCAAGATTCGGCCCGACGCCGACAGTGCCACCACCGCCAAACGACGCGGCGATCGTCCCGGCGACATGCGTTCCGTGATCGCTCAGCGAAGGATACGCATTGCATGAAGGGGTCGCCGCGTAGCACCTGGCAAATACAACGTTCGCGCTCAGGTCGGGATGATTCCACGCGATCCCGGTGTCGATGACCGCGACGGTCGTTCGATGCGATCCGGTAAACCCGGCGTCCCATGCAGCATCGGCTCGAACTCGGTTGATCCCCCATAGCGCGCCAGCGTTGTAGAGTTCATCTGACGCCGTCAGTGTGGCGGACTGCCCCCTGGTGACTGTCGCTGGCAGTACGTACACAGGTACCTGCCCGATGAAATCGATGGAAAGACTCGTTCGTGTCGAAAGCGAAGGTATGAAGTTCGGGTTCGTCGAGATAGCGATCGCCAGACCCACCTGCGGGAGTCTTCGGACCAAGTGTCCGCCTGCGGATTTGATGTCTTCGGACAGGGTGGCCAAGCGAACACCGACCGGAAATCCAATGACGTAACGCGCCGCAGGAGGTTCTGCGCATGGACGTAGACTCCCGCACGTCCATAGAAGAATCACCGTGACAGCGGCGATCCGCTTCATCGATCCCCGATTCACCCGTCATGGGTGATGCCGTTCGCCCAGAATGTCGGCGGCTCGTTCACGAACCGTCTGGCTGGGATCGTTGAGGGCAGTTTCGGCCACCTGTTTCGCCGTCTGCGGTGCGGTCGTCGCCAACAGATCCAACGCCATCAGACGCATGTTCTCGGAATCATCCCCGCGTACTAGATCGGCGAGCAGATTGGGCGGAACCTCCATCCCTTTAGTCGTGGCGTTCGAGAGAAGCCGTTGTCGAACGCCTTGATCCGGCTCGCCGAGGCCGCGAATGGCGTCGAGCACCAGTTCGTGGCCACGATCGGACGCGCCGTCCATCAACGCTTCATAGGCGCGTTCCCGAACCTTGGGATTTGAGTCGGTCACGCTCGCCTCGAGCTCTCCGGCCCCTGCCCACGTCTCTGGCGGTACCGGCCGCAGCGCCACTGCCGCGCCCTCGGGATAGATCCATACGGCCCGCAGCCTTGACGGGGCGCTTCCCACGACTCCGTAGTAAAAGAAAGCGTCGTACTTGCTCAGCAAGTGGCGCAAAGCCTCATCCACCGGCATGTCCTGGAGCTCGGCCGAGATCACATCCTGATAAATGACATCGGCCAACACGAATGCCACGCCCGTAAGGCGAGTGACCTCGTCGAGAACCTCACCAAGAGCACGACCGTGGATATGTCCTGTCATGCGGTCGCTGCGAATGGACACCGGGGGTGCGACCTTTGAAGCGGACGACGGTTGAGGAAGCGAGACTTCTTGGGCCGAAGTCAGCACGCTGCATCCGACTACAAATGCGATGCTGAGGAAGATTGAACAGCGGTGGCGCATTACAGGTCTCCAGGGGGCACGTGCGCGCGAGCCACGTTCCCGCGCGCACCGTAGACCTCCCGCGCTGTCGTCATGCAGGCAGATCAGTCGTACACGACGAGCTCGAACGTCCAATCGTCGAGGAGCACGAAGCCCGCAGTGTTGTTGACTTGGACTTGGAGCGTGTGTGTCCCCGCCCCGAAGCGCCGCGCCCAGTTACCCTTGTAGGTTGCTGGCGACGCTGAAGAACAGAAGACCTGATTGGCGTCGTACGGCTCGAGAGCGACGATCGTTCCGGAGACGGTATCGATCACTCGAATCCGCGTCGAGCCGCCCAATACCTTTGTGCATTCGCTGGAGAACGCGACGTTGAATAGATCAGCCGTCCCGGTTGGTACCGTCCAGGCGAGAATCGCCCCGGGTATCGTGACCCAAGCACCGGGCGAGCCGATCTGCGAAGCCGACGATTGTGTTCGCACGCGCTTACCCCTGACGCCTCCGCCGCTGAAGAACAGATACCCTGCTTCTGGCGGCGACGAAGTGACCTGTTCCTGTCCCTGAGACTGCTGGGCGCTGATTTTGGTCCATCCAACGGGAGCAAATGCCAGCACGGAACCCAAACACGCGACGAAAATGCGACGACGCATAGTCCACCTCCAGGGTGCAGCCTCGAACTGCACACCTTTTCGACCGTTCTTTCTGCTGTTCGAGCGCGGCGCCGCGATCGGGAGACGTTCTGGTCTTCACTGCATAGTGGTATTGGGCGAGGTCTTATTTCCGCTGCGAGCGGTATTGCAGACGCAACATTCGCGCAGCTGGCTCAATCTCACCTGTGCCCAAAGATGAAAACGACATGAGTGTCGAGCATCGAGCGATGCAGTCTCTGAGTTTGCGTTTTTCTTTGAAGACTCTGAGACGGACCGCGTTTGGCGTGATGCCAAGACTCGCTGGGAGCTCTTCTCGTCGCCTCAGGTAGTACGCTTCGAACAATTCGCGCCGATCGCGCGACATTCTGTGCAAGCAGTACTCCAGGCAGGCCGGAAGCGGCGACCGATCACTCGCGGTTGGCAAGCAGAGTCGGGCCGCTCGCATCCCGTCGATCTCGTGTTTGCGGCACTCGAAACAGACGTTCCTCGCGACGCCACGGAAATACGCGTTTGGATCGGCAGATACAATCTGCTCGCCCGCCGCGAGTCGGCGCGCCACGCGATCGATCGTTTCGTCCACGTATTCGTCGGCTGGCACACAGCGCCGCCATTCGAAGTAGCGGGTCAGCATCCGTCGCGTCGATTCGTATCTCTCCCCTGCCTGATCTCTGGCCGGCGCAAGCCAGGCGAGCAATGCGTCGAACTCGCGCTGATTCAATGCGGCGCCGCTGGCCGTCACGGAACGCCGCACTACGCGGCCGACGCGCGTCATCATGTCTGAGTGAGTCGGCATGGCGCGGAGTTTGGACCTCGCGCCTGGATCTGTCACTACGTGCGCGAGTAGGAATTCATCGGGCAGCGCTGAGCGCCCCACGGCCGAGCAGGTGCCACTTCGCATTTACACACCTGAGCTTACGGCCTTGCTCAAAGGACTGGCCCGCCTGATCGATCGGTCGGCAGGGTTTCGCTGTGTGGGGCGATATCGAACCTATTGAGGCGGCACTCGCTGGACGCGACGAACCATCATCTCACGCCGCAGGAGCTGCGTGTACTCGGAATTCCCCGAGCGCCGCCTTGAGCCTGGTCGCGCGTAAGTGAACGATCCGTCAATACAGCACCTGCGCCTCGCCCTTGGCGGCCACCAGTGAATCGACGAGCGCCAGCAGGGCATCGCGACGCGCGACGAGGGCGTCGATCTCGGGTGGGGTGATGAACGGCTTCGTGTGCTCGGCAACCTGATCTTTCGTGAGGGCGCGCAGCTTCTCGAGCACTTGACGGTCGCACCGCGTCACGTCGCCAGGTGCCAGAAGCTTGTGTGTGCGTCTGAACGCCCGAGTGAAGTCGATCATCCAGAGCTTCCAGTCGCTGGTGATGAGCACGTTGCCGGTGTTACGGTCAGTGTCCGCGATTAGCTGGGTGAAGAGCCGCATGCGAAACATCTGCTTGTTCCAGGCCTCGGGGTCCGGCGCCTGGAGCTTCAGCTTCAGCCGGTCTCCCTCCTCCCACTTCACGTCGTCCACCCACCAGCTGAGCGACCCTTTCTGGTGCTGGATCTCCCGTACTACGGTCACGGGCATCATGTCGTCGAGCCCGATGAGCGCTGCCAACCGATAGGCGGCGACCGTGTACTTGTACGAGTCCCGGAAATCGAGCTCGGTCCGCCCGCTTTTGAAGCGCATGATGGATTGGTACTCGTCCACGGCGGAGAATGCCGCATCGTGCGTGATGGTGCCGTTCGTCAGCGTCACACGCGACGGACGCGTAACCCCCTTGCCGATGTCCTTGGCGCGCACGACCCGGGCAGTCAGCAGGAACTGCGCCTGCTCGTCGCGTGTGAGTGTCGTCTCGGCAGCGGCGCGTGCAGCGAGGCCGCTTGCCAGCAGCAACAGGGTGACGACGGTCGGCCGCATTCGAATCGCTGCCATTCCTACCTCCAGACAGGAGTTATGGTCCCGCTGACCCTCACTTCTTCCTGAATGCGTCTTTCACCTGCTTGCTGATGTCCTTGTAGTTCTTCGACAGGAACTTCTCTTCTTCCTTGGTCAGGATTCGGAATGGCACGCGGATGAGGCTCTTTTCGAACTTCACATTGAGCCAATACTGGCCATACGTGATGCGCCCGGGCACGGAGAAGTAGAGCCGACCGAGACAGGCCCGCTCCGAACTGAGCTCGACGTCGTCATGCGGCATCGCGCGAGAAGTCAGATCGGGGAAGAAGGTCATGGCGCACGCCCGGGTCGCGCTCGGAGGAAAATAGTTGATCGAGTCGCGCTGGACCTTCTCCCGCTGCTGCAGCGCGCGGGTGTCGGCCTTTCGGTGGTCAGCGACTGAGGGCAGCGGGATCGTCTTGCCATCCGGGGTCTCGAGCGAGAACGCGTCGCGCCTCAACGTGTAGTCCGGCACCGAGTCGCGCACCGTAAGGCCGACCTCGAGGAGCATCCACTCCTCGCCGACCGATCGATTGGCGAGCTGATATCCGAGGATGACGTAGCCTTCGTTGTTGTACGCGGCCCGGACGAACCTGCCCTCCATCGTCATGACCTGCGGCACCCCGGCTTCCGGGATCTTCACTTTCGGCTGTTCCTGGGCACGAGCATCGCCTGGTGTGACGGGGGCCCAATGGGAAACGAGGCCAACAAGTAGCAAGAACAGCGCGTTCTTCGCGTTCACGAGGTCCTCCGACCGTTCCAGGCGCGGATTACAAGGGCGGGAATCGCCTCAGACGCAGCGCCCTGTAAGCCTCGGGTCACGCGTTCGACTCCCGCCGGGCGCGCCAACCCGCTCTGGCGGGTTGGCCACGCCTGGCAGTGTCCAGCCCGTGCCGCGACTTGCATGTGGCTAATTGGCAGGGCGCACGTCGATGCGAGCGGCGTGCAGTTGGCCCTTGTCGTTCGTGCTACCGATGCAGATGATTCGCTGCCCGTTCTGCAGATCGTCTATCGAGGCAGCCTTGTTGTCTCTGGTGACCTTGGTCTTGTCGTCGTAGATCACCTGCTTCTGTGTGTTGTTCGCCTCGCCGCTCACGAGGATGGTCTTGGTCTCCTTGTTGATCAACTGCACGGTGCCGGAGACACGATCCCCCTTTTTCTTTTCTTTTTCCTGAGCGTGCGTCGCAATCAGGGTTGGGGCCATCAGCGCGATTCCCAGCAGCAGTGCAATGACGCTCGAACGATTCTGCATTTGAGCTCCTCTTGGGTAGGAAATGAGTCCAACCCCAGCCGTGCAGATATTAGACCTGTCCGGATAAGATCGCAATCGGGAGCGCGCGTCCGAACGGGACGGACCTTTGATCTCTGGGCGCCTGACGTATAGCCGTGATGGCCGCCGCAACCCGTCCGGTGCGACGCCGCTGTGCTTTTTGGAGCTTGCGAGGGTACCAGTCGCGCGTCTACACGCGCCGAGGCTGACTTGGCAGGCCGAGGCGTTCCAGCTCGCGTAAAATTTGTTCGCTGACTGTTCTAGCCTGCTGCCGCACTGCCTCGAGAGCCAAATAGAGGTGCTTCAAGTCTTCCGCCGCGCGAGGATCGCTGATATTGCCGGCAATTTCATCGGCGATCGATGCGTACGGCGGACCCGCCTTGGAACGCATTTCCGCCATATTTAGCGGATGCTAGTCAATCAGCGTGCCAGGGGGGATATCCAGCTGGCCGGCGCGCGGCGGCCAGCTGATGAGATGGCGGGTCTTTAGAGCTGGCCGCCGGTGGCGGCCTTCAGCCGTTCTCTCTCCTGGAGCTCCTCCATCGTCAACGTATAGGCGATGTAGTACTTGTAGATGTTGCTGACGTAGGTCACGGTCTCGCGGCCGATTTTCTCGGCCACCACGCGCTCGACGTTGTTGAACCAGCCGTTCGGATCCAGACCTCGCTCCGCCGCCAGCTTCCGCAGTTGCCGTATGCGGGCTGGCCCGGCGTTGTAGGACGCAAACGCGAACAATCCCTTGTCCAGATCGCTCATCGGCTCGTCCTTGAAGTACTGGTCGATCATGAATCGCACGTACTTCACGCCGGCGTTGATATTGGAATCGGCCTGGGTGATGTCACCAACCTTCATCTCCTTGCCGGTCGCCGGCATCACCTGCATGACGCCGATGGCGCCGACCCGGCTCTTGACGCTCTGATCGAGCCGCGACTCCTGAAACCCCTGTGCCATCATGAGCAGGTAGTCCACTTCGTACTGCTTGCCGTACTTCCGGAACATCGTGATGAGCTGGTTGAACTTCTTGATCTCTTCCGGCGACGTCGCGCCCCTCACGAACTTGGCGTTTTGAAAGTACTTCCTGACCAGCACGTTGCCGAACAGCGTCCCTTGGCCGTTCGCCTTGATGAACGGATTCAACTCGGCGATCAGCTTGGGACTCCCCTTGCGCACGGCCCATGCGAGCGCGCCTTCCTCGCGGACGGCCACCGCGTCGTGCACCCTGATATCGGGCAGGATCTGTTTCCAGAACCTTGCGTGGTAGTCGTTGACGACCACCACTTTCAGCAACCCGGCGTTGGCCATCTCGAGGATGTCTTCGTCCTCGAGCGCCGTCGGCACGGTCTTGATGACGACAGGTGGCTTCCCCTGCTTTTTGAGGGCGTCATTCACCTTCTCGAGGCTCTCGAACTGGATGCTCTTCTCGCGGACGTACACGGTCTGGCCCGACAGGTCGTCCACCTTTGCGATCGCCGGCGCCCCCGGGCCGGTGACCACGATTTCCCTGACATTGGACATGACCGGGATGGTGAAGTCGACGAGTTTGGCTCGCTCGGGCGTGACCGTCACGCTGGCGGCGACGATATCGCCTCGGCCCTGCGTCAACGACTCGTAGAGTGCGTCGCGCGAGGTTGGCACCACGATCACGTGCACCTTGGTGGCGTTGGTCGTCTTCAGCTTCGCGTTGACGTGCTCCTCGAGCTTCAGTGCGACGTCGGCGATCACTCCGCGCGGAACGCCCTTGTCGACGAAGAAACTCGTCTTGCTGTATGGCGTGAGGATGCGTATCCTGCGCCGCTTGACCATCCCGTCGAAATCGCCGGTCCAGGAAGCGACGACCAGCGGTTCAAAGGCCTGTCGCGGGGTTGCGGCCGTCGCGGGGCCGGCAGGCGCCGGCGGCCTGGCCTGCCCAGAGGGGGCCGCGGTAATCGTCAGGGCAATCGCCAGGGAAAGACCGGCGATGGAGCCGGCTTTAATGGTCTCGATCATCGTTCGCAAACACTCCTGGAGTCAGGTCCCGGACCGGTCTTCAAGCGGTCCAATCTCCATGAGTTAGTTTACAACGGATGGGCTGGCTGTGTCTGGCCCTCCAGCGGGGACGGACCTATCTCGGGGCGGGGCTGGTTCGCGAGGATGAGGCTCCGTCAGGGGTCAAAGTCGCCGTTTCTTCTGGTACAGTTCAATCCCGATCATGGAAAGCGAAGATTTTACACGGCGATCACTTCTGCAGGCGATCGCCGCTATGCTGGGCGCCGCCGCCCTGCCTCTGGGCTGGGCGGAAATCGCGCTGGCTGCGGAACCAAAGATTTCATTTCTGAGTGCGGCCGAAGCGGCGGACATCGACGCCATCGCGGCCCAGATCGTTCCGACTGACGACACGCCCGGTGCGCGCGAGGCTGGCGTCGTGTATTTCATCGATCGGGCGCTGGCGACGTTTTTCTCGCATCTCGCCGGTGACTATCGTGCGCACCTCGCCGAGTTTCAGGCGGCGTTTCGCGAAGGGCATCCAGGCGCCTCATCGTTCGCGTCGCTCACGTCGGAGCAGCAGGTCGAGTACCTGAAGACCGTCGATGGCACGGCGTTTTTCGAGATGACCCGGCTGCTCACGCTTCTCGGCATGTTTTCCCTGCCCGCGTACGGCGGCAATCGCGACGGCGTCGGCTGGAAGTTGATTGGGTTCG
The DNA here is from genome assembly GCA_046726015.1 of Acidobacteriota bacterium. Taxonomy (GTDB): domain Bacteria; phylum Acidobacteriota; class Vicinamibacteria; order Vicinamibacterales; family 2-12-FULL-66-21; genus QHWT01. Next base: position 12,840 of record JBKOZS010000188.1, read on the forward strand.
AAGCCCAGCACGTCTTCCAGCCGCCGTTCGGCTATTACGATCGCGACTATCCAGGCTTCGTTGCCGATTCAGTTCCATCGAAATGAGCGCGCGCACGTACCGCGACACCGAGACCGTCGACTTCGCCGTGGTCGGTTCCGGCGCAGCTGGCGGAGTCATCGCGCGGCAGCTGGCGCAGGCCGGACTCTCGGTCGTGCTGCTGGAACAGGGGCCCCGACTCTCG
>JBKOZS010000189.1:0-7411 GCA_046726015.1 Acidobacteriota bacterium
TCGTTGAAGTGCTGGTTGGTAGGCCACGAAGACTGGATACCGCAACAGACCGCGGCCGGTGCCTTCGAGGCCACGCCGGGATTAGACGAAAAGGCCGATTCTGCGTCTTCGTCAGTCCGCTCGCCAATTAGAGAGTCGCTGAAATCCGACCGTTCAATCGCTGATCATGACGACATGACGATCGCGGCGTGGTCGCGGCTCGGCCGGTGTTCAGTGGCGGAGCGGCAACCGGACGGGAATATGACTCGGAGGACGCCGACAGTTTTCACCCATATTCCTGCTGTTACCGCAACGCTAGCTCTTTAACTCGAATGAACGGGAGTGCCTCGGTCAACCCACTTCTTTGCCGCTCGCGATCTGCGAGGTGACGTCGCGTTCTTCGACTTTTTCGACGGTGCGCGAACGCGCTCCGGCAGCTTCTTGCCACCGGTTTCGCGATTCCACTCTTCAAGGTCTCGTCCGAGATCTTTTCTTCGACAAGTAACTGTGCGAACTTGTGACGTTGCGCCTGGCTCCTGAATGGCATGCGCTGTCTCCGCTATCATCTTCACTACCGGCGTGCTCATCAGGTCACGGGGGCCGCGCGACGGACGACGCTAATGTGGCCATTTCGCTCAAGCACTGCCAATGAGACATCTCGCAGTTCAGCGACGTTCCCGTTCAGCCGAAGATCTTCAAACACGTCATGTTCGCTCAAGCGGTTGCGTCGTGCGGCTGCTTCGTCGACTGCACCGTCTCGGACGATGACGTCGCTACGGCCTTTGATCAAGAGCCCAAAGGCGTGAGATCGACGTGACCAATAGGCCAGCAGTCGATGGAGGACGACCAGGACGAAACTGCCACCGAGCGTCGGGAAGAATGCCGCGGTACCGTTGACGGCGCGAGCGAGCATCGACGCAAGGATGAACCCCAACACGGCATCGAATGCTGTCTTCTGTGACAGAAACCGCCGGTCTCCGCATCGCACGATCACCAGCGCCGCCACGAAGACGACCACGCCACGAAGGCTGATTTGTACAAACGTGAGGCCGGCGGCGTCACGGCCTAGGCCGAGGAGCACCCCGAAATTCGCGACGACCGTAGACATGTGGATCTCTCCTGTAGGATTTGCGTCGCGCTCGCACTCAGTCGCCGGTTGAGGCGGATGCGGCGCTGCGTCGCCCCGATCGTGCCATCATCCGAGCGATACTCGCGTGACCGAGCGAATGAAGCAGCCGAGATGGACTGTGCGTCTGACCAGTAGTCGTTCCAAGGATCCGTTCGGAGCCGGTCGAGACGTCGCGGTACCGTCAGAATCGTCCACCGATCCGGCGGATCCTCCAAGTCGTTCCAACTGACCGGCATCGACACCATCGCGGTGGGTCGGGCCCGTGGCGAGAAAGCACAGACCGAGGTGTTCGTGCGATTGTTTCTCAGATAGTCGATGAGGATCTGTCGTTCGCGCCCCGCCTTTGCGAAGGCCGTCGTGTAGGCTCGTGGATCGGTGTACGCGATGGCCTCGCTCACCGCGCGTGAGAAGTCGAGGCATTCAGTGACGATTCGCTTTCGCTTGAGCGGAACGACGACGTGCAGTCCGCGCCCGCCGGTGGTCTTAACCCAGGATCGCAGGTGCAGCGTCTTGAGGACATCGCGGACGAGCTTCGCCGCCTTCACGAGCTGCTTCCACGAGACTTGAGGCCCCGGGTCGAGGTCCCACACGATTTGGTTCGGGCGGTCGAGATCGTCGGCGGTGGAATTCCAGGTGTGGATCTCGACGATTCCCATCTGCGCGAGTGAAACGACAGCCTCGATGGAATCCGCCACGAGATACTCGCCGACCTTGGTCTTTTCTTGGATCCGCACTCTCCGTAGCGCATTCGGACCCCACGCTTTCGCGTGTTCCAGATAGTGGCAGGGCGCCGCGATTCCCGCCGGGCAATGCACCAATGTCAAGGCCTCGCGGCGACGTGAGGCACAATCCACTCGGCGATACGTTCGTAGTATTGTGCAAACTGGATCTTGGAGATCCCCAAGTCTGGATAGATCACGCGGTCAGGATGCGAGATTCGAACGCCCGCGACCGCTGCTGGCGACTCGCGGCCGGTGCGATTGCGCCGGCTGTCTCGACTCGACGAGGCCGGTTTACGGATTGGTCGAATGTCGTCGCGCTCGGCCATAGCCTCCTCCCTGTCTCGATCTGCGCTCCTGCCAGGTGGCTGATCCGGTTTCAGAGGTACTCACCCGGGGCTGCGTCGCCGCCCACGCGCTCGCACAACTCCCGGGCATTCTCGATGGCGGCGCCGCTCGCCGTGTTGTCGAACACACACCAGACTTCCTCGGCGGCTGGTAGGTTGCGAACAGCCGCCGCCAGCGTTGCGATGTAGTCCTCGCCGTACCTTGACCAATATTTTCGTGGTGAGCCATGCAGCCGAAAATATGCGACTTTCAGCCAACTCGCGGGAACTTCCCCCTCAGGTACGAGTGCCGGATCAGCCGCCACGCGCGAGACTCGGTACGTATCGAGTACCGCGATGACCGACGGCGAGAACCAGGTCGCATGCCTCGGTTCGCAGACGACCGCGCCATCGTACATTCCGCGCGGGAGGGTCAAGAACTTGGAGACGACGCGTCGCGTTTTTCGGTCAATCGTATGATCGCGCCCGGCTGGGCCGATTCCTCCGTTCTTCTTGCCGTTGCGCGGATTCTCCTCTCCACGGGACTGCTCGGCGTCACAAGGTTCAGAAGGCGACGGTGATACAAAACGGCGTCGAGGCGGCGATGTCTGACGTTGCAGGTTCCGCCCCGACGTTTACCGCCGCCAGGGGGCTGTAGAAGTGAGGGCGCAGCTCCTCGCGCTCTCGCTCACTTACCCGATTCGGCTTCTGGTGGTGCTTGATGGCCTCCTGGCGAGCGGTTCTTGCTCTGCCACCGCGCTATTCGGCGACTGTCCCCGTTGGCAACCGAGCGGGCGGTCAACGCAGCCTCCGTCCCGCCGCGTTACGGATTAACCACACGAACGCAATCGCGACCGGAAACATCCAGATCCTCTCAATCCCCAAAGGAGGGCGCCTCTCATCTCGGCATCGTTCGGCATAACAAGCGACTATGCACGTTTGCCGGAAGTCGGTCGGCTCTGCTTGAAAGCAGCGAACTGCTTTAGAGATCGCGCTCGCAACTCGCGCGAAACAGATCGCAGCCCCCGTCGTGCCACATGATCGCGATCGTGAGTTGCGACGCGGCACGAGGCGACGCACTCGATGCTTGCACCTCGAGTAGAGGCAGCGATCCACTCGCGCCGCCTGCCGGCTCCGGGCCCTATTGCAACGCGTCGCACAGTGGCTGAATGGCCGCTGTGTCTCCCAACACAACGTAGTGGAGCACGGGATGCGGACCCTGTTCGCTCAAAACTACGCCGTCAGACGTCTCTATGAGTCGGCCGGCCTCGAACAGAACGGTTCCGCCCTGGGGAGGTAGGTCCGAATGGATCCAGTGACATTCTCGGTGCCGCTGGTAATGTCTCCGGGTATTGTCAGATCGTGCAGATGGGTCAAGGTCCCGGAGTAGGACACCGCCTTATGGTTGAGGGGATTCGTGAGGGTGCCGTCCAAAAGCTCCTTGAAGTGCCGTCGCGTCAGGTTGCCGTTCTCGTCGTAATACCGTCGCCCCTGAATACTCCTGGTCTGAAACTGAAACACCTGGTAAGCATTGGCGCCGTTGCCGCAGACAATATCGCTGCCGCCCGCGAACGTCTCGCTGAAGTTCACCGTGCAGATCGTGCCCTCCCCGACCTTCTCGCACACAGGGTTGAAGGTCGGGGGGCGGAGGCGGATTGAGAGTGGACGGATCGACAGTGGTGCCGGAAGAAAAGGCCGTCACGGAGGCCGTCAAGGCGACGCACGCGGACAGGGCTGGGACCAGCAGGCGGGGAAAGGGCTTTGGACGCATGGTCATTTCTCCTAAACCAAAGTTGAGTAACGCGGTCGAACGCTAGCCCCGCGCCAGTGCGCGCACAATGACCACCGTGTTTGTTTTGGCTTAGTGTCGGATTAGCTTCCAAGTGCTTGAAAATGCGAGGCAAAGAGGACGAGGCTACCTGCTGGTAGGCGGTGCAGAACTTGCTATAATCCCGCACTTTATCGGGCTAGGTTTCAATGATGCCGTCCCCAGGCAGCCTAGGTTCAGTCAGATTTGGTGTGTTTGAGGTCGACCGCTCCGCCAGCAAGCTCCTCAAGGGTGGAAGACCGGTTAAGTTGGCCCCCAACCCTTCAAGGTTCTCCTGCTACTCTTGGACCGTCACGGACAACCGGTCAGCCGGACGGAGATTCAACGCCACCTATGGGGCGAATCCACGTTCGTGGATTTTGAGCGCAGCATCAACTTCTCCATTAACCAGATCCGTGCGGCGCTGTCCGATGATGCGGAAAGGCCTCGGTACATCGAAACCTTGCCGAAGCTGGGATACCGGTTTGTGGCAGAAGTGACCGACGGTGGGCGAAGTGAGCCGGGGGTCGAAGCCGCCCAAGCGGTCGTCTCGGACTTGGACCGGTCAAATCAGTCCGGACATAAGGCTCATCCTCCGGACTCACACCGCCCACGCAGCCTCTCCAGCGCGCCCGTTCGACGCCTCGCGGCTGCTGCGATCGTCCCACTATAGGACATCAAGGAGGAGTCCGAATCAGGTACGGCTCCCGGCGTGGCGGCGTCCTGGCCCCATCATGTCCGATCCAGCCTCGCAGCACTCGCCGCCATTGTCACGCTCGTCGCGGCTGGTGTATGGCTACAGTCCCAACGGATCGCAGACGGCGATATCGACTACACCGCGCCCGTCGCGCTCGCGTATAAGCAAGTCCACCCACCTCCGATCATCAGATTCGCTCGCATGGCTGCGGCTTGGCTCGTGGCGCGAGAACGAGGCGACCAACTTGTCAGGAGATTCCACGCAACAGTCGTGCGGCTGCTCGGTCGCGATGGGACCCTTCGCGGTTGATCTTTAGTTGAGTTGGAGGAGATGTGGAAGCCAAGACGGGAACGCAACTGGTCATTGCCTGGGCACCCTTCGCCGTTGTGCTCGCATTGTGGGTCGTTGCACTGTTGTACGGTCGAATGTCACCAACACGGTTCAAGCGGTTGCTCGAACGCATGGCGAGGAACGTGCCCGATAACGGTCAACGGTAAATTGGGATGTGCTCTGAATGGTGACTGCTGCGGCGCGGTTCGCGATTGGTTCAGGAACTAACCGAGTGTGCTTGTGCAAATGGTAAGCAGTGGAATTCACCGAATCGGCATCGGTTGACTCGGGTCGTTTCTGACGGGAGAGGCGTCGGCATGCTTGCGAGAATCGCCATGTGCTGCGTTGTGCTGGGAGCCGTCGTCTACGCACGGCCGGGCCAACAACCTGCCTTCGACGTTGCATCGGTAAAGCCCAATAAGTCTGACGCCCGAGGTGGCGGTGCCGTGTTTCGTCCTCGCAGATTTGACGCCAGCATCTAGCCGTGCCGGCGCGTGTGTAATACTACATGCACGCGCGTATCGTCCTATTCACAGCTGAACTCAATCACCAGTCTTCAGCACTCGACGCAAGGCTTCGCCCTGCAATTTCTTCCCCGTCGGGACGCGCGTCGACTTCGATCTGGCGATCGACACGCAAGACCATTGTTCATCGCCGGATGTCGGTAACTACGACATCACGGAGTTCGATATCACGATCAATGATGTGACAGCGAGAGGCTCTGGCATTCTCGGACGGAATGAGCATGCGGTTTTTGGTTGCCCGGGCGTCGATCCTTTCCTCGGCATGTATGTCGTCGCGGGCTTCCCTCCAATTGGTGGTGAGGGTCAGACGCAATTACTGCTCGGCACCGTTGAGATGTTTTTTGGCGCGATCCCCGGCGATGACCTGCCGACGGTGCCGCCAGCGGGGTGGTTTTACCTGGAGCCAGATTTCCGCTTGCGCCTATTGGGCGGACTGACCGGCCCCGGTTCGGTCGTTCCAGACGTTCCAGAGCCCTCTACGCTGGTGCTCGTGCTCAGCGGGCTAGTCGCCGCCACAGCGCGCCGGCGACGAGTTGTCAGCAGGCGGCGTCGCGGCCGTCGCCTCTCTTTCCGTACGCCGGTCGTCAGATCCCCAAGATCGTTCTGAGTCCCTTTCTGATGCCTGCACCGCCGAAAAACGAAGCGTACGAAATCGTCCGGTCTGGCGACTTCCGCTGAATGCTGGCGACTTTTGTCTCTAATAACCGGTAGAACTCAGCAGGCGTGGATATATAACGCGTATAGGAATCAACAACTTAGCAGGTGCGACGATGGCATCTCGCTTGGTATTGGACTGCGTTCCCCTGGAGGAATTCACACATGATCAAGCGACTGGCTTTCGGTTTTCTTCTCGCCCTATTGACCGCCCCTGTCCTCGCTGCTGCGCCAACGCTGCCTGAACAGGCGACCAGCCATCTGCCGTGGGACAGGCTGGCGTCAGCCGCCGCCGAAGCACTCTGCACGTATCTCGGTGTCGGTTGCTAATTAGCGCTCCGGCGACGGTCTGCGCCCATCGCGGGCCGTCGCTTTGGGGGCACACGCCCAGCTCGCCACCGACAACTCTCCCGCTCATCTCTGAAGGCTTCAACAACATCACGCGCGCGCTCTTCGCGCTCGCACGCCTTGTTGCGGCAGGCATCGATCGTGCGCTGCGGATCGGCTGGATGGCGCTCGGGCCAGGCGATCGTGAAGGCTGCGAACGAGTCCGGCGTAATCTCATTGACATCCACGCCTGTGCGGGTTAGCGGTGGCGGCGCGGGAATCTCGATCGGCCGCCCCCGCGCCGAGGCGTGCGGTCGGCAAGCTTTCCGGTCTCCAACGTACCGAGCGAATCCGCGACCTTCACGAACTGGGCGGCGTTCAGCGTAGAGGTCTGGAGCGCTTCCAGCGGGGAGAGGCCAGCTTTCACCAACAAGCCGAGCTCATCGTGGACGCTGAAGCCCGGGTAAACAGGGCTCCGCCGCATCGCTTACAGTGCATGGCTATATCTGCTCGAGTGGCGGGGCGCCAGGCCGTGCCACGGACCACACGAGTCCGCAGGCAAGGCACCGGTAATAGCGGAACCACGTCGTCCTGTGCGAAAACTCGGCTCGCGAAGCTACGCGGCCTCGCCGTGGTAGAACTTGAGCAAGCCGCCGAGGCGCTGACGGCAGCGTACCGGGCCTGGTCCGATCAGAGTTGCCTTCGGCGCAATGAGCTCGTTGCCCAGACCCTGGTGCGGCCGTTCCTCGTGATAATGATGCACAAACGCTCGGACGGCAGTTCTGAGGTGCCCTTCACCGAGTGGCACGATTCGCCCCAAGCATTCGGACTTGACGGACTCGACAAACCGCTCCGCAAACGCGTTCAGATTTGGACTCCGCGCGGGCAGCCGTAGTGGCTTCGCGCCACTGTCGCGCAG
>JBKOZS010000190.1:0-19934 GCA_046726015.1 Acidobacteriota bacterium
ACCCCTGAGGCTCTCGAGACCCACCGTGATGAAGATCCCGGGAGGATCCTTGATGTTGTCGCGTGCCGCCTGGATCAGCCGCGGCACCTGGTGCAGCTTCAGGTTGGACGTCGGCCGCTCCTGGCGGCACCAGGACTGTAAATTCTCCCTTTGGTTCAGCGAAGTGACTTATAAGCATTGAGATAGGCTGTACGACCAATTCTTCGTGCGCCTTGGTCAACTCGCGCGCCACACCGATCGTCCGGTCACCGGCAATAGCCTGGAGTTCGGTCAAGGTTTGCCGGATTCGATGCGGCGCCTCGAAGAAAACCACCAGTCTCGACTCCGCGATCAGCCGTTCGAGCCACGCTTTGCGGTCTTTCGACCTACCGGGCGGAAAGCCCAAAAACGTGAACTCGCGCGTTGGGAATCCCGACGCCGCCACGGAGGCCATCACTGCGCTGGGTCCCGGGATGCTTTCGACTCGGACGCCGGCGGCCCGGGCCGCCGCGACGAGACCTTCCCCGGGATCGGAGATGAGCGGCGTCCCCGCGTCGGACACCAGCGCGATCGATTCGCCAGCGAGCAGCCGCTCGACGAGTCGCGGCGTTTTCTCGCGCTCATTGTGCTCGTGCAGGCTCGTCGTGCGCGTCGAGATGGAGTAGTGTTGAAGAAGCCGGCCGGTCCGGCGGGTGTCCTCGGCGGCGACGATGGAGACGTCGCGCAGGATCCTGAGGGCCCGCAAGGTGACATCTTCGAGGTTGCCGATCGGAGTGGCGACCACGTAAAGGATGCCGGACATGCGCGGGGCGCCGATTCTACCAGAATGTATTCTGCCGAACCCTTGCCTCACTTCGTCGACGAGTACCTCGCGTGGCTGCACGAGGCGCATCCCACCAACGCGACATTCGATGGTGTTCACCTACACGACGACTTGCTCGAGGACCTGAGTCGCGCCGCGATCGACACACAGGTCCGGACGCTGGCTGGCTTCGAACGCCGGCTGACCGCCATCGATCCGGCCCGGCTGACTGATATCGAACGGCTCGAGCGCCCGGCCCTCGAGGCGAGCATCCGCGCCCGGCTGTTCGAGCTCGAGGACGTGAAAACCTGGGAGCGGAGCCCTCAATACTACGGCGATCTGATCGCGACCAGCCTGGCAGGCCAGGTGCTGTTCGACTATGCGCCCCTTCCCGAGCGGGCGCGTCGCGTTGTCTCGAAGCTGCACCAGGTGCCGCGGCTGATCCAGGCGGCACGCGACAACATCAAGGATCCTCCCGGGATCTTCATCAAGGTGGGTCTCGAGAGCCTCAGGGGTACGCAGCGCTTCATCGAGGATGATCTTCCGCGCGCGTTCTCGAACCTCGACGATCTCCACCTGCTGAGCGATCTCGCGGACGCATCGACCGAGGCGTCGCACGCGCTCGCCGGATACATCAATTACCTGGAGAACGATCTGGCGCCGCGCGCGCGAGGATCGTTCAGGCTGGGCCGGCAGCGGCTGGAACGGAAGCTCCGGCTCGACGAGGGGATCACGCTCGACGCGGATCGGCTGCTGTCGATCGCCATGCGAGAGCTGAGCGCCACGCAGGAAGAGTTTCGCCGCGTGGCATCACGGCTCGATGCCAAGGATCCGTTCGGCGCCTGGGCGCGCGCGAAAGCCGAGCACCCCGCCATGGGGCAGGTGGTCGCGACCGCGCAGCAACAACTCGACGAGCTCTCGACGTTCATTCAGCGGCAGGGTTTAGTCACGCTGCCGGACGTCGCGCGCGTGCAGGTGGCGCCGACGCCGCGGTTCTATCGCTGGACGTTTGCGAGCATGTGGACGCCCGGTCCGTTCGAGACGCGGCCGCTGCGCGCGTATTACTACATCACCGACGCGGACCCGGCGTGGCCGGCCGAGCGGCAGGAAGAGCACCTGCGCGATTTCAATTTCGGCGCCTTGTGGGCGATCTCGATTCACGAGGTGTATCCCGGCCACTTCCTTCATTACCAGCACCTCCGCCAGGTCACGTCGACCCTGCGCAAGTCGATCCTGTTTTCATCCGCCGCGATGGTCGAAGGATGGGCTCACTACTCGGAACAGATGATGGTGGAAGCGGGATTTCGCCGGCAGGATCCCGCGATCAAGCTGGGGCAGCTCGCCGAATCGCTCATTCGTCTCTGCCGCTTCGTCGTAGGACTCCGGCTGCACTGTGAAGATCTCTCGGTCGAGCAGGGCGTCAGATTCTTCCGGGACGAAGCGTATCTCGAAGAGGCGGCCGCGCGTCGTGAAGCAGAGCGCGGCACGTTCGATCCCTCGTACGTGCTGTACTCCGCCGGGAAGCTGATGGTGTTGAAGCTGCGCGACGATTACAAGGCGGCGGTCGGCGCGAAGTTCTCGCTTCGTGAATTTCACGACACGCTGCTTGGCAATGGGACGGTGCCGCTCTGGTTGCACCGCAGCCTGATGCTCGGCGACAACAACGGCGCGATGATTGAGTAGTTATGCCTTTGTACGAATACCAGTGTGAATCGTGTCACAGCCGCTTCGAGCGCATCCAGAAGTTCTCTGATCCCCCGGTCGACGTGTGTCCAACCTGCGGAAAAGGTACCGTCAAGAAACTGCTGTCCTCTCCCGCCATCCAGTTCAAGGGCTCGGGCTGGTACATCACCGACTACGCGCGCAAGTCCGGTGATACCAGCAAGTCGGGAGAATCGAAGCCCACGTCATCGTCAGACACATCGTCCTCGTCTTCGACGACGACCGGCGACACGTCCAGCACAAGCAAGTCGACCGACAGCACGAAAAAGAATTAGCGCCGGGCGCCGGTGGTCTGGCCGAGATCGATGCCGCGCAGGTATTGGCGGAACGGTTCCGCAAGGTCGGGGCGTCGCAGCGCGAAGTAGACGACCGCGCGAAGGAACCCGAGCTTGTTCCCGGTGTCGTGGCGGACGCCGTCGATTCGGCAGCCGTATATCGGCCGCTGCTTCAACAGGCGGCGAAGACCGTTCGTCAATTGGATTTCGCCGGTGCGGTCCTTCGCGGTTTCTTCAAGTGCGGGGAAGATGTCAGGCGTCAGCACGTAGCGGCCGATGATCGCGAGGTTCGATGGCGCTTCGTCGCGCGGCGGCTTTTCGACGAGATCGCGGATCTTGTAAACGCCGGGGCGTACTTCCTCCGCGTCGATGATGCCGTACGAGCTGACGTCTTCCTTCGGCACTTCTTCGATCGCCAGCACAGGGCCGTCCAACTCCTGGAACACGTCGATCATCTGCTTCAGGGCGGGTGGGTTCGCGTCGATCACGTCATCGCCGAGGATGACGGCGAAAGGTTCCGGCCCGACCAGCGTGCGTGTGACGAGCACCGCGTGTCCGAGGCCGAGCGGCTCCCCCTGCCGCACGTACGAGACGTTAATCAGGTTGGAGATCTTTCGAATCTCATTGAGCAGCTCGGTCTTGCCCCGGGATTCGAGAAACGTCTCGAGCTCGACGGAGACGTCGAAGTGGTCTTCGATAGCGTTCTTTCCGCGTCCCGTGACGAGGATGATGTTGACAACGCCCGACGCGAGCGCCTCCTCGACGCCGTACTGGATGATCGGCTTGTCGACGAGCGGCAGCATCTCCTTTGGTTGCGCCTTGGTCGCGGGAAGAAACCGCGTGCCCAGTCCCGCTGCCGGAAACACTGCCTTGCGAACGGCCTGCGTCATGGCCGGATGGTATCTCAGAGAAGGCAGGTCCCGGTATAGGATTTAACCCATGCTCGATCCGGCTCACGTCCGCGAACACTTGGAGGAAGTGCGGACCGGACTTCGCAACCGTGGCCTTCAGCCGGATGAGGAGCTCGAACAGGTCGCGACCCTGGAAACGCAGCGCCGGCGGCTGATTCCGGAACTGGAAGGATTGAAGCGCGAGCAGAACGCCGCCGCCGATCAAGTCGCGAAAGCGAAACGGCTCGGGCAGGATGCGACCCCGATTTTCGCTGCCAACAAGGCGCGCGCGCAGCGCATCAAGCAGCTCGAAGTGGAGCTCGAACAGGTCGAAGTGCGCCGCGCCGCGCGCCTGATGACCATTCCGAACCTGCCGCACGCATCCGTGCCCGTCGGCGCGAGCGCGGAAGACAACAAGGAAGTGCGGCGTCACGGCGAGCCGCGACGTTTCGACTTCGATCCCAAGCCGCACTGGGACGTTGGTCCTGCGCTCGGCATTCTCGACTTCGAGCGCGCGACGAAGATGTCAGGCTCGCGGTTTTCCGTGCTGATCGGGCCAGGCGCTCGGCTGGCGCGGGCGTTGATTAACTTCATGCTCGAGTTGCACACGCGCGAGCATGGATACACGGAAATCGAGCCCCCGTTCCTCGTCAATGCCGAGGCACTGCGCGGGACCGGGAACTTGCCGAAATTCGAACAGGATCTGTTCAAGATCGGCGGCGATTGGGATCTGTTTCTGATTCCCACGGCCGAAGTCCCGCTGACGAATCTTCACCGCGGCGAGATCCTCGACGGACGCCAGCTTCCCCTCCGCTATACCGCGTACACGCCATGCTTCCGGAGCGAGGCGGGTTCTTACGGGGCGGATGTTCGCGGGCTCATTCGGCAGCACCAGTTCGACAAGGTGGAGCTCGTCAAGTTCACGACACCCGAACAATCGTATGACGAGCTCGAATCCCTGACGGCAAACGCAGAGGAAGTGCTCAAGCGCCTCGAGCTGCCTTATCGGACGATGCTCCTGTCGACCGGGGATATGGGCTTCGCATCCGCGAAGACGTACGACATCGAGGTCTGGCTCCCTAGCCAGAACATGTATCGCGAGATTTCATCCTGCAGCAACACCGAAGCGTTCCAGGCGCGGCGGGCCAACATCAAGTTCCGCGCGCAGGGGACCGGCAAGGCTGAGTTCGTTCACACGCTGAACGGGTCCGGCCTTGCGGTGGGCCGCACCCTCATTGCCATTCTCGAGAACTACCAGCAGAAGGACGGGTCCGTCGAAATTCCGGCGGCGCTGCGCCCCTACATGGGGGAGCTCGAAAAAATAACTCCGCCCTCCCGGTAACCCCATCCCCCACTCCCTCCGTCTAACTTGGCCGGGGCTCCGTCCCCGCGTGGAGATGGCCATGACTTTCTATCAGGACGTCCGCCACGGGTTCCGCATGCTTCGGCGTCAGCCCGCCTTCTCCATCTTTGTCATCCTGACCCTGGCGGTTGGCATTGGCGCCAACGCGGCCGTCTTCAGCGTGGTCAATGGCGTGCTGCTGAAGCCCCTGCCGTTCGAGGACAGCGATCGGCTGGTCGCCGTCTGGGGACGATTCGATCCCGAGAGCGGCTTCAACTTTCCGCAGTTTCCGCTGTCCAACCCCGAGTATCTGGATTACAAGCAACAATCTCGTGCGCTGCAAGACGTGAGCGCCTGGTCGAGGCTGGCGATCACGGTCGGCGGTCCTGGCGCGGAGCCGGAGCGCGTCGTCGGCGCGGCCGTAACGGCAAACCTGCTGTCGCTCCTTCGAGTGAGCCCTGCGCTGGGCCGTGGGTTTACAGCGGAGGAAGACGGCCCGCAAGGACCGAACGTCGCGATCCTGAGCGATTCCTACTGGCGGACACGATTCGGCGGCGATCGAATGGTCATTGGGCGAACGGTACCAATGAATGGCGTCACGACAACGATTGTCGGCGTCATGCCGCCAGGGTTCGCGTTTCCCGGCACGACGACCCAGGTCTGGGTGCCGCTTGGGATCGATCCAAAGAATCCCGGCAACCGGAAGAGTCACGGTACGCGGGCGATTGGCAGGCTGGCGCCTTCAACGTCCATTGAAGCGGCGCGCGCTGAACTGCAAACACTCATGGCCGCGTGGAAAGCGCAATACCCCGACATCCATACCGGCCACTACCTGTTCATCCGGCCGCTGATTGACGATATTGCCGGCTCGGTTCGGCCCGCGCTGATTGCGCTGCTGGCTGCAACGGGATTCGTCCTGCTGATTGTGTGTGCCAACGTGGCCAGCCTGCTGCTGGCACGAGCGGAGGCGCGCACGCGTGAGATGGCGATCCGTGGCGCTCTCGGTGCCGGCCGGGGACGGCTCGTTCGGCTCGCGCTCGTCGAAAGCGGCATCCTCGCGGTAATCGGTGGCGCGCTTGGCGTCGCGCTTGCCCAGGTCGGAGTTCGCGCGCTGCTGCATATCGATCCCACCAGCATTCCTCGCGCCGAGGACGTGAGCGTCGACGCGCGAATGCTTGGATTTGCCGCGGTGCTATCACTCGCCTCCGCCCTGCTATTCGGGCTGGTGCCGGCGCTTCGTGGCGCCGCGTCACACCTGCAAGGTGCGTTGCGAGACAGCAGCCAGTCCACGACGGCTGGCGCCGGCCGCCAGTTCGTGAGGAAGGCACTCGTCGCCATTGAAGTCGCGCTCGGCATCGTGCTCGTGCTCGGCGCCACGCTGATGCTGCGCAGCTTCGATCGATTGCTGTCGGTCGAGCCCGGATTCGAGACGTCTGGCGTCCTGACCGCAAACATCGCCCTCCCTCCTGTTTCGTACAAGGAAGACGCGCGGGTTGATACGTTCTACGCCTCACTGCTGGCGCGGCTCCGTGCGATGCCGGGCGTCCGGTCTGCATCGGCCGCGAGCGGAGTGCCGATGTGGAGCGACGCGGGCGTCTGGGACTTCGAGGTTGAGGGCCGGCCGCGCCCCAGGCCGGGAGAAACCGCATGGAATGCCGCCGTGGTGGTGGCGCGCGACGGCTATTTCGATACGCTTCGCATCCCGCTCGTGCGCGGCCGCGTATTTTCCGAACAGGACAACGCGCGCAACATGCCGGTCGCGATCGTCAACGAAGCAATGGCCGGCCGGTTCTTCAATGGCGAAGATCCCATTGGCAGGCGGCTTCGTGTCGCCGGCATCACAAGCGCTGCCGCCTGGATGACGATCGTTGGAATCGTGCGCGACATTCGTGACGAAGGGCTCGACACCGCCGCGCGGCCGACGTATTACCTGGCGCACGCGCAGGCACCCGTCGTGATCCACGGCGCCTTTCGATCGATGTCGGTGCTGCTGCGCGTCGCCGGCTCCCCCGAGGCCATGATTCCCCCGGTGCGCGCCGCCGTCCGCGACATCGATCCGTCGCTGCCGCTGTTCGATGTGCAGACTGTCGAGAGCGTCATCGACCGCTCGGTGGCGCGGCCGCGCTTCACGACCCTGCTGCTCGCGCTGTTCGCGTTGATCGGCGCAGTTCTCGGCGCGAGCGGGATTTACGGAGTGCTCGCCTACACGGTCGCGAGACGAACCCAGGAGCTCGGCATCCGTCGCGCGCTGGGTGCGCCCGCTCAGCGTCTCGTGACGGACATCCTGTTGCGCGGCATGCAGCCAGTCGCGGTCGGCATCATTGCTGGCATCATCGGATCGTTCTGGGCGACTCGCCTGCTCCAAACGCAGTTGTTCGCGATCTCGCCAACGGACCCCGCCACCTATGCCCTGGCGACGGCGGGTGTGCTGCTGATCTCGCTTGCGGCATGCGCCGTCCCGGCATTGAGGGCGCTTCGCATCAGTCCAGTGACTGCGCTGCGATCGGAGTGACGGCCGTGCCGCCTGCAACGTTTGACTTTCCGCCGCCGGCCCGCATATATTGCCGAACCATATATGGCGCCAAAGGATGACCTCAAAAAGGGAGGCGCGGAACTCATGGTGCTTGCCGCCATCGAGGAGATGCCGCGGCACGGCTACGACATCGCGCGCGAGATCGACAGCCGATCGTCGGGGGTGCTGCGCTTTCACGTGGCCTCCCTCTACCCGATGCTGTATCGCCTCGAGCGTCGTGGGTGGATTAGTGGTCGGTGGGTCGAGAAATCGGGTCAGCGGCGCCGGCGCTATTACCGCCTGACGCCGCAAGGGCGCCGAACACTTGCGGCACAGCGGACCGAATGGCGAGGCCTGATCGAGGCCCTCAACCGGACCGCGGGACTCGAATCCGCGTGAGGTGATCGTGCACCCCGACTGGCAGGCGCTCGTTCGTGAGCGGCTTCCGCAACTGACGCGCGAGGTTGCCGACGAGATTGCGCAGCATCTCGGGGATCTTTATGCCGAGGCGCTCCGGGCGGGCGCGGCGGAGGAGCACGCTCGCGAGATCGCCCGATCCGCGCTCCACGACGAAGCGGCGCTCCTGGAAGATCCGACGGCCGTCCGGAAGGAGCCCGGTCTCTGGCAGCTCGGTCAGTCCGCTACGGCACCCGCATCGTTCGGAGGCGCCATGCTCGTGAATCTGCGCAGAGACTTCCGATACGCGGTTCGCATGCTGGGCCGGCAGCCCGCGTTCGCATTCGTGACGATTCTCACGTTGACGCTTGGGATTGGCGTCAACGTGGCGGTGTTTTCAATGATGCGCGCCGCGCTGCTGGCGTCGCTCCCGATCCCGCGGCCCGACCTTCTGGTATCGATTTACAGCTGGACTGTCGAGGGAGGCGATCACAGAGATTTCTCTTATCCGTTGTATGTGGATGCCCGCGACAGTGCGTCGCCGCTCGCCGACATCGCGGCGTACACATCCGGGACCGTGGGAATCGCAACCGCGGACCAACGCGAGCGCGCGCTCGTCGAGTTCACGACCTCCAACTACTTCAACGTGCTTGGCGCGCCTGTGCACGCTGGTCGAGGGTTTACCGGCAATGACGAGCGGCGCGGTGCGCCTCTCGTTGCCGTCATCAGCGATCGGCTGTGGCGCTCGGCGTTCGGCGCTGACGAAGATCTCGCAGGCCGCTCATTCATGGTGAACGGACAGCCATGCGCGATCGTTGGCGTTGCACCTCCGACCTTCACGGGCATCGTCCGAGGTCAACGCGCCGATCTGTGGATTCCGCTGAATCACTACTTTCCACTCGAGCACGAGGCTGACAGGCTCGATCGTCGGACGACGAGCTGGATGTCGTTGCTCGGACGCCTGCACGACGGCGCCTCCGCCGAGCAGCTGCAGGCCGCGCTGACCGCGACGCTGCGGCCGCAGATCCCTCCCGAAGAAGGCTCTGGCTGGTCGATTCGCGCGCGCCCGTCGCCAGCAGGTGACCTGTCGCTGGTGACGGACCTCGGGCGGCCGTTGCAACTCCTGATGATTGCCGTAGGCATCATCCTGGTAATTACCGCAGCCAATGTCGCGAATCTCCTGCTCGCCCGCTGGTACTCGCGTCAGGGAGAGATCGCCGTCCGCCAGTCACTTGGCGCGTCTCGGGCGCGCATCGTTCAGCAACTCCTGGTCGAAGCGGGCGTCCTCGCAGCGGCAGGTGCGATCGGTGCCCTGGTCGTGGGCACGTGGGTCGCGCGTCTCTTCGAAGTGCGGACCGCGTTTGGCGGAAGCGCACTCGCCCTGACGATTGGAGCGGATCGAGCGGTGATTCTCTTCACGATCGCCGTCAGCGCGATCGCGGCGCTGGCGATTGGCCTGGGGCCGGCGTTCGGGATCCGGAGAATGTCACCGGCAGAAATCATCAAGTCCACGAGCGATGGCGGCCGGGTAGCGGCCGGTCGTGGCCGTTTACGCAGCACGCTGACCGTCGTCCAGATCGCGCTGTCGCTGGTTCTCGTCATCGGGGCCGTCTTGTTTCTGCGCAGCCTGGCGAAAATCCGTTCGGTCGACGCATCCCTGAGCACCGATCGCATCATCGCGGCGACGCTGAATACCACGCTGCGTGGATACGACGAGGCGCGCGGACGTCAGTTCTACGACGCGGTGCTCGCCGCCGTCTTACATCAGCCGGGGATCGAGGCTGCCGCACTCGCCTACGTCCTGCCTGTCACCGCGGGAGGCATGCGGAACAACCTTAGAGCACGCAGCACGACACCCGCGGTGGAGACGCCGGTCGAGTACGACCTGGTTCCCGTCTCGCCCGGCTTCTTTCGCGCGACGAACCTTGCTCTTCTGCGTGGACGGGATTTCAGCGCCCTGGACACGGCCACGGCTCCAGCCGTCATCATCGTCAACGAGCAGATGAAGGCACGTTTCTGGCCGGATATCGATCCTATCGGCCAGACTTTCAAGGTCGGGGACAGCGAGTCCTATATCGTGATTGGCATAGCGCGCGACACCAAGTACCGCAACTTTCGCGAAGCGCCAAGAATGACGATGTACCTGCCGCTCACGCAATTTCACGAATCATCCGTCAACCTGGTCGTGCGATCGGCGCTGCCCCCGGACGTCAGCGTCACGTCTGTGCGCGAGGCCATCCGCGCGGTCGATCCGGCCATGCCCGTGTACAACGTGCGCACGATGGCCGAGCACGTCGACCGTTCGTTGTACCTGGATCGAGTGCGCGCACGGCTGATCGGCTGGCTTGCGGCGTTGGCGCTCGCGCTGGCGGCAGTGGGCATCTACGGCGTCGTGTCGTACAACGTGACCCAGCGTACGCGCGAAGTAGGCATTCGCCTGGCGCTCGGCGCTCAATCGCGCGAGATCCTGGCGTTGCTGCTCGGTGGCGGCATCCGCCTTGCGCTTATCGGCATCGCCGCTGGTGCGGCGGTGTCTGTGTGGTTGATGCGCAGCATTGCCGCGCAACTGTACGGCATCACACCATCAGATCCGGTCGCGCTCGGCGGTGCCGCCGCGGTGTTGTTTGCTGTCGTTCTCGTTGCCACGTACTTGCCCGCGCGCCGGGCGACGAAGATCGATCCGATCGTGGCCGTCCGCGCCGAATAACGGACGGACCCACGATCGAGCTTCGTGATAGGCTTTTTGCGGGCGCTTTCCGCATGCATCCCTGGCACGACAGCTACATCGACGACGCGCTGATCGCGACCGCGTTTCCGGTGGTCATCGAGATCCCCAAGGGTAGCCGGAACAAGTACGAGCTCGATAAGGAAACTGGCCTGCTTCGGCTCGATCGCGTTCTCTACAGCGCGGTCTATTACCCGGCGGACTACGGTTTCATCCCGCGCAGCTTCTGCGATGACGGGGATCCCCTGGACGCGCTGGTGCTGAGCCAGGAGCCGGTCTATCCGCTGACGATCGTCGAGGCGCGCGCGATTGGCGTGATGCGGATGCGCGACGAGAAGGGGGTCGACGACAAGATCGTCGCCGTCAGCGTCCACGATCCCGCGTTCGCCGATTACACGGACCAGAGCCAGCTCCCGGGTCACGTGCTGCGCGAGGTCCGCCGGTTCTTCGAAGACTACAAGACGCTCGAGCACAAGCAGGTCGTCGTGGAGGACCTCGAGGGCCCCGCCGAAGCTGTGCAGATCATCCGCGAGGCCCTGGAACTGTATCGCCGCCTGCGGCGCGGACAGCTCACGAAGATCTAATCCTCGTTCCTCAGTTCCTCATCCTCAGCCTTCGCCGGGATTCGAAGTCTCCGTGCGGAAACGCATGGTGTGCCTTTTGCTCGGTGTCGCGAACATCGATCTGCCGGTGATCGATAGCGGATGGCGAAGGAGAAAAGACCATGCAATGGACGAGAGCCGTTGCGCTGAGCCTGTCCGTGGTGTTTGCCGGAGCGTTCGCAAGTGCGGTTGGCGATCCGCACCGGACCGCCGCGCAAGACACGGCTACGACGCAACAACAATTGGATGCGGTCTCCGAGCAGAGTATCGATGCCACTTCGATTGCCGACACCGGTACGGCGACTTTCATAATCAATCGTGCGATTACGACGATTCGCACCGGCCGTCAGATTTTTCGGTTTGATACGTTTGGCGACGAATCGTTCTGGGGCGGCGCATTGAGGCTGCACCAGGCCATCGAGGGCTCGCGGCTGGGTGGCGTTGGTCCAGGCCTCAGCCCGCGCATGGCCCTTGCGCTGGGGTTGAAGGTCGACAGCCGGGCGCTTCCGCCCGATGTGACGGCGGCAATTGTGAGCGGCAAGCTCAATCTCGATGATCCGGCGAACACGGTGGCATTGTTGAAGCTGAAGGCCGTCGTCGGGCTCACCGGCTTTTTCAATTCAAATGGGACACTCCGCTCGGTGGGGATTCAGTGCGCGCTCTGTCACTCGATGGTGGATGACTCGGTCGCGCCAGGCATTGGCCGGCGGCTCGATGGATGGGCCAACCGCGACTTGAACGTGGGTGGCATCGTCGCGCTGGCGCCGAGCGTCAAGCCGTTCACCGACTTGCTCGGCGTCAGCAGCGGAACCGTACGTAATGTGCTGAAAAGCTGGGGTCCGGGCAAGTTCGACGCTGAGCTGATCCTCGATGGGAAAGCGTTCCGACCGGACGGCCGTCCCGCGGCGACACTCATTCCGCCGGCGTTCGGCCTGGCCGGCGTCAATCTGCACACCTGGACCGGCTGGGGGTCGGTCACCCACTGGAATGCGTTCGTCGCAAACCTCGAAATGCACGGGAAAGGGACATTCTTCGATCCGCGTCTCGATAACAGCGAGCAGTTTCCCCTTGCCGCGGCGAATGGATTCGGTCACGTTCGAGTGGAGCCGGACAAGATCACCGCGAAGCTTGCGCCCTTGCACTTTTATCAGTTGGCGCTCGGCGCCCCGAAACCGCCGGCCGGCAGCTTCGATCGTGTGGCGGCCGCACGCGGTGACGAGCTCTTCAGCGGCAAGGCGAAATGCAACGCCTGCCATGTCGAACCGCTCTTTACGGAGCCGGGCTGGAACCTGCACACACCCGAAGAGATCGGCCTCGACGCGTTTCAAGCCGATCGCGCGCCGGACCACGGATACAGAACGTCGCCGCTGGCGGGTATCTGGACGCACGTCAACGAGTCACGGCTGGCGGTCGGCATGCCTCCTGTGAAGCAAGGAGGGTTCTTCCACGACGGCCGGTTCCGCACCCTGATGGACGTGATGAACCACTACAACCGGCTGTTCCGCCTCGGTCTGACAGACCAGGAGAAGCGGGATCTAATTGAATACGTGAAGTCGCTTTGATTGAACAGCCCAGCAGGTGTGGCGCGCCGGTCACGAACGTCCCCAAACGGCGTCGTTCGCGAACCACAGCGCCGCACCGTTCTTTGCGGATGGTTACCTCTTCGGCTCTCAGCAACGGGACGGATCGTGTAGGTTCCGCTTGCGACGTCGCTGTTCGTCATTCCACTCGCAACCGCGATCGCTTTGACCGTCCTGGTTCCCTGCCGTAGTGCAGTAACGCGGAGTGTCATGCACGATCGACCATCTGACTGTGGGAGAATTGATCCGACGGAGAGATGGCCGAGTGGTCGATGGCGGTGGTCTTGAAAACCACTGTACCCGGAAGGGTACCGGGGGTTCGAATCCCTCTCTCTCCGCCAGCCTTCGGCTGGGTAAACCGTGATCAGACCAGGCGAAGGCGCACTTGGCGAAGGCTGTCCCGCCGACTTGTCCACCGTAGCGCGTAGCGCGAAGGTGGGAACTCGCGCAGCGAGCGAAGGCAGACTTCTTAGTGCCAGTAGCCATGAAGTCCCGCGCAGCATGCTGTCCGCTGTGTCAGCGAGCTACTCCTTGGTGAGCGACCCCCGAAGTGCCTGATGTCGAGCAGTGGCTCGCCGCGCTCGAAGAGCGGCATCTCGCCAACCTCACCCGGCCCGAATTGACGCGGGCCCTGCGCGCGCTGTCATCGTGCTACGTCGAGCGGCGCGACCGGCTCGCGCAGGGGGCCGCGCTGGAAGGAGCCGGCAAGCGGGCGGCCTTCGCGCTCTTCTATGGGCCCCTCCACTTCCTGACGGTCACCGAGATCGTGGAGCGGCTCGGTGCCGACAAGCGAGCGTTGCGCGAGATCGTCGACCTCGGATGTGGCAGCGGCGCGGCTGGTGCGGCCTGGGCGCTCGCGGACGACCCCGGGCCATCGGTCGCTGGCATCGATCGCAGCGCGTGGGCGGTGCAGGAAGCGAACTGGACCTATCGTCATTTCGCATTGCGCGGACGAGCGGCGAGTGGCGACATCACGCGCACGCCGCTGCGCGCCGATCCGCGCACGGGAATCCTGCTCGCGTACGCGGTCAACGAACTGTCGCCGGACGCGCGGGCCCCGCTCCTCGAGCAGGTCGTCGAGCGCGTGCGGGCAGGGGCGGCGCTGTTGGTCGTCGAGCCGATCGCGCGGCGTGGGGCTGACTGGTGGAACGAGTGGAGCACGCGATTGGTCGCTGAGGGCGCCCGCGCTGACGAATGGCGGTTCGCGGCGCCGCTGCCGCCGCTGCTGCGCAGCATTGCGAAGGGTGCAGGACTGGATCCACATGAGCTGACGGCACGAACGATTTCGAAAATCTGACAGGACGATTACGCGCGTCCCGTGCGATAGGCGCTGAGAATTTCGTCGAGCCCGATTACGCCAACAAGACGGTCGGCGTTTGCGCGATGCAGTTCGAGACATCAGTCGAGAGTATGGTCTGCCGGTTCAACGGTCGCGGTCGGCGCTCCGGCAGCCGCGGTCGTGAAGCCAAACGGGAATGCAAAACGCACGCTTAGGACCCGCTCGCGCCGGCGCTCGGCCTCGAGATTGAGCGCACGCGCCTTGAGCAGATCGTCGAGTGCAATCAGCCCGAGAACCCTCGGCGCCGGACCGCGTTCGACGACGGGGAAGCGCGTCAGGCCGGTTTCCGCCATGCGGTGCACGATGACCCGAAGCGGTTCGTCGGGATAGGCGACCGTCGGCGTCGTACGTACGATCGCGAGCATCTCGCCTGGTGCATCTCCGGGCGCGCGGTCGACGAGCTGTTGCAGATCCACGCGGGGCACAACACCAACCAGTTCCTGCCGCCCGTTGACAATTGGGTACAAACGCTGGGGACCTTTTGCTGGATCGACTTGCAGCGCCTGCGCCAGTGTCTCGAGTGACACCTCTGCAGGAAGCGCCACGATGTCCGGGCGCATGACTTCACGCGCGAAGAGGATCTCCAGCGGATCGACCGCGTACTCGCGGCTCAGATGGAAGCCTCGCCTCGCCACCTTTTCCGTGAGGATCGATCGTCGCAGCAGGAGCACGGTGCACCCGTGCGCAATCGTGGCCGCCACCAGGAGCGGCAGCAGCATGTTCACGTCGTGCGTCAGTTCGAGCGCGAAAATGATGCCGGTGAACGGTGACCTCATCGTCCCGCCCAGAATCGCCCCCATGCTGACCAGTGGCCAGAATCCAACCCCTTCAAACGGGAACACCATGGCTTCGAGACCGCCGAGCGCGCCTCCCATCATCAGCAGTGGGGCCAGGACGCCGCCGGAGGTGCCGGAACCAAGCGAGACGGACCAGATCAGCGATTTCACCAGCAGGATGCCGAGAATGACGTGGGCGGCCACGACACCCTGGAGCAGCGCCCCGATCGTGTCATAGCCAACGCCGAGAGCCTGTGGGAACACGTAACCACCGAGACCGATCACGAGGCCGCCGATGGCAGGCCACCACATCCAGTGAATTGGCAACCGCTGAAACGAGTCCTCGGCCGCGTAGACGGCGAGCGTAAGAATAGCCGACAGGGTGCCGGCGAGCAGCCCTGCGAGCAGACATCCGGCAAGTCCCTCGGGGCCGATGAACGCCGGATGCGGCGGGACCGGGAAGAGGGGCCCGAGTCCGATGATGTAGCGCCGCGCCGCCGCGGCCGTTGCACTGGCAAGCGCGACCGGGATCATGCTGCGCGGCTTCCACTCGAACAGGAGCAGTTCCACCGCGAGCAGGACGGCGGCAACCGGCGACGCAAACGTGGCGGACATGCCCGCCGCGGCGCCGGCGACCAGCAGGGTCTTGCGCTCGGCGCTGGTCAGATGGAAGAACTGTGCGATCAGCGACCCGACAGCGCCGCCCGTCATGATGATCGGACCTTCGGCGCCGAACGGGCCACCCGAACCTATCGAAAGCGCAGCGGAGACCGGCTTGAGGACCGCCACTCGCGGCTCGACGCGGCTGCCGTTGATCAGGATCGCTTCGATGGCTTCTGGAATGCCATGGCCGCGAATGCGCTCGGAACCATACCGCGCCATGAGCCCGATGATCAGTGCGCCGCCAACTGGTACAAGAATGACGAAAGCACCGAGCGTGTGATCGACGGGTGAGACGAATGCCGTGCTCCAGCGCTGAAAGAAGAAGAGATTAGTGAACAGTGCGATCAGCTTCAGCAGCGCGAGCGCGACGTACGCGCTCACGATACCGATGCCCACCGCAATCGCGCCAATCGTGACCACCCGCCCGTTTGTCGTGAAGTCCCCGAGCTCTGACAGGTCCATCTGCTGGTTACGCACTCCGAGACCCCCTCCGCCGGCGCCGCTTCGCCTCGTCAAAGAACATCACCGCATCCTGATCTCCGACCGCCATTGCCGTCGTGAGCGCGTCGAGCGACTCGGCGAGCGCGCGGCGGCGTGAGACGGTCAGGCGTTCAATCCCCTGGATGAGCCGCTGCTGGGGAACATTCGGCGCGCGTCGCGCCAGCTTGCGTCCGTCCGCCGACAGCCGAAGTTCAACGCGCCGCGCGTCCCCTGCAGCCGGTCTTCGAACAACGAGTCCGCGCTCCACCAGCCGCGTGACGACGGTGGAAACGGAGCTTTGATGGGTGTGGGTGCGGGCGGCCAGCCCGTTCAGCGAGAGGCATGGCGAGTCGGCGAGCTGTTGAAGCACGAACAGTTGCGCACCGGTCAATCCCAGGTGCTGCTCCGCCCAGCGCGACGACTCGTGCAGCGCCTGCACGATGCGGCGAACCGCATCGAGGACGACCCGCGTCTCCGACCGGCCGCGAAATGTATGGGCGCCCATACAACAAGTGTAGCGTCACAATCGCGCCTGGGACAAGACGCCAGGCGATGACGCGCGCGGACGAGGGTGGAGCGGCCAAGGATGGGCTTTCAGGTAGAATCGCCGGGATGTCAGAGACCACGTCCACCGTTCCCTCACGGTCCGGGCTCACACTCACACAGCAGATTTTCGTTGGCCTCGCCGTCGGCATCGTCGCCGGATGGCTGGTCAGCGAGTACCACCCGACATGGGCGATCTATTTCCGCCCCTTCAGCCAGTTGTTCTTGCGGCTGATCAAGATGATCATCGCGCCGCTGATCTTTGCGACGCTGGTGGCAGGCATCGCGGGCGCCGGACACGTGAAGGTGGTCGGGCGGATGGGGCTTCGCGCCATCATCTACTTCGAGATAATCACGACCATCGCGCTGATCATCGGTCTGGTCACGGTCAACGTGATGAAACCGGGCGTCGGGGTCAACCTTCCGCAGACCAAATCGGACATCGTCGCGGCGCCGCAGACCTGGGACCAGATTCTTCTGCACGTCGTGCCGGAATCGGTGATCGACGCGATGGCCAAGGGAGACGTGCTGCAGATTGTCGTCTTCAGCATCCTCTTCGCGATCGCCCTCGGCATGATCGGCGAGAAGGGACGGCCGGTGGTCGCGTGGTGCGAGGCCGTCGCCGAAACGATGTTCAAGTTCACGAACATCGTGATGCACTACGCGCCAATCGGGGTTGGCGCGGCGATCGCGTACACGGTCGGCCACGGCGGGTTACGTGTCCTCTGGAATCTCGCGTGGCTGATCGCGACGCTCTATCTTGCGCTCACCGTCTTCGTCCTTGGCGTCCTCCTGCCGGTCGCGCTGATTTTCCGCGTCCCCATTCGCAAGTTCATCAAGGCCGTGAAGGAACCCGCGGTTATCGCGTTCTCGACGACATCGAGCGAGGCGGCGTTGCCACGAGCGATGGAGGTGCTCGAGCGTCTTGGCGTGCCGCGCCGGATTGTCGCGTTCGTGCTGCCGCTCGGATACAGCTTCAACCTCGATGGCACCACGCTGTACCTGTCGCTCGCCTCGGTGTTCGTGGCACAGGCGGCGGGCATCCAATTGACGATCGGGCAGCAGGTCACCATGCTGCTGACGCTGATGCTGACCAGCAAAGGAGTCGCCGGTGTGCCGCGTGCCTCGCTGGTGATCCTGGCAGGCACTCTCGCTTCCTACGGGTTGCCGCTCGAAGGAGTCACCCTGATACTGGGCGTAGATGAGTTGATGGACATGGCGCGCACGATGGTGAACGTCATCGGCAACTGCCTCGCCACCGTCGTCGTCGCGAAGTGGGAGGGGGAGTTCGTCGAAGCCTCTGACCAGGAACTCGAACTCGCAACCGCACGGGGAGAAATCTGACGAACCTTGCGAGCTATGGCCTGTCGACGCGGCAGCGCCGCCGGCTCAAACTCTGGTTCTACGAAGGGGCACGCGAGCCGCCAGGCCCGCACGGCGCGGCCGTCCACCAGACCGACTGGTGGAAGGTCATGTGCCTGACGGGTGTCGACTATTTTTCGACACTCGGGTACCAACCGGGCATCGCCTTCCTTGCGGCCGGTTTCCTGTCGCCGGTTGCCACGCTGGTGCTGGTGCTCCTCACGCTGTTCGGGGCTCTGCCAATGTACTGGCGCGTGGCGGAGCTCAGTCCCCACGGGCAGGGCAGTATCCAGTTGCTCGAGGAGCTGCTTCCGCGCTGGCGCGGCAAGGCCCTCGTTCTGTGCCTGCTCGGATTCGCGGCCACCGGATTCATCATCACGATCACGCTGTCGGCCGCGGACGCCACGGCCCACGTGATTGAAAACCCGCTGGCCCCCGAGTGGATCGATCATCCGGTCGGCTTGACGCTGGTTCTGCTCGCAGCTCTCGGTGCGGTCTTCCTCAAGGGGTTTCGAGAAGCTGTCTGGCTTGCCGTGCCGATCGTGGCGATTTACCTGCTGCTGAACGCGATTGTCGTGGCCTGGGGGCTTCATCATCTTTGGCTGCATCCGGAAGCCTTCCCCGGGTGGCGCACGGCGCTTCTCAGCGAGTACCAGAGTTACCCCCGGATGGCCGCTGCGGCTCTCCTGTTGTTTCCGAAGTTGGCGCTGGGCCTTTCGGGGTTTGAAACCGGCGTCACCGTGATGCCGCTCGTGCGCGGCGGCGCGCCGGACGACATGGCCGGCCGGATCCGCAACACGCATAAGCTGCTGACCACCGCGGCCATCCTCATGAGCATCCTTCTCGTCGGCAGCAGCATCGTCACGACGATGTTGATTCCGCCCGAGGCGTTTCAGGAGGGGGGCATCGCGAACGGCCGTGCGCTGGCGTATCTCGCGCACGAACATCTCGGCGAGATTTTCGGGACGGTCTACGACCTCAGCACGGTGACCATTCTGTGGTTTGCCGGAGCCTCGGCGTTGGTCGGGTTGCTGAACCTGGTGCCGCGCTACCTGCCGCGCTACGGCATGGCGCCGGAATGGGCAAAGTCCAACCGGCCGCTCGTCGTGATTTTCACCCTCATTGGGTTCCTCGTCACGATCCTGTTCGATGCCGATGTCGATGCACAGGGCGGCGCATACGCGACAGGCGTCCTGGTGCTGATGGGATCGGCGGCGCTGGCCGTGATGATTGCCGCGCGGCGCGCTCAGAAGCAGTGGTTAGGGTACCTTCTGCTGACAGCCGTATTTGCCTACACCACGTTGCTGAACATCATCGAGCGCCCGGAAGGCATCAAGATCGCCTCCATCTTCATCGTCTCCATCGTGTTCACGTCCATGGTGTCGCGCGTGCTCCGGTCGACGGAGCTTCGCGTGCACGGCGTCGATATCGATGCCACGGCCCGGGAGTTCATTCGCCAGGCGGCACAGAGCACGGTCCGGGTGATTGCCAACCGGCCGGATTCCGGGCTACCGGAAGAGTACGCGCACAAGATGCGCGAGGCGATGGACTCGCATCACCTTCCGCCGCACGAAACAGTGTTATTCGTTGAAGTGCGCCCTGGCGACGTCTCGGAGTTCAGCGACACACTCGAGGTGCGTGGCGTCGACGTCGGCGGGCATCACGTCCTTCGCTGCGTCAGTCCCGCCATACCGAACGCGATTGCGGCGCTGCTGCTGTTTCTCCGTGACGAGACCGGCAAGATTCCGCATGCCTACTTCGGGTGGACGGAGGGCAACCCGATTGCCTACCTGCTGAAGTTCCTGGCGTTCGGCGAAGGGGACACCGCGCCGGTCACGCGCGAGGTCCTGCGCCAGACAGAGCCAAACCCGCTTCGCCGGCCGCGAATCCATGTCGGCTGATTACGCTGAAGGCCGATCCTGCGCGCGATCGTTTGTGGGCAGTAA
>JBKOZS010000191.1:0-15608 GCA_046726015.1 Acidobacteriota bacterium
GACTGAGCCGCGCCGATGCCACGGGCATCGACAACCTTGGCGGATGGCTGACCACGGTCGTCGCGCGCGTGTGCCTCGACATGCTGCGGTCGCGCCAATCGCGGCGCGAGGAGCCGTTCACCCCGGACGCGCCGGAGCCGGCCGCGACCGGCACACGCGGGAGCAGCCCCGAACAGGACGCGCTCCTCGCGGATTCGGTCGGGCTCGCGCTGCTCGTCGTGCTCGACCGGCTGACGCCGGCGGAACGCCTCGCCTTCGTGCTGCACGACATGTTCGCTATGCCGTTCGAGGAGATCGCGCCGATCGTCGGCCGTTCCATAGAGGCGACGCGGCAGCTCGCCAGCCGGGCGCGACGCCGCGTGCGCGGCGCGGCGGCGCCCGACCCCGATCTCGTTCGGCAGCGCGAGGTCGTCGATGCTTTTCTTGCGGCCTTACGCGGCGGCGATTTCGAAGGCCTGCTCGCCGTCCTCGATCCGGATCTCGTGGTTCGCACGGACCTGGGGGCCCCGTCCGGCGCGCTGGCGGAGGTCCGGGGTGCGGCGGTCTGGGCAAAGCAGGCGGTCGCCTTCGGGCACATGGCGCGGGTCGTGCGGCCGGCGCTCGTGAACGGGGGCGTTGGCCTCGTGATGGCGCCGCATGGACGATTGTCCAGAGCGCTCACGTTCAAGATCGCGAACGGAAAGATCACCGAGATCGAGGTCATCGGCGATGCGGCACGGCTCGGCGACCTCGACGTGTCAATAGTCGATTGATTCAAATGTATTAACCGTTCAAGTAACAAATGCAGGCGATTGGGGGAACGGTGAACGGCACGTCAATATGGGATCAGGTTGGACTCGAGATCGATAACTTGTGGAGAGACATTCGCGACGTGCCCGTCTCGAGCACAGCACGACCAGATGTGGTTCGCGATGCGATCGAATCACGTTTCGACTTTGTCGGTCCGATCCCATTGCCCGATCTCACCCGCCAGGTGGCGGGCCTTCTGCGGGAATACGCCGTCCACGTGACGCACCCGCGGTACTTCGGTCTGTTCAATCCGAGCGTGTCGACAGCGTCCATGGTGGCCGATGCGCTGGTCGCCGCGTACAATCCACAGCTCGCCACGTGGTCACACTCACCGGCCGCCAACGAAATCGAACGCGCAACGCTGAGGTACTTCGCCCGCGCGCTTGGGTTCGACGTCGACGCCTCGTCCGCCAACTTCACGAGTGGTGGCCTTGAAGCCAATCTCTCCGCCATCGTTGTCGCTCTCGCGCATCGGTTCCCGGAATACGAGCGCAGCGGCGTGGCCGGATTGAAAACCAGGCCCGTCATCTACGTGACGAGCGAGAGTCACCATTCGTTCGTGAAGATCGGTCGAATCGCCGGCCTGGGCACTGACGCTCTCACTGAAGTGCAGACCGCGGCTGACTTCAGGATGGACACGCGAGCGCTTCGAGCCATCATCGAACGCGATGCGAGTGCCGGCCGATGTCCGTTTCTCATCGTCGGCACTGCAGGCACCACCGGCGGTGGCACCGTGGATCCGCTCGCGGAACTCGCCGACATTGCTGCCGCGGCGAAGGTATGGCTCCACGTCGATGCGGCATGGGGCGGCGCCGCCGTCCTCGTTCCCCGTCTTCGGCCGGCGCTCCGAGGCATCGAGCGTGCGGACTCTGTGACGTGGGACGCGCACAAATGGCTCTCCGTGCCAATGGGCGCCGGCATGTTCTTCTGTCGACATCCCGAGGCCGTTCGGCGTGCCTTCGAGGTCTCGACGACATACATGCCGTCAATCACTGCACCGGAAACGAACGACCAATACCGCACAACGCTACAGTGGTCACGGCGCGCCGTTGGGCTGAAGGTGTTCATGTCGCTGGCCGAGCGCGGAGGCACACGATTCGCCGAGCAGATTGACCATCAGGCACGCATGGGGGATGCACTGCGTAAGAAATTGATTGCCGCGGGGTGGATCGTGGCGAACGAGACGCTCCTGCCACTGGTGTGTACGACACACCCGGACATTCGTGCCGGTCGCTGCACCACAGACGACATCGTACGATCGGTTCAGGTACGAGGGATGGCGTGGGTGTCTGACGTCGTTCTTGGGCGTCGCGAGAAAGTCGTGCGCGCCTGCATCACGAGCTTTCGGACCGATGAAGACGACTTGGACGTTCTGGTTGCTGAGCTCGATCGCGCACGCACCGATCCGATGCTGTAGCGCTGCGCCCTTCCGGCCCGTTCCTCAGGCTCGCTCCACTCATCTCGCGCTTTGCCACATCTCTGGCCGAAGGCCAGCCCGCCGTAGCCAACGTTTGTTCCCGCAGGGCGGAGGCGGACGTTCCGGTCGCACTTTTGGCGCTCGCGGTCGCCCGCTGCACGGGCATACCCACTATTCGCACCTCAAAGCGGTGAGTGGATCGATCCGCGTGGCACGCCGCGCGGGCACGAACCCGGCGAGTTCCGCGACCACGATGACCGCCACGCTCGCGCACGTAAGCGTCAACGGATCCGAGAGGCTCACGCCGTACAGAAGCCCGATATGCTGCCGCGGGACCAGATAGAGCGCGCTCCCAAGCACACGCGCGAGGACGAAGGCGAGCGCGAGTCCCAGCGCCGTTCCCATCAGTCCCAGACGCGTGCACTGCGCGAGCGCCACGGCGAGAATCCCGCGGCGCTGCGCGCCGAGCGCGAGACGAATGCCGAACTCGCGCGTGCGCTGCTCGATGCTGTACGACATCGCACCGTAGATGCCGACAGCCGACATGAGCATTGCGATGAACGCAAAGGCGGTAATCAGCGCAAGATTGAAACGTTCGCTCCCACTGGCGTCCGCAACCAGGTCGGTCATCGTGCGGATGCTGTAGACCGGAACGTTGGGATCCAGCGCGAACACCGTTTGGCGCAGCGGATCGATCACGTTAGCAGTGGGTACAGACGTGTGAGCGATCAGCCGAACGGATGGCTCAGGATGCTGCGCGAGCGGAACACAGATCGTATCGAAATCGACTTCGTTCAGTGCGACCTCCTTGCTGTTCGCGACGATCCCCACGATTTCGACGGGACCAGGCTTCACCCAGGAAGCGTAGGAGGGAAGAAGCTCGAGCTGTTTGCCAAGCGCGCTCTCGTCCGGGAACAAATGCTTCGCGAGGTTTTCATTGACCAGGGCGACCCTCGGTGCCCCGTCGGCGTCGTACGGCGTGAAGTCACGGCCGGCGAGAAGGCGTATCCCGAGCGCGGGGCGATATCCGGCGGTCACGGATCGGATGCTGCCGACCAGCTCATCACCCGCTGACGGCCGTGGCCGGCCGACGACCGCAAAGCGCACGCTGGGACCACCACTGAGCGGGACGTCCGTCGCCACGGCAGCGTCCTGTACGCCTGGCACCGCGCGGGCGCGCTCGATCAGCCGATCCGCAAAAATGACAATCTGTCGTGGATCGGCGTAGCGCCCTCCTGCGACTGGAATCCGCATCGTCAATCGTCCCTCCGGCTCGAACCCCAGGGGCACATGTGTCAGCCGAACGAAGCTGTTGAGGAAGAGCCCGGCGCCGAAGACGAGCACGAGCGCCATCATGACCTCGATGACGACCAGCGCACTGCGCGCACGCTGCTGCTGCGGCATTCCGCCGGCGGTCGTGCGGTTACTCTGGCCGAGCAGCGCCTGCACATCACGGCGGGCGGCGAAAAACGCCGGTACGACCCCGAACAGAATCGCGGTCAACGCGCTCACCGCGAGGGTGAACAGGAACACGCGCGTGTCGACGACGACGGGGCCTCCGCGGCGGAGTAAGTCCGCCGGAGCCCATACAGGAAGCAGCCGCGTCGTCCAGGCGGCGATCAGGAGTCCACCGGCGCCGCCGAGCGCGGCCAACACGGCACCCTCGGCAATCAGAAGCTGAGTCAGCGCGCCGCGTCCGCCGCCCAGCGCGCCGCGAATGGCGAACTCACGCTGACGCACCAGCGCACGCGCCAGCAGCAGATTGGCGACGTTCGCGCAACTGAGCAGCAGGACGAAAGCGGCAGCGCCGAAAAAGAAGTAGAGCGTCCGCCAGTTGCCGCCACTCATGGCCTCGCGAATCGTCTGAATCCGGACAGTGCGCCCCGCGTAATCCGACGGATCGTCCAGCGCGAGACGCTGGAGAATGGTGCGAATGGCTGCTTCGGCGCTTGGCACGCCGACAGTGGGCTTCAATCGCCCGATGACGTAGAGATCGCGCGCGCCGGCAGCCTCGCCCGCACGCAGATCGATCGCGGTATACAGATCCGCCTCATTAATGACTTCCAGCCGGTGGGGCGCAGCGACGCCGACGATGACGTGCGGTCGATCGTCAATCGCGACCGTCATGCCGACAATGCCCGGATCCGCGGCGAAGATGCGGCGCCAGCATGCGTCACTGAGCATGACGGCGCTACCCCACGCCTCATCCGCCGGTCCGAAGACGCGCCCGAGCGGCGCGCCTCGTCCGAGGACGCTGAAGAAGTTGGATGTCACGGGCCTCACCACCACAGATTCCGGGGTCCCGCGACCGCGAAGCACCTGCCGGCGCGGGGGACGGAAGGCTGCCACACCTTCGAACACATCCGTCTCCGATCGCCACGCCAGAAGGTCTCTGATCGTGGCGATGTCGTTTGATGGGTGCGATCCCGTCCCTCGAGTGAAGATGGTCACCAGCCGATCCGGGTCCGGAAACGGCAACGGTTTCCAGAGTTCGGCTTCGACAACGCTGAATACCGCTGTCGTCGATCCGATGCCGGCCGCAAGTGTGAAGACAGCGACCGCGCAAAAGGTTCGCTGAGTGCGAAGGGAACGAACCGCATATCGCAGATCGGCCCAGAGCCGCTCGACGCGGCGCCAGATCCAGACCTCGCGCGCATCTTCTCGCGCGAGCGTCACATTGCCGAGCGCGCGTCGCGCCGCGCGCGCCGCTTCGGCCGGCGGCAGCCCGTCGTCTTCGAGCGCCTGCTGCCGTCGCGCTCGGTGGAGTTCGAGCTCCTCGGTGAGTTCCGCGTTCAGCTGCCTGCGATGCATCCAGTAGCCGACGCGTCGCCAGAGATTGCCGAGCAGTGGCACGTCGTTCCTCCGCCCCATCGCCAGACGATGGGAAGCATGCACCGGTCGGGAAGCGGTGTCAACTCCCATCGTGTGTCGATGGGAGAGAACGAACGCTTCCGGTGATCGCGTGGATCTGAGGTCACGCCACTGACCGCCGTTCATCGCGGCGCAGACGCCACTGCGCGGGCTGCGCGCGCGAGCGATGAGTACGCCCAGAACGCCGCACTACCGAGCGCGAGGAAAACAATCACCGGTCGGATGAATGCGGCGTCGACTCCGGTTTGCCAAATCTGCGGTGGCTGTTCGGTGGCGACTTGCCATTCGGGAAGGCCCGTCGCCCACAACCGCATCAGCACCAGAACGTCGCCGCCGGCGTGCAGCACCAGTCCCGGCAGAATAGAATCGGTTGCATAGACCAACCCGCCGTAGGCCGCGGCCACTCCAAGGTAGTAGGGCAGCATTATGACCACTGACGCCGGATGGTGCGTGTAGTGGGCGAGCCCGAACAAGACGCCGTTGACGAGAATCGCGATCGCCAGGCCGTGCCGCCGCTCGATGGGGCCTTGCATGTAGCCCCGGAATGCGGCCTCCTCGACCACGCCCGCCACGAGGGAGGCCATCACCAGCAGGAAGAACACCGTGACGAATGGCATTCCAGCCGGGACGTTGAGCGGGTGAGACTCCGCTGGAAGCGAGGCAAGCCGGCTCATAATCCGGACGAGTGGGACCAGCGTGGCCAGACCCAATAGCCCCGTGAAGATCGCGCGCACCCAGATCTCGGCTTCGAGGCCGTTCGCACGGAGGCTCTCGCGGCGGGCAGCGGACGTCTCGCGCGGCCAGCCGGCACCGCCGAGATATCGCCAGTACAGCCAGAGATACACGCCCATCGGCAAGACGGCCCACGGCACACGCACGAGGACGCGCTGGTTCCATGTCGCCAGCATGGCCCATGGGTAGGTTCCGGCCGCCGCGACGACGAGTCCGGCAATGGGCGCCCGAACAAGGGTTGGCAGGCGACGCCAGAGTGCAAGCATGGAGTTGCTCCGGGACAGGATACGCGACCGGCGATACGGCTGGGTCAGGGCGGCGCATCGACTTCGACGTTTCGTCGGACGGCCGAGTTGTGTTTTCGACAACGGTTGGCGGAGAGGGTGTGACAGGGATCGCGATAGACGAAGAAGGCGCCATCTATGTCACGGGGTTCGCGTATTCGCCGACCGTGCCGATGGTCAATGCGATTCAGCCGGTAATCCGCAGCGCGCCAGACGCATTCGTGGCAAAGCTGTCGGCCGACGGCTCGAGCATCGTATTTTCAACGTTCCTTGGCGGTGAAGGCCCGGATACGTCGCAAGCGATCGCCGTGGATCCGAGCGGCCGCGTCGCCATTACGGGGAGCACAGGGTCTTTAGACTTTCCGGTCGTACGGGCCGCGCAGTCACAGTACGGCGGTGGCGCGCGGGACGGCTTCGTTGCGCTGCTGTCGTCAAGTGGCACGCTCTGGGAGTTCACGACGCTGCTCGGTGGCCGTGGTGACGATAGCGGGTGGGCCGTCGCATTTGGCAACGAAGGGGATGTCTACGTCAGCGGAGCCACGGAGTCGCCGGATTTCCCCGTAACTGAAGGCGTGCTGGACTCCACTTGCGGGAGCGATGCGGCGTGCGACCCTCACGTTGTCGTCTTCCGCGGAGTCGCGGCGACGCTCCGCTATTTTGACGGGTTCGTCTCAGCGTTCAGAGAAAGGGGTGACTGGCGCTTTTCGACCTTCCTCGGCGGCGACTCGTCTGATGAAGCGCGAGCCATGGCGCTCGCACCAAGCGGTGCGGTGCTTGTCGCCGGGTTCAGCACCTCGCCTCAATTTGCGCGTTCGGGGCGATTGACGTGCGATACGAGTCTCACGTGTCCGCCCTTTGTTGTCCGCATCGATGCCGCTGGTTCCGTGCTGCTCGCCAGCGATCGCATGCCGCTTAGCGCAAGCTACGCGCCGAGTTTCGATTTTGTTGGTATGGTGCTCGCGCCTGACGGTAGCGTGCTGGTGGCGAGCAGCAATCAGGGACTCACCACCATCGCGAGAGCGTTGCAGGCCAAACGAGAACCTGCTCAAAGGCGGCGACTAGACCGCTAGCGCTCGTTTTGCTGCAGCCACTTCCGTTCCTTTGCGATCATGTTCGCGAAGTACTTGAGTTGAATCTCCGATAATCCGGCTGCACGCGCCTGCTGTTCGAATGCGATCATCTGATCCAGGCTGCCGCCCCACCGGGTTTGAAGGGTCGCCAGGTATTTGTATCGGACGATGAAATTGGTCGGATCGACGCGTATCGATGCATCCAGCATTCTTCTCGCGAGATCGTCGTCACCTTCGAGCATCGCGACCCCGAGCATGCAGTGATAGCTGAGCACCGGCGACTTCGTCATGTTCAGTGACTTCTCGTAGTCCCGCATCGCCTTCCCCAGGTACGCGGACATGACTTCGAGCTGCTGTCGTGGTGTTTCGGAGACGTATCTGGTACCTCTGGCTTCCAAGCCCAGGTATCGATAGTAGATCCCTCGCGACAGCCAGGCGGCGTACGAATCCGGCATCTTCGCGATCCACGCGTCGTAGTGTGGTGCGAGGTCGGACGCTGTGTCATAAAAGGCGCGGAATTCGTGCAGCAGCCGTTCGTCGTTGATTTGTCCTCGTTCGTACGAACGCTGGAGACCGTTCATCTTGGCATCGAGACCGGCGAAGCGTTCTTGGCGGAGCAGCGACAGCGACTCCCGTTGGCTCGCGCGTTCCTCTGCTGTGTCTGGCGGATCGTTCGAGGCCGGTGTCTGAGAGGTCGCTGCCATCGGCATGCAGAACAATCCCAGAATTGAAATGCCAATCGACAGTTTCGAGAGTCTCGACACGTCCGCCTCCGTGTGGGTGCCCAGTGGCTCGGGTGCGTTCAGCCGGCATCAAGATCGGTGCCACGACTCGAGAACTGTCGAAAGTCCTCCTGGTGTCGCTGTGCGCCATGGCTGTCTCGAGCCGGCGGCACGACCACCAACGGACAGTGTGCGCTGCTGCTCGCGCTGGGGAGGCAGCCGCGCGCGGAGAAATGACGAGACCGGTCCTGTGGCGGATGCCGCCGGTGCGGGCCTGGACCGAAGCCTTTGTTCTAGTAGATCTGCTGCGTCTTCGCGATGACGGTTTTCGGCGGAGTGACGCCTGACGCGATCATGACTTCACGAATCGCGGTCTCGGTGTCGGGTGACGGTTTGAAATTGCCGAATCTGTAACCAACAGCAATGGCCAACGGCGTCCATCCGAACCTGTTCGGCCGATTCCAGACTGCGATCCTGGCGCCCCGGGCAGCGAGGAACTTCACGACCCTGGGAAGGTTCTTATAGGCCGCCGCATGCATGGCCGTTTCACCGTTGATGTCGACGGCATTGATATCGGCGCCGAGATCGAGTGCCACCTGCAGCGCCTCGACCACTTCACCCTCTGTTCCAGCGTCCTCCCCCGGCGAGCGCGTGGCGAGTCCGGCCGCGGCCATCAGTGGCGTGCTGTTGTCTGCGTTCGGCAGGAGCGGATCGGCGCCCAGGGCCGCGAGCGTCCGCATCAACTCGGCGTCGGCGGTCAGGGCAGCCAGCATGAACGGTGTCGCGCCGAGCTCGTTCAAGCGCGTGTTGTTCAAGTTCGCTTTCTTCGTCATCCTCGCG
Organism: Acidobacteriota bacterium; assembly: GCA_046726015.1. Classification (GTDB taxonomy): domain Bacteria; phylum Acidobacteriota; class Vicinamibacteria; order Vicinamibacterales; family 2-12-FULL-66-21; genus QHWT01. Next base: position 8,726 of record JBKOZS010000191.1, read on the forward strand.
TTGAGGTTCGCTCCATGCGCGGCGAGCTTCTTCACGAGGTCGAGACTTGTCATCCGTCCTGACCCTTCGGGGGCCGGATCGTTGTCGCCCACGCCTGGCTTGCGGACGGCTGTCATCGCGTGAAGGACGGTGTATCCGGGCAGCTCGGCGTTCGGATTGGCGCCGGCCTCCAGCAGATGTGCCGCTACTTCATAGTGAGCGTTCGTAACTGCCAGGAGCAAGGCGCTGGCGCCTGCGGGGGGCAGTCGCCCGCCGTAGCCGCGTTTCGGTCGCGGGTCGACCGGTATGGTGTCATTCACGTCCGCACCGGCCTTCAGCAGAACCCGGACGACGTCGATGTGTCCTTCCCTGATCGCAAACAACAGCGGCGTGAGGCCGGACGGCACACGCGCCCCGAGATCCGCATCGGCGTCGATCAGGGCCTGCACGACAGGCGCATGGCCTTCCGCTGCCGCCCACATCAGCGCAGTCTGGCCGCGCCGGTCATCTTTGTAGTCAACGGTGGCGCCGTGCGACAGGAGCGCCTTGACGGCAGCAAGCGATCCTGTTCGTGAGGCGGTCATCAGCGGGCTTTCCCCGCCAGGAAGCGCAGCGTTCGGATCCGCCCCGGCGGTCAGGAGCACATCGACGAGCGGGCCATTTCCATTCGTACAGGCGAGCGAGAGGGGCGTCACGCCATAGCGATTCGCCGCGTTCACATTGGCGCCCGCCCGCACCAGCAACTCTGCGATCTCCTGGTCGTCCTGATAAGCCGCCCAGTGGAGCGCCGTCATCCCGTCGACCTGCGGGGTGTTGACCTCGACACGCTGTTTCAGGAGTGCACGGATCCCGGCGCGGTCCATTTTCTCGGCGGCATCGGCGAGCGGCGCGCGCTCACCACTGGCCTGCAGGCTGACCGCGCACAACAGCACCGCGATCGCGCAGGCGGCGGTACGTTTAGAGAGACAGCAGCTCATCGACCCTGCCTTGGCTGTCGGCGAAGGCGTCCATGTGGACTCCCGCTCTTTCGAGCAACGTCAGGTGAAGATTGGCCAGCGGAGTCGGTTCCGGGTACTTGATATGGCGTCCTCCCTTGACCCTCCCCGCGCCACCACCGGCGACGAGAATCGGCAGGTTCACGTGGTCGTGCACGTTGGGATTGCCCATTCCGCTGCCGTACAGATAGAGCACATGGTCCAGCAGGCACCCGTTGCCTTCGGGCGTCGATTTCAGCTTCTCGAGGAAATAGGCGAACAGCGAGACGTGGAAGGCATTGATCTTCGCCATCCTCGCAATCTTTTCCGGGTCGTTCCCATGATGGGTCAAGGGATGATGCGGATCGGAGACACCGATCTCCGTGTACGTCCGGTTGCTTGTTTCGCGGGCGAGCTGAAACGTGATCACCCTCGTGACGTCCCCCTGGAGGGCCAGCACCTGCAGGTCGAACATCAGGCGCGCGTGATCGGCGTAGGCAGCCGGGACGCCGACGGGGCGGTCGAGATCCGGCAGCGGGTTGTCCTGTGTTTCAGCTTCGGCTTTCTGAATGCGGCGCTCGACTTCGCGGACGGTCTCGAGATACTGACCGACCCTCGTGCGATCGTCCGGTCCAAGCTCGTTCTGAAGACGGGTGATGTCGTCACGAACCCAGTCGAGAAGGCTGGCTCTCTTTCGCAGCGCCGCGCGGCGGTCTGTCGAGCTGCCCCCTTCGCCAAACAGCCGCTCGAAGACGATGCGCGGGTGAGCTTCCGCGGGAAGAGGGGTCGTCGGCGACGACCACGAAAGATTGTTCTGATAGACGCACGCGTAGCCGTTGTCGCACTGCCCAACGGTCTGGAGCAAATCCATCGACAGCTCCAGCGACGGCAGCAGCGTCTGATCGCCGATCTGCTTCGCCGCGATTTGATCGACGGTCGTGCCCAGGTAGTAATCAGTGCTTTCAGTCCATTTGGCCTTGGCTGCGCTCAGGAACGCAGCGTTGGACGTCGCGTGGGTGCCGGGATAGGCGTTCTTCAGCTCCAGGTTCGTAATCACCGTGAGCTGATCGATCACGGGGGCGAGCGATTGAAGTGTGGGAGACAGCTCCGTGATCTGGTTCTCGCCCGACGGAGTCCACCGGGGGAGGTCGCATCCCATCGGCATATAAATGAAGCCCAGGCGACGCACCGGCTCGGCCGGTGTTTTCGCCAGGGCCGTCATGGACGGAACCATGGCATCGAGCAGCGGGAGCGCCACGGTTGCACCCATCCCCCGCAGGAACGTCCGGCGCGGCAATGCCTTCCTGGTGATGATCATCGCGACTTCCTCATCTGAAACGGCTGGCTCTTCACGACTCCCAGGACGATCGACGAGATGCGGAAATCCTGCGACCGCGACTCGCGCACGATCGCGCGGATCGCGGGCGCATCGTAGTACTCGATGCCTCGTCCCAACGCGTAGGTCATCAGCTTTTCAGCTACCGTGCCGACGAACAGTTCCGGCCGGCGGAGTAACGCCGTCTCGAGTCCGTCCACGTCGACAAACTTGCTGCCGTCCGGCAGGCTTCCGGCGGCGTCGATGCGCGTCCCGCCTTCGCGGGTTCGGCGACGACCGACGGCATCAAACTTCTCGAGCGAGAGCCCGATCGGATCCATCAGGTTATGGCACGAAGCGCACTGCGCGTTGGTCCGGTGCTCGGCCAGGCGCTCGCGAACCGAGAGGCTGCCGTTCACGGTGTTGTCCTTCAGCGCCGGCACGTCGGGCAGGGGAGGCGGAGGAGGAACGCCCAGAAGATTGTCGAGCACGAATTTACCGCGCACCACCGGCGAGGTCCTGGTCGCATACGACGTCACCGTCAGAATGCTGCCCTGGCGAAGCAGTCCGCCGCGCCAGCTGTCCTCGTCGAGCGCGATGCGCCGGAAGCGGGTGCCATATACGTGCGGGATTCCGTAGTGCTTCGCGAGCCGTTCGTTCACGAACGTAAAGTTCGCGCCCAGAAGATCGAGCACGCTGCGATCCTCGCGCAAGACGGCTTCGACGAACAGTTCCGTCTCCGTCCGAAACGCCTGACGGAGATTGTCATCGAAGTCCGGGAACAGCCGCATATCGGGGGTGATCGAGTCGAGATTGCGCAGGCGCAGCCACTGCGACGCGAAATTGGTCACCAGTGCCCGCGAACGAGAGTCCGCCAGCATGCGCCGGACCTGCCGTTCGAGAACGGCCGGCTCGTGCAGCGTTCCCCCAATCGCAGCATCCAGCAGCTCATCGTCCGGGATGCTGCTCCACAGGAAGAAGGAGAGCCGGGAAGCCAGCTCGAGATCGCTGATGCGATAGGCCGTGTTCGCCGGAATGCCCGCGGGATCGCGTTCGACGCGAAACAGGAAATGCGGGCTCACCAGCACGGCCGAGAGCGCCGACTCGATGCCTGCCTCGAAGCCTGCCTCGGCGCGCTCCGCCCGGTAGAGATCGAACGGGCCTTGAATATCTGCATCCGTCACGGGACGCCGGTAGGCCCGCCGCATCAGCGCCGCAAGAATTTGTCTGGCCGCGCGGTCTTCCTGATCAGCACTGGCCGGCTGCGAGACAAAAATGCGGCGGCGGCTTGGCGTGTCCCCGGAACCCGTCGCCGCATATGGACCGACGATCGAGACGGAGTAGATGGCCGGCTGAATCCGTGGGTGACGGTAAGAATTAAAGTGCGAGTGATAGGGCTGGCGTTGCGTTTCAAGTAACAGCGAGGGCTTCTTCGGAAACGCCACGGCGAGGACGTGCGGACCCGCGCTCACGGGGACGCGAACCTTGAGGTGCTGGTCGACGTTTTCATGGGAGGACGGGTCGTTATCAGCCGCTGATGGGCCGCGCACCGGCGGCTTCACCGTGAACAGCTGCACTCGCGCCCTGTCGAGCAGCAGCTCGACATCATGCGCCTCGCTCAGCCCCTCGACGTGCTCGTCGCGGTCTCGCGTCAGCCTGATCTGGATTTCATATTCGCCGTCGAGCGGAAACGTGTAGTGCACCAGCGCGCCGCCGCGCGTCCCGATCGGCAGACCCTCGATGTGATCCTCCTGCGTCAGATCTGCAGGTACTCTGATCGTCTCGCCGCCGGGAGAACGGCTGGGACGTCCGATCGCCACTCGGCTGATCTTTTCCGCCGCGGAGATATAACGGTCCAGCAGCGTCGGGGATAAATCGCCGACGGTGACATTGTCGAAGCCATAACTGGATTCGTCGCCGGGCAGCAGCGGAGCGACGTCGATGTCGAGCGCGAGAAGATCGCGAATGGCGTTCTGGTATTCGGTCCGGGTGAGCCGCCGGATCGTTGCGGTGCGGCCGGGATTTGGATTCGCTGCGGCCGCGCGGTCGAGCAACGTCTCCAGGGACGAGATCACCGCGTCGTACGTGGCCTCGTCCGGCCGTTCCTTGCCGATGGGCGGCATCTGACGCGCGCGAAGCTTCCGGATGACCTTTTCCCAGACATCTGGCCGCTTGCTGACGTCAACTGCAGCAACGGTATCGAGGGCGAGCTCACCTTTTTGATGGTCCTCGTCGTGGCACGACAGGCAGTACTCATCGACGAGGCCGAGGTGCGGGGCGGTCTTCACAGCTGGGGCTGACCGTGCCTGCTGTGCTTCCAGTGTAAACACCAGTCCGGCGGTCACCAACACAACTACGACGCCGACCGAAATTGACAGCCTGCTCGTGCCTACATGCATCTCTTTCGAATCATACGCGGCAGACTCGCGCGATTCAACGCGCTCGCCGCGATCCCTGCGCAGAGGGGGCTTACGTGAGGATGCGGATTCGGTGTGCTTCGCTGTCCGCGACATACAGCGTGCCGGCGGGATCCGCGAAAACGCCGTGGGGTCGCGAAAGGGCGCACTGCAGGGGATCGGTCTCGGGACCATCCCCGCGCCGACCTGTCCCGAGCACGGTCGTGATCACTCCAGTCTCGAGCGCGATGCGGCGAACGACATGATTTTCCGTGTCGGCCACATAAAGATTTCCGCGGGCATACGCAAGCCCCTTGGGACCCGCAAGCCTGGCCGCGAGGGCGGGTCCACCGTCTCCTGAATAGCCTTGCTCGCCGGTGCCGGCGACATGATGAATCGTCGCGGTCGTCGGAGCCATGCGGTAAATCGCATTGCCTTCGCGAAGGGCGAGATACAGGTTGCCAGCTGGATCGATGGCGATTGTGCGAGGGCCATTCAACGGCGTACCTTTTGTTGGAGCACCGTCGGGGGTGGTTTGACGCTCGCCGGTGCCTGCATACGTCTCGATCGTGCCGCTGGACAAATCCACCTGCCGGATACGGTGATTGCCGATATCGCAGATGAAAAGCCGCCCGCCGGAATCCACGGCAATGCTGTGCGGCGAACGAAGCTGCGCCCGCGTGGCCGGCCCGCCGTCACCGGAGAATCCCGGGGCGCCGGTGCCGGCGAACGTGGAGATTACACCCGTCTTCGCATCGATCCTCCGCACGACATGATTGTCCCGCTCGGCAATGTACAGGTTTCCTGCGGAGTCGAATTGAATCTCGTGCGGCATGTTCAGGGATGCGGCGGCCGCCGGCCCGCCATCGCCGGTGTATGCCCTCTGACCGTTGCCCGCGACCGTCGTCATCTGATGCGTCGTCAGATCGAGGCGTCTGATCCGCTGATTGCCCAGGTCGCAGAAGTACAAGCCCCGATCAGGTCCAATCACGAGTCCATACGGATTATCGACGTCGCGATCGGAGAATCCCGGCGAACCCGTGCCGATGATCGTGGAAACGCCAGTCTTCGCCGCAGCGTCGCGAATCGAACTCACTATGACGAATACCGCGGTGATCGCTTCGCGCCGATTCATTCGAGACCTGCCTGGCAGAAAGGGTCGACCTGCGGCTGCTCACGATATCACCGCACAGCCTGGTTGATCGTGACGCGAGAACGTGCAGGTCGACCCTCGAACTTCGACCTCAAGCTTCGGACCTCGAACCCCGGACCTCGAACCCCGGACCTCGGGCCTCGGCCCTCGGCCTCCGTGATCCTTACTGCACCACGAAGGTGGTCAGCACCGGCCGATGATCCGACGGCATGACCCCATTGGCGTCGCGCGTGTCGTAGACCTGCGAAGACTTGACGGTCAGGTTCGTCGAACCCTTCGAGTAGAAGATGTAATCGATGCGCCCGTTCTTCGTTTGGCCGTTATTGCCCGAGAATGCGACCGCGGCGCCCTGCGAGGCCGCAACGGTCCACGAGTCGAAGAAGTACTTATTCAAGTGCGCAATCGACGTCTGATCGGGCCACGCGTTCATGTCGCCCGTCAGGATCTTGTTTTCCGGCTGGGGCGCCGCCCAGGTCGTGACTTCGGTCGCCTGCGTCAGGCGCAACGACGCCGAGTCGGGATCGAGGTGCGTGAGAAGGAAGGTGATCGTTCGGCCGTTCCAGGTAAGGCTCGCCTCGGCGACGCTGCGATCGCCGTTGTGGACGATCTCATACAGGTCGGTGCTGTCGAAGGGCACCGTCGAGAGAATGAGGTTGCCGGGTTGCCGGTGGAGTCGCCGCCGTGTTCACGACCAGGGTCGGCCGGGGTGACACATCCGAGGCGATGTCTGAGTAGATCTGCTTGTATGACGCCTGGCTGGCGCCCCCCTCGTCGATCAGCAGCACCCGCGTATAGCGCGAGCTGCCGAAGTCCCCGCGCACGACCGCTTGCACCAGCGCCGTAACGTCGAACGTGATCCTCGATCCTGCAGCGTTGGTGATCGGCTTGACCGCGTATCGCGCACCTCGGTCGACGCCCGGTTGCGACCACGCCACGCCTGCTTTGCGCGTGTTCCAGGTGGCCGCCTACTGGTCGTACGAGGAAGGCACGTGATACGCAGTGGAATGTTTTTAACGTTTGGAGGGTTGCGCGCGAGCGTGGCGAGGATTGTCTGGTCCTGGCCAGA
>JBKOZS010000192.1:0-19128 GCA_046726015.1 Acidobacteriota bacterium
GCCGATCCTGCGCGCGATCGTTTGTGGGCAGTAACGTAACGGCAGCTTCCTCGACGCCATGCCCCTTCACGGCCGTCACTTCGAGTTGCAGGCGGTCATAGCGAACCCTGTCTGCAACTTTCGGGGGCCTGCCGAGCAGCGTGAGGATCACACCGCTGACGCTGTCGACGTCTTCGTGCGTGAGATCGAGATCGAACAGGTGACCGAGTTCGTCGAGCCGAAGCGTCCCAGGCACGCGCAAACGCCCCAGCGCGTCACGTCGCGGTTGTGATTGGACGCCCGGCCCCTCCTCGATCTCGCCAACGACCTCCTCGAAGATATCTTCGAGAGTAATCACGCCGGCGGTGCCTCCGTGCTCGTCGATGACGACCGCGAGTTGCGCCCGTTCTTTCCGCATTGTCGCCAGGACCGCATCGAGACGAGCGGTTTCCGGAATCACCGGCGTATGCCGGGCGCCCGCCGCCGAGACACGCTGATTGTTCAGCAGCAACCGGAGAAGGTCTTTGATGTGATAAGTGCCAACGAGGTGATCGAGATCCCCTTCGTAAACGGGATACCGCGTATGCGGTGTGCGCCCGAGCATCTCGCGCAACTCGTCGGGGCCGGCACCGACTGGAATGCCCGAGATGCGGACGCGCGGCACCATCACTTCACCGGCCGTGAGATCTCCGAACTCGAAGAGGTCCTGCAGCATCTGCCCGGCCTCTGCGCGCAATGCACCTTGCTCCTCTGACTCCTGCACGATGAGTTGCAGTTCTTCCGATGTGTAGTACTGGTCCGCGTTCTGCGCCTGGCGATTGACGCCGAGCAGCTTGAGCGTCGCGTTACCCAGCGCGTTCAGCGCCACCACGAACGGGTACAGCAGCATTTCAGTCCACAGCATCGGCGGCGTGATCCATAACGCCATCCGCTCCGCCGATTGCAGCGCGACCGACTTCGGCACCATCTCGCCAACGACGATATGGAAATACGTGAGGATCGCGACTGCCGTGATGCTCGCGAACCCGTGCGCCGCAAGCCATCGCGTCCACGTGGCATGGCCCAGGACCTCGAGCAGCGAATCTGCGATGACGTGCTCGCCGTACATACCCAGTCCGAGGCTGGCGACGGTGATGCCGATCTGCGCGGTCGCAATGTAACGATCCTGCTTCCGTGGATTGCGAAGCACCCCCTGGACCAGCCGTGCAAAGCGATCGCCTTGCGCGGCGCGCGCATCGATGGCGGCACGCGGCGCGCCAACGATCGCGAACTCCGCCGCGACGAACAGCGCGTTCGCCAGGATCAGCACGGTGATGACGACAATGGCAACCAGCATTACTCGTCGTCTGTCGCCGGCGGCGCGACGATCGCGGACGCAATCTGACCGTTGTCGACGCTCTCGACCTCGACGTCGAGGCCATTCACTTCAACGTGCTCACCAGGTTCCGGCACGCGGCCAACCTTCCGTTGGATGAACTCGGCAACGGTCATGTCCTCGACGGGCCAGGCACCCTCGAGCCACACGCGCGCCCGTTCCAGCGGAAGCGCACCAGGGAGGCGGACCCGCCCGTCCGACAGCCGAAGGGGCAGCAGCCGCTGGGCCTTGAATTCATCTGGCACCGTGCCCAGGAGTTCGCCCAGCACGTCCTCGAGCGTGATGAGCCCGGCGACGGATCCCTCCGGGTGGATGACGATCCCCTGGTGGCTGCGGCGTTCGCGCAGGAACGCGAGCAGACGGTCCGCCGGCATGGTGTCCGGAACGCGCGGGATTGGACGGACGAGGGATGCCAGCGTTCCAGTGGGGCCGCGCTCGAGGAAATGCGTCACGACGTCCTTGGTGTGAAGGATGCCGAGGATGTCATCGAGCGTCCGGCGATAGACGGGGAGGCGGCTGTAAGGGCTCGACGCCGCGACGCGCAGCACGTCGGACATCGGTGTCGTCACCTCGAGCGCCGCAAGCCGCGAGCGCGGGACCATCAACTGGCGCGCGACGCGAAGCCCCAGCCGCAGCGCGCGATGCAGGCGCACCTGTTCCTGCGGCTCGAGCAGCCCGCCATCGCGGCTCTCCGCGATCAGCAGCTCGATCTCCTCCGGCGAATGCACGTGCCGATGACCGGTGTTTGGAACGCGCAGCAATCGAAGAATAAACAGCCCGCTGCCATTCAGCGCATCGATCAGCCATGCATACAGGTGCAGCGACCACTGCATCGGCACGACCGTGAACAGCGCTGTTTGCGTCGGGAACTGCAACGCGAATGACTTGGGCACGAGCTCACCGAGGATCACCGACAGGATGGTCAAAACGATGAGGACGGTGATCGCGGCCACGTTTTCCGCCGTGTTCGGCGGGAAGCCGCCCCACGTCACGAACAGCGGCGCGGTGCGCGGCGCGATGATCGCCTGTGCATAGGCGCCAAGAATCAGGCTCGAGAGAGTGATCCCGACCTGCGACGCGGCGATGTAACGGTCGAGCTCGCGCGGATCTTCCAGGACTGGCAGAATCCGCGCGGCCAGGGGATGACCGTCCTCTGCCATCCGGCGAAGCCTGCTGCGGCGCGCGCCAACGGCAGCGAACTCCGCTGCCACGTACAACCCCGTCAGAAGAATCAGCAGCAGGATGACCGCTGCGGCCAGAAGCACGGCCCGATCGTAACGGATCGCGGCCCGTCCAGCTTGACCGACCGGTCCAGCCAGCCGAGACTTGATCGCCTAACCCATGACAGCCAAACAACTTACGGCAGAGTTTGCAGCGTTCGCTCTCGCGCTGCTTGCTGCCCACGCGGCCCGTGCGCAAACGAGCGCGGCGTCCGAAGTCGTTCTGCGCGCTGCGGCGGCCACGAGCATTCGCGGCGGGTGGATCATCGCCAGCGACCTAGCCGCGTCCGGTGGCCAGGCGCTCTGGCTGCCAGATGCGGGCGTGCCCAAGCTCGCATCCGCCAGTGCAAACCCTCAGCATGCGTTCGAACTCTCGTTCGTCGCGAAGGCGAACACCGCGTACCGCCTCTGGATCCGGGGGCGTGCGCAAGGGAATTCCTGGAGCAACGATTCCGCGTTCGTCCAGTTCTCGGGGTCCGTGACAGCGACCGGTGCTCCGATCTTCAGAATCGACACGACGAGCGCCACGATCGTTTCCCTCGAAGACTGCAGTGGTTGCGGCGTGGCTGGATGGGGATGGCAGGATAACGGGTACGGCACCGGCGTGCTCGGACCCTTGATCTACTTCGCGAGTGACGGTCCGCAGACGCTACGGATCCAGGCGCGAGAGGACGGCTTCATCGTCGATCAGGTAGTACTCTCGCCGCAGAAATACTTGACGAGTTCGCCGGGTGCGACCAAGAACGACACAACGGTGCTGCCTGTTTCAGACGGAAGCGAACCCGCAGCAGCTGTGACCCTGGTGCGCGGTCCTTACCTTCAACAGGTCGCGCCGCAGGCGATCACTATCGTCTGGGCCGCGCGCGAGAACGGAGCGGGAGAGGTTCGTTACGGCACATCGGCCGTATCGCTCACCAGCAGCGCACCGGCAACGTCGCGCCTGGTCACGAACACCACAACTGGCCTTGGCTACGATTATTACCAGTACGAAGCACGCCTGGCGGCGCTCTCCGCGGACACGACTTACAGTTACGCTCCATTCGTCGCGGGATCACCAATCGCGTCGACCGCGGCGAGCTTCAGGACTGCGCCGATCGCGGGCACGGGCGAAGTCACGTTCGTAGCTTTCGGTGACAGTGGCACCGGATCGACGGAGCAGCGGCAGCTCGCCGCGCGGATGGCAAACGATACCTTCGATCTCGCGCTGCACGTCGGCGACATTGTCTACGGCACCTCCGCAACCACCGGCGACGCGAGCTACGTGACGTATCAGAGCTGGTTCTTCGACATCTATCGCTGGCTGTCGTCGAAGCCCTTCGTGCCGACCGAAGGGAACCACGACAGCCGCCCGTCGAACGACAATGGCCGCGCGTACCTCGACTTGTTTGTGCTTCCCGAAAACGGCGGAACTCCGACGGCGCCCGATCACGCGGAGCGCTACTACAGCTTCGATTACGGCCCCGTGCATTTCATTGTCCTCGACACCGAGTTCACGTTCCAGGATCCGACGCGTCGTGTGGAGCAGCTCGCGTGGACCGAGGCGGATCTTGCCGCGACCGCACAGCCATGGAAGATTGCGCTGTTCCACCGTCCGCCCTACAGCTCGGGAACGGAACACGGATCCGACCTGACGGTCCGATCCGCGTTCGGTCCGCTGTTCGAGCGCTATCACGTGGACCTCGCACTGTCGGGTCACGACCATATCTACGAGCGATCCGTACCGATTCGCACCAGTACGGACACTGCTGACGGATACGTTACCTACATGCTGACGGGTGGGGGCGGCGCCGCGTTGTATCCGATCACGACCGGCAATCCGTGGACGGCTTTCGTCGCGTCACGGTTCGAGTACGTCAAGGCTCACGCCGATACGTGCACGCTGACGCTCCAGGCAATCGACCTCAATGGCACGGTCTTCGACAGCTCAACACTGTCACATTGCGCACCGCCGGCACCCCCAGCGCCGTCAGAAGTCGTCGTGTACGCAGCAAGGGCTTCGGCGGTGGCGGGAGCCTGGACGCTGCAGGAAGATGCCTCGGCCGCCGCCGGCCAGCTGATGATTCATCCCGACGGTGGCGCGGCCAAAGTCACAACGCCTCTGGCGAATCCGGCAAATTACTTCGAGGTCACGTTCAACGCCGTTGCCGAGGTGCCGTATCGGATCTGGATTCGCGGCCGAGCCCAGGGCAATTCGTACAACAACGACTCTGTGTACGCACAGTTCTTCGATTCAGTCGCGGCAGACGGAACACCGCAATGGCGGATTGGCAGTTCGAGTGCCACGCCGATCGTTCTCGAGGACTGCAGCGGATGCGGCGTGTCCGGCTGGGGCTGGCAGGACAACGGTTACGGTGTTGGCGTGCTCGGCCCCGTCGTGTACTTCGCCACGACAGGACCGCAACGGATGCGGATTCAGACCCGGGAGGATGGTCTCGCCATCGATCAGATCGTGTTGTCGCCCTCGTCGTACCTGACGACGGCACCCGGAAAAGTCAAGAACGACGCGACAATTCTTACTCCGTCCTCAGGGCAATAACCGGGTCGACACGCGTCGCGCGGAAGCCCGGAACGGATGCCGCGATTGCTGCGACAGCGCCGAGCGTCACGGCGACGGCCGCGAACGTGACGGGGTCCGACGGACGGATGCTGAATAGCAGGTTCTGCATTAAACGCGTCAACGCCATGGCGCCCGTGGCGCCGATCAGGATGCCGACACCGGCCAGAACCAGCGCCTGCCGCACGACCATCGAGAGCACCATCCCACGCTGCGCACCGAGTGCCATCCGAATCCCAATCTCCTGCGTGCGCTGCGTGACGGTGTAGCTGATCACGCCGTAGATGCCGACCGCGGCAAGGACCAGCGCCATTCCCGCGAACACGGCAAGCAGCAGCATCGTCAGGCGGCGCTGGGCGACCGATACATCAACGACTTCATTCATCGTGCGCACGTCCGCGGCAGCGACATCGGCATCTATCTGATGCAACTGGGCCGATGCGGCAGGCACGATCGTCCGCGCGTCACCGCCCGTCCGGATCGCGACGGTCATGAAGGGATACGCGAAGCGGGTCGGCGGCCAATAGGTCATCGCGCGTGGCTCGGTTTCGAGCGCCGAGTCCCGCACGTCGCCGACCACACCAATGATTTCGTCCTCGGCGCGATCGTTCCAGTACAGGAGGATCCGCTTGCCGATGGGATCCTCGTTCGGGAAGTGCTTGCGCACGAGCGTTTCATTGACAATGACGCGGTTGACGTTGGAGCCCGTGTCGCGTTGATCGAAATGACGTCCCCTGAGTAAGGGGATCCCCATGGCCTTGAAGTAATCGTGGGTGACGACCCGCACGTCGGCGACGTGCTCCTGCCCGGCAGGCTGCTTTGGCTGCCCGACGATTTCCAACGCGGTCGCGGCGCCCATCCCGTTGAGTGGAAGGAAGCTGATGCCGCCAGCGGCCTGGACGCCAGGCAGCGCATCGAGGCGCTGGAACAAATCATCGAAGAAGCGGCGTTGTTTGTCGGGCGTGTCGTATTTCGCGCGTGGAATCGTCACTTTCATCGTGACAGTTTGCGAAGCGTCGAACCCGGGATTGACGTCGAGCAGCGCGGCAAAGCTGCGGATCAAGAGTCCGGCGCCGACGAGCAGCACCAGGGCAACAGCCGTCTCCACGACGACGAATACGTTCCTCGCTCGTCCGCCGCGCACCCCGGATCCGCTGCGTCCACCCTCCTTCAACGCGGTCGTCAGGTTTCCGCCGGCAGCGGTCATTGCTGGTACCAGTCCGAACGCGAGCGCACTGAGCACGGCCGCAACCAGCGTGAACAGCAGGACCTGCCCGTCGACGGCAACCGCATCGAGCTGGGCGATCGGCAAACGCTGGGCGACAACGGAACGGAGGATGCCGATCGTCCACCAACCGAGCACGAGCCCTGCCAGGCCGCCGATAGCCGCAAGCAGCAGGCTTTCCGCGAGAAGTTGACGAACGAGGCGCCCGCGATCGGCGCCGAGCGCGGCGCGGACCGCAAGCTCCCGCTGGCGCGACGAGGCGCGTGCGAGGAGCAGGTTCGCGACATTGGCGCATGCGATGAGGAGCACGCACCCAACCGCGCCAAAGAGCACAAGGAGGGCCGGCTTCACGTCGCCCGTCAGCTGTTCGCGCAGGGGTACCACGCGAGCCGTCCAGCCGGTGTTGAACTGCGGGAACATGCGGACGAGCTCGGCGTGCACGCGCGTCATATCGTCCTGCGCCTGCGGCACCGTCACCCCGCTCTTCATTCGCGCGAGGACGGTCATCCACCGGCCACGAGGTGTCCGGTTCTCGACGTCGAATGCGATCGGCACCCACAGGTCGACGCGCGTGTCGGCGGCGGTCTGTCCCGCACCAAACACCGAAAATCCCGCCGGCATGATGCCGACCACCGTGTGTGAAACACCGCCGAGCGTAATCGTCTTTCCCAGCAGACCGGGATCCCGGCCGAACCGCTGCCGCCACAACCGATCGCTGACGATCGCCACGTGAACGTTCGGGTCGTCATCCTCTGCCGCAAATAAACGTCCAAGCTGCGGCGCAACGCCGAGCATCGTCAGCAGTCCGCCGTTCACGTACTGCACGGGCATCTCTTCAGGGTTGCCCTGCCCGGTTAGCGTCGACCGGAACGTCGCGATACCCGCCACCTGGTCGAACACACGATTCATCTCTCGCCAGTGCAGATAATTGCCGGGTGAGACGACATTGTTCTTCTTGTCGCGGGGGATGTTGTGTTCCCAGATGACGAGGAGCTGCTGCGGATCGCGGTAAGGCAGCGGACGGAGCAGCAGCGTGTTGACGACGCTGAAGATTGCGGTATTGGCGCCGATGCCGAGCGCTAATGCGACGACAGCGATGGCGGTAAAGCCGGGCGTGCGCAGCAGCAGGCGAGCCGCGTAGCGAACATCCTGGAACAACGAGGTCATGTCATTCACTCCGGAGTACGACGAGCGGATCCACGCGCGCGGCTCGCCGTGCGGGTCCATAGCACGCCGCGAGAGTCATGATGAGCAGCGTGGCAATCGCGCCAGTCAGCGCCCGCATGTCACCCGCAGTCACGCCAAAGAGCATTCCCTGCAGCACACGCGAGACGGCCAGCCACGCGAGCAGACCAATGATCGTTCCAGCGACACCGAGCGTCAGCGCGTGTCCCATGACGAGCCGCATGATCTCCGCAGGCCTGGCGCCCATGGCGACGCGGATGCCAAGCTCGCGATATCGCTGCGTCACGAGATATGCCATCACGCCGTACGTGCCCGCGGCCGCCAGCACGATGGCCAGCACAGCAAATCCGCCAATCATGAAGAGATTGAAGCGGCGGTCCGCCATTGACGCCGCGACGACCGTACTCATCGGCCTGATGCGTGCGATTGGGATCGTGCGATCGACGCGCGCGGCCGCGTGGCGCAACTCGGATGCGAACGCGGCCGGCTCTCCATGTGTCCGGACCACGACGTCCATCCACATCCGCCACCAGTTCCTCTCCTGCGCGTACGGAACATAGAGAGCGGGCACCTCTCCGGAGTCGAGCGATACGCCGCGCACGTCGGGGACGAGGCCGACAATCGTGATCCACTCGCCATCCCCGCTGGCCCAGCGCACGCGCTTGCCGACGACCTCCTCGCCCGGGTAGTACTCGTTCGCGAATGCCTGGTTGGCAATGGCCACCGGCGCTGACGTCGCGGAGTCCGCCTGCCCGAACGCACGTCCTCGCAGTAGCGGAATGCCAAGCGCCTTGAAGTATCCCGGGTTGATACCTCGATAGAAGACTTCGGGCTCCGCGCCAGGCGTGACCGGACGGCCTTCGAACGCGAGGTTGTGCATCAGTGGATCGCTGCCGATTGGCATTTCGGTGACGAGACCGACCGCGCTCACGCCTGGCGTCGACGCGAGCACGCGCTCGAGCTCATCGTAAAAACGCGTGCGCGCTCCGACGTCCCGATAGCGGTTCGCGCTGAACCTGATATTGCCCGTCAGCAGGTGGTCCGCCTCGAAACCAAGCGGCTGCGAGATCAGCATCGAGAAGCTGCGCAGCAGGAGGCCGGTTCCTGAGACGAGCACGAGCGCAAGAGCGATCTCCGCCACCATCAACACCGAGCGAACGCGCTGGCGTGAACTGACCCGCGCACCGCCGCGCGTGGCATCCGCGAGCGCGCTGCGACTGGCAATCCAGGAAGGCAGCACGCCAAACAGCAGGCCGGTGAGGAGCGATGCCGCGAGCGTGAACAGCAGGACCCTGCCGTCGAGCGCGACGCGATCGACACGCGGCAGGGTCTCTGGCGCAAGGCTCGCGATCGCGCGCGTAAGGGAGTAGGCAATGCCGAGCCCGAGAACGCCGCCCGCGGCGGCCAGCAGCAGGCTTTCGCTGACCAGCTGACGCCCAAGGCGGTAGGGACTCGCACCGAGCGCCGCGCGGACCGCCATTTCGTTTCGTCGCGCCGCGGCACGCGCGATGAGCAGGTTCGCGACGTTCACGCAGGCAATCAGCAGCACGAACCCGACCGTGCCCAGCAGGATCCACAACGCCGATCGCATCGTGCCAACCAGGCTGTCATTGAGCGGCTGGAGCACGAACCGCATTTGCCGATTCGTGCGCGGATACGTCTGCTCGAGGCGGCGTGCCAGCGCATCCATGTCGGACTGCGCCGCTGAAAACGTCACACCTGGCTTGAGACGCAGCAGCCCGCGCAGCGTGTGCGCGCCGCGCGCCTCGGCCTCGATGGGAGCCTCGGAATAAAAAGGCGCAAACACGTCCGCCTTGTCACCTGGCAGTTCGAAGCCGGCGGCAATCACGCCAAGGAGTTGATACGTGGTGCCGTTGAACGACACCGGCCGGCCCGCCGCATCGGGACTTCCGCCGAGACGGGTACGCCAGAAGCGTTCGCTGACAACAACGACATGTGGTGAACCGGCGGCCTGATCGCGGTCGTCGATCAAGCGTCCGATCACGGGCCGGGCGCCAAGCAGCTGAAACAACTGACCCGTGACGAACGCGCCATCGGTCCGCTCGGGCACGTCACCGGTATCGAAGTCGAAAAGTTGCGGCCGGTATCCGGCAACGCGGCTGAAGCTCTGCGCCTCGGCTGCCCAGTCCCGCATGTCGGGATACGAGCTGCCGCGCCGCACGCGCACGAGTTCCGGTGCGTCTGGGTATGGCAGCGGCTCGAGCAGCACCGCATTGACCACGCTGAACATCGCGGTGTTCACGCCAATGCCGAGAGCCAGTGTCAGAAGAACGACGGCGGTGAAGGCGGGAGTCTTGAGAAACGTCCGGATGGCGTAGCGCAGATCGAACATGACGAACTCCAAGGCGGTGATTAGCGCGACGGCGCGCCGGATTCAAACGCCCGGCTGGCATTTCTTAATGCGCGTGGGGCCCCACCCCCACGCGCTCGCCCTCAGCGGTCCGCGCTGCGCGCGGACTTCGCTCCGCCGCTTCGGGCGGGCCGCAGGCGCTATCCACCGATAGCGCCGAGCGCCCAGGCGGCCTGCTTCCGGACGCGGGCTTCGCTGTCCTTCAGCGCCTTGGCGAGTGCTGGTGCCGCGCGGCGGTCGCCGAGTGCGCCGAGCGCCCACGCTGCCTGTTCGCGGACCTGCGCCGATTCATCGTTGAGCGCATTCATCAACGGCTCGACGGCGCGGCGATCGCCAATCGCACCGAGCGCCCAGGCTACCTGTTCGCGCACGCCCGGGTCAGTATCCTTCAAGGCCTCGATCAATGCGGGAACCGATTCGGATGCGTCGAGCGCGCCAAGCGCCCATGCGCCGCGGCGTCTCACCGTGGCCTCGGTGTCGCGCAATGCTCCTGCCAGCAATGGTGCGGCAGCGTGATTCCCGAGCGCGCCCAGCGCCCACGCGGCATTGCCGCGCGCAATCCACGCAGGGCCCTTCAGCGCCTTCGTGAGCGGTTCGTACGCCGCGGACCCGATGGCCACGAGTGCGGAAGCGGCCTGTTCACCGGGACTCGTCGTGTCCCCCTGGTGATGACGACCCCATCGCCATGTTCGTTCGTGACAGATGGCCGGGTCGACCGGAGAGCCGTCAGCGAGAAGATTCACGAGCTGCGGGATCGCGTCACGAGCGCTCTCGCCCAGTTCCCGAAGATCGCATGCCGCGCGCGTGCGCGACGCAGGGTCGGCTGAATTCAGTGCCGTTGTCGCGGCGCGGACATCCACCTGCACGATCGACAACAGCGCAACGAGCAGCAGGGCGAGCATCATCGCATCACCATCGGGCGAGGGTTCGGCCGCGGACGAGGATTGGGATTCGGGTTCGGATTCGGGTTGGGATTTGGATTCGGCATCGGCATCGGGTGAGGATGCGGGTGCGGATGGACACGCACGTGCGGTCCGTCGTTGTCGCCGCCGATCTCCGCGATTGCCGCCGCTGCCGCGCGCCGGATGGCTGCCTCCGAGTCCTTCAGTGCCGCCGTCAACGCGTCGAGCGCGCGCTCGTCGCCAAGCTCCCCGAGCGCGTCGATCACACGTCGTCTCACATCGACGTTCGTGTCCTTCGCGGCCGCGATCAAGGGCTCAACCGCTGCCCTGTCCCCGATCTCGCCGAGTGCCGACGCGACCTTCGAGCGCACGGCAGGATCGGTGTCGTTCAGTGCCGCGGCCAGCGCCGGCACGGCGCGCCTGTTCCCCAGTTGCGCCAATGCACTCGCAGCCTGGCGACGAACGCCGGCATCCGTGTCCTTCAGCGCGCCGATCAGGCCGTCGATCGCCGCCTCGTTCGGGCTCTGCGTCGCGACCGCGCGTGACCATTCGAGCGGCGGGTGCAGGAAGATCGCGGCGGTGCCCAGGAAAATCGCACTCGACCGCAGCAGCGTGCGAAAGAACACAGTGACCGGGCTCATGTTCGTCTCTCCTGCTAAGAAAACAGCATCACGGACGACACCGCCTGCCGGGCGATCGCGCGGTGCGACCGCCAGGCACGGCGCAGGTATTTAGCGGATTTGTCCGAGCGCGAAGGCGGCCTGTTGCCGCACCGATGCGCTCGTGTCTTTCAACGCGGTCGTCAGTCCGTCAATCGCGCGCGGATCACGAATCTGCCCGAGCGCGAAGGCGGCCTGCTCGCGAACGTCTGCGTTCGCGTCCTTCAGTGCAATGACGAGGGCTTCAACGGCCTTTCCGTCGCGGAGCTGGCCAAGCGCGAAGGCCGCCTGCTCGCGGATGTCGGGCTTCTCGTCTTTCAACGCCGAGATGAGCGGCTCGACGGCGCGCCTGTCGCGGATCTGACCGAGCGCGAAGGCCGACTGTTCGCGCACGTCGGCGTTGGCATCGCGGAGCGACGCACTCAGCGCGTCGATCGCTGCCGGATCGCGAAGCTGCCCGAGCGCAAACACGGCCTGCTCGCGGACATCTGCGTTGGAATCCTTGGTTGCCGCAATCAACGGCTCGACGGCGCGTCGATCGCGCATCTGGCCGAGGCCGAACGCCGCCTGCTCGCGGACATCCGCGCTCTCATCCTTTAGCGCCGTCATGAGTGGTTCGAAGACGCTCGGGTCCCGCATCTGCACGAGCGCGTGCAGCGCGGTCTCACGCACGTCCTTGTCGGGATCCTTCAGCGCTGCGGTCAATGCCGCAACCGCTCGCGGGTCGGCGTTCGACTTGGCGTCCTGCGTGGTGTCCCACTCGTGCGGAACCACGCGCTCGAACACCGCACCAATGCCGTTCAGCACGCCTTGCGTGGTGCCCTGCGTAACGCTCTGCGTGATGCCCTGGGTGACACCCTGCGTGATCCCCGGTGTGACGGATTGCACGACGCCCTGGGCAGCAGCACTCGCGGCGGCGTCGGCTTGCTCGATTTGGCGCTCCGCGCGTGGCTGCGGCTGCGGCGCGGGTGAAGGCGCGGGAGCGGCCACCGCCGCTGAAACTGCAGGCGCCACGTTGGTCGGCAATGTGTCCATCCTGGTGACCGCTTCGCTCGCCCACGGTTGAACCGAGGCCATCGGCACCAGCACGAGTGCAAACACGCCAGTCGCCAGCGCTGCGCGCATCCGCGTCAGCCCGCGGCGTGGCACGGTCGGATCGAGAATGGCAATCAGGCGCCCTTCGAGCTGTGAACGGTGCGCCATCGCGAGTGACGCGCCAGCCAGCACGGCGGGGAATCGGCCGGCTCGCATCACGCGCGCGATCTCCAGCAACTGGTCGGCGTAATCAGGTCCGTCGGTGCCGGACACGAGCACCAGATCGTCGCAGGCACGCTCGCGTTCGGTGCGAAGGCGCTTCACCGCAATCCACGCGAGCGGATTGAACCAATATGCCGCGCATGCAACCTGCGCAATGAGGTGCGTAAGGCAATCACGACGCTTCACGTGCGCGAGCTCGTGCAGCACCACGATGCGGAGGCGATCCGAGGGCCAGGTATCCGCATCCACCGGCATCAACACGGACGGCCGGAAGATGCCCCATGCCATCGGCATCGAGCCGAGACGCGTCCTGAGGAACCGCACGCGTGAAATCCCGAGTGCGCGCGCCAGCGACTGCGCTTCCCCCAGCCAGGACGCGTTCGTAATCTCCGGCGTGCGGCGCGACATCCATTGCACGGCCGCGAGGCCAAGCAACATGCGGAACAGAATCGCGCATGCGCCCACCGCCCAGATCGTCAGCAGGATCGTGGCCCATGAGAGCGACGACATGACGGAGGAGATTCGCTCGTTCACACCGCTCTCTCGGGTTCCGCGTCCGGCCGGAGCACTCGCAACGAAGGAATCACGCTGCGCGCTCTGCGTTGAACCCTCGTGACGGATTGCCGGTGCCTGGGCCACCGATGGTTCAGCAACGACCGGAGCGTTCTGAATGTGCACGAGCGGCACTTCCCACCGTGGCAGTGCAAGCGAGAGCGCCGGGGCGGCAAGCGCCCCGACGAGACCCAGCGTCCATACGAGATGGCGAGCCGATGCGGAGGCGCGACCGAGCGCGGCTGCGACGAGCGCTGTCGCGCCCAATACGAGTGATGCCTTGATCAGCGCGTCGATCACGATCGGCGTTTCCATGAGGCCCATGTCTAGACTCCGCTCTTCCGCGCCCCGTCGATCAATCGGGCGAGCCGATCGAGCTCTGCGGACGATAGCTTCGAGGACGAGTCGTCGAGCAGAGCGGAAATGGCTTGCTCGGCCGAGCCGTCGAAGAATGTCTGGAGGATATGCCGGAGGGCCGATCGCTTCGCATTGTCGCGCGCCACTGTCGGCAGGTATACGTATCGGGGCCCGTCTTGTTCGTGCCGGACGTGCCCTTTTTCCTCGAGAATCCGGAGCAGGGCCCGCACGGCCGAGTAGCTTGGCGGCTCAGGCAGCGCGGCCTGCACCTCAGCCGCAGTCGCGCGGCCGTTCTTATAAAGGATATCGAGTATCTGTCGCTCGCGGCGGCTCAAATCACGATGCGCGGTGGTCATTTTGTGTTCCCGGCTCCCGGTTTACAGAGGCTTAGACGGCAGCCGGGCGCAAAAGGTGCTACGAAAATAGCACCGAGGTAAAAAATTAGCAAATAGCCCCGGTCGGCGTCCTGACTCCGAGTGGGTGGGCTGACATATGATGGCCGGCTATGCGCCTGCCCCTGATCTTTGCTCTTGTGGCGGCCTCGTCGCTTCTTCAGGCGCCCGGTCCCCAGTCCCTGCCCCTCGAGACCTTAAAGCTTCCCGCCGGGTTCAAGATCGAGCCCTACGCGACCGGCGTCCAGGCTGCGCGCGAACTCGCACGCGGTGCAAAGGGCACCGTGTTCGCCGGCAGCATGCGCGGCAACGTGTACGCAATCGTCGACGCCGACGGCGACCATCGCGGCGAGCGTGTTGTCATCGTCGCCCGCGGCCTGAATCAGCCCAGCGGGGTCGCGTTCCGCGACGGTGCGCTCTATGTTGCGGAGATCAGCCGGGTTATTCGCTTTGACAACATCGAAGCGCAGCTCGATGCTCCGCCGCAGCCTGTGGTCGTCAACGACACGTTTCCCAGGGAAACGCACCACGGCTGGAAATTCATTGCCTTTGGTCCCGACGGTCTGCTCTACGTTCCCATCGGAGCGCCGTGTAACGTCTGCGAGGTCGACGTCAAGCACGGCATCATCGCGCGCATGAAGCCGGACGGCAGCGAGCTCGAAACGTTCGCGAGCGGCGTGCGCAACAGCGTGGGGTTCGACTGGCATCCCACCGCGAGCGAGCTCTGGTTCACGGACAACGGGCGCGACATGCTCGGCGACGATGTGCCGCCGGACGAACTGAATCGCGCGCCGAAAGCCGGCCTGCACTTCGGCTATCCGTACTGTCATGCCGGGGAGATCAAGGATCCCGAGTTCGGCGGCAAGAAACCGTGCTCGGAGTTCGAGCCGCCGATGCAGAAGCTCGGGCCGCACGTCGCGGCCATCGGCATGCGCTTCTATACCGGCCGCATGTTTCCCGCCGAGTACCAGAACCAGATCTTCATTGCGGAGCACGGCTCCTGGAATCGCAGCACGAAGATCGGTTACCGCGTCTCGCTCGTGAAGCTCGGCGCGGACGGCCGTCCGGAGAGCTACACACCATTTATCGAAGGATGGGTGCGCGGCGACACGGCGTGGGGACGTCCTGCGGACGTGCTCGTCATGCCTGACGGCGCGCTGTTGATTTCAGACGATACCGCCAATGTCATTTACCGCGTTTCGTACATGGAAGGCAGGTGACGAGCATGTGGAAGGAGTTTCGCGATTTCGCCGCACGCGGAAACGTGATCGATCTGGCCGTGGCCGTCATCATCGGCGCCGCCTTTGGAAAGATCATCACTTCACTCGTCAACGACATCGTCATGCCGCCGATCGGCATGGCGCTGGGGCGCGTGGATTTCAAGAACCTGTTCTTTGCGCTGAACGGCCAGCAGTATGCGTCGCTGGCGGATGCGCAGAAGGCCGGGGCGCCAACGATCAACTACGGCATCTTCCTGAACACGATTCTCGAATTTCTAATCGTCGCGTTTGTGGTGTTCCTGCTCGTGCGGCAGATCAACCGGTTGAAAGGACCGGCGCCGGTCGCGCCCGAGACGCCCATGCGCGACTGCCCATTCTGCGTGACCAAAATCCCTGTCGCGGCGACGCGATGCCCCGCATGCACGTCGGAGCTTGGCACGAGGCGCGCCTGAGGCGCGCCTCCAGTCACCTCAGCACGATGCGGTCTGTCACCTTGCCGTCTTCAATCGGCCTGACGGAGAACGCGGGGTTCTGCCGCATCTCCGGCGTGACGAACGAGTCCCCCTCGAAGACGATCTCGAAGATCTTCGGCTCGCGGCCTGCCGCCGACACCTCGAAGTGAATATGAGGAGGCACGCGGCTGTTTGGATAGGAGCCAGGCTTGATCGTCGTGAACGACCACGCGCCGCGCGCATCCGACCGCAGGAACAGCTTCAGTCGCGGATTACGATTGTCGCTTGCGGGCTTCACACTGTAATACCCTTCGTGGTCGGTCTGGTAGATGTACAGCGATGCGCCGCCGATTGGTGACCCGTCGGGTGAGGTGACCGTTCCGCTGACGGTGAGTGGCTGGCCCGGCTCTCCTTGTGGTGCAACGCTTCCGGTCGAGGGCGCTGCGGCCGGTGCTTCATGAACGGCCTGCGCTGCGGCCAGCAGGCTGGTGAACGAGAACGCGAGTGCCAGCGAAACGCGCGAAGCATGACGAATGGGCGCAACGAAGTGTCGGCGCATTGGAGTCCTCCGCAGCCGCATCGTCGCATGGATTCTTCGTTCGGACGCGTTGCGCATGCAAATAGGTGTGGCGAGATGAGGGAGGAACCTCACTCGGAGGCGAGGCCGATCGGAGCCGTTCCTCCGTCGATGAGTCGGGCCCGAAGACCGGCCCTGCACCCGCAGCTGCACGGCGCCTCTCAGAGACGCCCGAATGTCATTCCGCGGTATAAAGATGTGTACTTCGGCCTAAGACGCCGGAATGCCGGCGTCGCGGGGGACCCACTCCGTAGGGGCGAAACCGGGAACCTCCCGGAAGAGGACTTCCAACCTCGAGCCCGTCAGCTAACCCCGTCGGCGGATTGGAGGCGTCCTGGCCAGTCCCGTTGCAAGTCCCCGCAAGCTCCTTCCGGTCACGCTGACCGCCATCGGCGTCGTCTACGGCGACATCGGCACCAGCCCGCTGTATGCGCTTCGAGAGTGTTTCTTCGGTTCACATTCCGTTGCCGTTACGCACGGGAACGTGCTGGGCGTTCTGTCGCTCATCATCTACTCGCTCGTGCTGGTGATCTCGATCAAGTACATCGCGATCGTCATGCGCGCGGACAACCAGGGTGAAGGCGGCATTCTCGCGCTGACAGCGCTGCTGCCCGACAAGCGCGGCAATCGCGACACGTATTCCGCGCTGGTTCTCCTCGGCATATTTGGCGCGGCCCTGCTCTATGGCGACGGAATGATCACTCCCGCCATTACCGTCCTTGGCGCCGTAGAAGGGCTCAAGGTCGCGACACCGCTGTTCGAACCGTATGTGGTGCCGATCGCCGTAGTGATTCTGATCGCCGTGTTCGCGATACAACGCCACGGCACGCACCGTGTCGGACGAATGTTCGGCCCCATCATGGTGGCCTGGTTCGTTGTCATCGCGGCGCTCGGGATCGTGTGGCTGATTCGCCAGCCCGTCGTCCTCACAGCCGTCGATCCACGCCATGCGCTGGTGTTCTTCCGCGAGCACGGATGGCATGGGTTTGCCGTGCTGGGCGCCGTGTTCCTGGTCGTCACGGGCGGCGAGGCGTTATACGCGGACATGGGACATTTCGGCAAGCGCCCGATCCGGTTCGCGTGGTTCTCGCTGGTGTTGCCTGCGCTCCTCGTCAATTACTTCGGCCAGGGCGCGCTGCTGTTGGAAAACCCCGAGGCGGCGCACCAGCCGTTCTTCCTGCTCGCACCCGGCTGGGCGCTTCTTCCGCTCGTCGCGCTCGCAACTGTTGCGGCGATCATTGCGTCCCAGGCGCTGATCTCAGGCGCATTTTCGCTGACGCAGCAGGCTATCCAGCTCGGATACTGCCCGCGTCTCGACATCGAGCACACCTCCCATCACGAGATGGGGCAGGTCTACGTACCGCAGGTGAACTGGGCCCTCATGATCTGCACCATCTTGATCGTGATCGGCTTCGGCTCATCGACCGCGCTGGCGGCTGCGTACGGCATCGCCGTCACGTTGACGATGGTGATCACGGCGGTGCTGCTGCAGGTCGTCGCGCAAGAACGATGGGGATGGCCGCCGATTGTCGCATCAGCGGTAACCGGAGTGTTTCTGGTCATCGACCTGGCGTTCTTCGGCGCGAACGTGCTGAAGATCGCCCACGGCGGATGGCTGCCGCTGGTCATCGGCGCATTCCTGTTCACGCTGATGACCACATGGAAAACGGGTCGCCAGATCGTGGCGATGCGCCTGACCGCACGCGCGGTCCCGATTGAGGAATTCCTCAGCAGAGTGGAGAACACGCGTCCCGCGCGTGTCCCGGGCACCGCGGTGTTCATGACCGCGCAGCCGCGGGGGACACCGCCGGCGCTGGCGCACAACCTGCGATACAACAAGGTGCTCCACGATCATGTCGTCACCCTGATGGTCAGCACGCAGCCGGTTCCGCACGTCGCAGAGGAGCAACAGTTCTCCGTGCGCCCGCTGGGGCAGGGAGTGTTCGACGTCGCCATCCGCTATGGTTTCATGGAAGATCCGAACGTCCCGGAAGCACTCGTGCGTGCCTGCAATCATGGCCTGCAGCTCGACGAAGACGACGTCACCTACTTTCTGGGGCGCGAGACGCTGATCGTGACGAAAGCCCCGGGCATGGCGATGTGGCGGGAACGCCTGTTCGTGCTGATGGCTCGCAACGCGGTCCGGGCGACGACCTTCTTCAGGCTGCCTCCGGAGCGCGTGGTCGAACTCGGCGTCCAGGTCGAGATCTGAACGCCGCTAACTATGCGCTGGTCCAGGCATTCAGACGCGCTTCATCTCGGCGGGGCGTTGCTGGCCGTGGCCGCCGTGGCGCTGACGCTGGGGCACTGGCTTCGGCTCTCGAACGCGGCCATCGTCTCAACGTCATACCTGATGGTCGTGCTTCTGGTGGCGGCCACGTCGCGCCTGTGGGTGGCGGTGGCGACTTCCATTGCGGCCATGCTCTGTCTGAACTTCTTTTTCCTGCCTCCAATCGGCGCCTTTACGATTGCCGATCCCCAGAACTGGGTCGCTCTGGTCGCCTTTCTCGTCGTCAGTCTCGTGGCGAGCAACCTGTCGTCGGTGGCGCGCGCCAGAACGCAAGAGGCCCTCGGGCGGCGCGACGAGCTGGCGCGGCTGTTCGACTTGAGCCGCGACGTGCTGATGATGACGGACAGCCGGGAGGCGCTGTCAGCACTGGCCCGGTCGATTTCCCGGCGCTTCGACCTGGAGTTCGTTGCCGTGGCGCTGCCCGCCGGCGACGACTGGGACGTGCATGAAGCGGGAGCGCAGCGGACGGAACTCGATAAGCGTGAGCTCTCCAACGCCTTTGCCGCGGCTCAGACGTCGCTTGAATTCGATGCGTACGCGCGCACATACGCGGGCCACCGA
>JBKOZS010000193.1:0-8587 GCA_046726015.1 Acidobacteriota bacterium
CGCGATGACGGTGTCGCCGATCGCCAGCGCGAGGGTGTAGCCGCGGTAGATGGGCGCGACGCCGGCGTTGAACCACCACATGTTCACCGCGGCCATCGAACCGCGTGTCACGTGCGACGGGTATTCGAGCTTCTTCAGCACGAAGCGATAACCAACGTGCTTCTGGAACTCGTCGAATGCAGTCTTCCAGTCCGCGGGAATGCGACTGGATTTGACGTTGATGGTGGAGGCGTGCCAGCGGAGCGCCTGATCGAGGATGGCTTTCAACGGGAAGTTCCACTGGTGCCATTGCTCCGGAACCCAGCAGGTTTCGAGTGCAACCGGCCTGGTCTGCCAGGCGTCCTGGAGCCCGCCGCGCGCGAGCTGCTGCGGATAGAAGTCCAACATGTGCGCAAAGCTGCGGCCCGGCGCGCCCATGTCACCCCAGCAGTCGAGCCGCCAGCCCCCGCCCAGCTTGACGCCGTATTGCAGCGCCGGCAGCGCATCGAAGTTCATCAACAGCAGCGTGCGCGGGAACGCCTTGAAGTACACGTCGATCAACTGCTGCTGAACGGTCCACTCGGGCAAGTAGGGACCCCAGCCCTCTCCCCAGTAGCCGACGGTGGACACGTCCACGTGATTGAGGTCCGGGTGGCCGTCGTAGCGCTTCCCCGCTTCGAGGATGAGCGCGCTCCAGTACTTGAAATAGAGCGGATCGTTCGCATCCGGCGACCAGATCGCGCCGTCCTTGTCCGTAGAGGTGTTGGCTCGCTTCGCGCCCGACTTGAGATACCAGTCGGGCATCGGATGCTTGTCGTCGTACGGCATGATCCGGATCGCCAGCCGCTGGCCGTGACGGCGCGCCTCGGCCAGCGCATCATCGAGGATCGACCAGCGATAGGTCCCGCGCTGCGGCTCGATCTGCGACCAGAACCAGCGCAGGTAAGCGACGCTCGACGCAGGAAAATCGACGTGCGCTGCCGCCGTCGCATCAACCCCGGATGCCTCGGGACCCACTTCGGACCAGCGAACGCCCTCGTTCAGCGGCTGTCCCTGGAAGCGTTGGAATGTCTCAATGCCCATCCCCGGATTCGCGAGGACGTCGTCTATTTCGATGGGACGAACGATCGTCGTCTGGGCCGACAGCAGTGAAGGGGCCATCAAGAGTGCGCCGAATATCGAGGCGACGATTGCCGTCCGCGCGCCGGTTCGGGCACACGCTCGTGTATTGGTGATGTTAGACGGTAGATAATCGAGCATGGGCAGCATCCTGGTAGCAACTCGAGCGGCCCTGCTGATCGCCCGCCACGGGTCCAGATGGGCCGTCGAACAACACCTGCGCGGACGGTCGCCCGAATGTGTGGCAGTCGACCGGCGCGACCCGGCCCGAGTCTACTGCGGAACTGCTGGTGCCGGTCTGTTCCGAAGCGGCGACAGCGGGCGCAACTGGGAACCGGTCGGACCGGGCATCGACCACTCCACCATCATGGCAGTGGCCGTGGGTCATGCCGATGGGGCTGACGCATTCGGAGTTGTCTTTGCCGGCACCGAACCAACCGCTGTGTATCGCTCCGAAACCGGCGGCGACAGCTGGGTAGATCTCGACGGCCTGCGCGCACTGCCTTCAGCCGTCACCTGGAGCTTTCCCCCACGACCACATACGCACCACGTTCGGTGGATCGAAGCCGATGTGACTTCCGCTGACCGCGTATTCGTCGCGATCGAGGCCGGCGCTCTCGTGCGCACGTTCGACGGCGGACGAACCTGGCACGATCGCGTTCGCGGAGGTCCGTACGACACGCACACGGCGGCAACGCACCCGCTTGCTCGCGGCCGCATCTACTCGGCCGCTGGCGACGGGTACTTTGAAAGCATCGATGCCGGGGAATCCTGGAGGTCGCCCGAGAATGGGTTGCGCCACCGCTACCTCGTAGCCCTTGCGGTGGATCCCGCGGATCCGGATGCGGTGGTCGTGTCTGCCACCGACGGCCCCGGGTCCGCGTATCGACCGCAGTGGGCCGAGGCCTACGTTTATCGGAAAACCACGCCCGAGCGATGGGAGCAGGCTATGAGCGGACTGCCGGAAGCAAGGGGCACCACGGCAAGCCGCTTCGCCACTCTTGCCACCGAACCAGGCGTGATCTACGCTGCCAACAACCGAGGCCTCTTCCGATCGGATGATGCGGGACGAAACTGGAAGGCCCTGGACATCACCTGGCCCGAGCCCGGGCTTGCAGACAGCGTCCAGGCGCTTGCCTGTGTTCCAGAGTGAACAGGGCTGCGCCTCTCACATCGGACTATGAGCTTACTCGCCTGAGGCCAGGGCCCGGAGATGCTGGCCGATGCGTACGAACATGACTGCATTGATCGCGACCATCACCGCAGTTTCGCCCCAGCCCTCCAGTTGACCCAGGGCCACCACCGCTGTCATCAAGACGACAAACTTCCAGCCCACCACCACCGAGAGCGGGAAGTACCGATACAGAAAGTCTCGGCCCTCAGGTCCTCCGTTACAGAAGAACAGGAAGATGACGCAACTCTTATGCGCGGTCTGCAGGCTCCGCGTGGGTACGCTCGTGTCGTGGCGCGCTTCTCGCGTAGTGTATCGTGCTCTCGCAAGCATCAGTCTGAAATGCGGTTGCGGAGTGTTCGACTGCGGAACATGCACACGGGACGCACGTCATGAACTACACACGGCGCGAATTCCTCGAAGTCACCGGAACGATGTCCGCCGCGGCGCGCTTCAGCCGCGCGGTCGATCCTCCACGACAATCTGTCGCTGGAACCCGTGCGTCGGGGGCGCCGGGAGTCGAGCTGAACGTCGAGTGGGAGGCACTGCCGGATTATTCCCGCGATCTGGAGCGCTACCTCGTCCGCCTCGCGAACGATGCGCGCGAACGACGCACCAGCGTCATCAATGCAATCTCGACGCGGCAGGGAGTCCTCGACCGCCAGAAAGCGGTGACCGCCGAGCTCTGGAAGATGCTGGGAGGACCTCTCGAAAAAACTCCACTCAATCCGCGCATCACTGGCATCGTCGAGCGACAAGGGTATCGGATCGAGAAGCTGACATTCGAGAGCCGGCCGCGCCTCTACGTCACCGCGAACCTCTATGTGTCGGGCCGAACGGGACGCCGCCCGGCGATTCTGGCGCCACTCGGGCATTCGACGAATGGCAAGGCCTGGCGAAGCTATCAGAGACTGTTCTCGAATCTGGCGCGCAAGGGCTACGTGGTGCTCGCCTACGACCCGTTCGGGCAGGGCGAACGCATTGAGTACCCTGGCAGCCGCCCTGGCCAATCGACGATCGAGGGCGGTGGGACTGGAGAACATGAATACGCCGGACGCCGCCTGATCCTGCTCGGCGCCAACTTCAGTCTCTTTCGCGCGTGGGACGGAATCCGCGGCATCGACTACCTGCTGATGCGCCCGGAGGTCGATCCCGAACGGATTGGCTGCTGCGGTCAGTCCGGCGGCGGAACGCTGACGCAGTTCCTGGCAGCGCTCGATAGCCGCATCCGGGTCGCCGTCGTGTCCCAGGGCAACACCGAGAACCTCGCGCAGGACAACGTCGAACCGCCTGGCTCTGCCGACGATGCCGAGCAGAACATCGTGCCCGCGCTCTCCTACGGGATCGACCGCGCGGACCTGCTGTATACCTTCGCACCAAAGCCGCTGCTGGTGACGATCACCCTGCACGACGCCGGTCACACGTATTCACCCGAGTACGTGGCCGGGTCGGTTGGCTTCCTCGATGAATACAAGCGCGCGTACGAATTACTCGGCGCCGGCGACCGTCTGTCGCTTCAGGCCACGACCGTTGCGCATGGGTATGTCTACGAGATGCGGCGGGCGACATACGCGTGGTTCAACCGATGGTTCGATATCAAGGATGCGGACGATGGGGAGGCCCCCGTGGCGGTGGAACCGGATTCGACGCTGTTCGTGACGCCGACCGGTTTCGCGACCACGTCGTTCGGTGGTGAAACCGCGGTGTCGCTGACGCGTCAGATGGCGGAGGCGACTCACACGCCTTCATCGCTCGCCGCCGACGACCTGCGCAAGCGCGTTCGCGCCGTGCTCGGCATCGGGGAGTCGCGCGGCGGCGCACTGGCGGATCGCGTCCTCGCCACCATCAGAAAGCAGGGATACCGGGCCGAACAGTTCGAGTTCACAAGCGATCAGGAGATTCGCACACCGGGCTGGCTGCTCACGCCAGACGACGCTGGCCCGGCCACACCCACTTTGCTGTATATCGGTGAGAGAGCCGCATGGAGCTCAATTGGGGAAGACGCATTCGCTGAGCAGCTGTGCGCCGGGGGCGGCTGCCGCATCGCGGTCATAGACGTGCGGGGACGCGGTGATTGCGCCCTCGCCTACCCGCAGCGGGGACCGTCCTATTTTTCCTATCGCATTCCCGACGAGGCCTACGTGACGTGGTTCACGCTGATGCTGGGCCGGCCGCTCCTCGGCGGACAGGTCTACGACACGCTGCGTGCGCTGGAGTACCTTCGCTCCCGCTCCGATATCAGCGGTGCCGTGTCGCTTGTGGGCGATGGGCCTCACGGGGTGATCGCGCTGTACGCCGCCGCACTCGACGCCGGCGTTCGTGGAGTGGCGTTGCGTCACACTGTCACGGACTACCGTTCGCTCGCCGTCGCTGACCGCTACACGCAACCGTTCGGCATCTACGCGTACGGTATCGTGCGGGAATTCGATCTGCCACATGTAACCGCCGCGGTGGGACCGCGTCCGGTGCTCTTGCTCGATCCGGTGACACCCGCTGGCGAGCCTGCCGGCCCGGCTGCACGCGATCTGTACAAGAATGCTCGGAACGCCACTGTTCGGACCCTGGAAACCGGCGAGGATCCGGTGCGCGTTCTCGCGACCTGGGCATCAGCACGCTAATCGCCCGCGGCTTTCCATCTTCTGCTTGAACGTCAGCTCGATGAATTCGGCAGGATGAATCAGCGTCACTCGCACGTGGACAGCCATGTAGCCCGCGAGCACATCCTGCGCGGTCATCGTCGTGCCAAGGCCACAGTTGACCGAGAATGCCTCCTGCGCAGTCGCACCGAGGAGGCCGCCCCGGGCCCAGAGGTTTTGCAGGAAGCTGGATGCCGCCGCGATGAGCGACGCCCACGTCTTGCTGTCGTTCGGCGCAGAGACGAACAGTCTGATCGCGGCCCTGATCGACTGTTCGATGTAGATGATCGTCCGCCGCACGTGCACGTAGCGGTAATCGAGGCTGTTGCCGTCGAGCGTGCGCGCGCCCCAGACGACGGGGCCACGGCCGGCGAACTGCCGAATCACGTTGATGGCCTTGCCGTCGAGCGGCTTGTTGAGATCCGCCTGCGTCTCGTCGTCGATTCCGAACGCCGGGCCGTCGACGGCTTCAGCGCGATGTCTGCCGGGGCGGTCCAGACGCCGCGCGTATTGTCCGCCCGTTCGGTGTAGCCGATGAAGGCAGCGACGGCGGTTTCGATACCCACTGTGTCAGGCCGGCTCACCTGCGAGATCGCGCACGCGAGACACAAGTTCGCTGCTCGATTCCGCCGGGTCGCGACTCGCGAAAGCGACGGGCAGTTCGATGATCGCGACAGACTTGCCGGCGGCGAGCGAGGCGCCGAGCCGCGCGGCGTCCAGACGCGCGCGGGCGCTGGAGCCGATGACAAGGACTCTCGGGCGGGAGACCTTGAGGACCACGGCGGCGTCCGAGACATTGCCGCTCTGCATGACACGGTAACCAGCCTCTCGCAGCACCGCACACATGTAGGCGAGCACATCGGGAGACTCGTCGACGCAGAGGATGTCGCCACCGAGCATCGCTCGCGCGTCCGCCGGTTTGGATTGCCCGTAGAACGCGGCGATCGCTTCTTCCTCACGGCTGTGCACGTCGAAGACGCCGGCGAGCTTCGTGATTCGCAGTACTTCGGCGATGCGTGATGGCACGCAACAGAGCTTGAGGTCGCCAAACACGCTGCGCGTCCGGTGCAGGAGCCGGACCAGCACGCCCACCCCGAAGCTGTCGAGCGACGTCACTTCGGCGACATTCAGCACCACGTTTGGTTCAAGAGGCAGCAGTTTGCCAATCGCCTGATGCAACTCCTCCGCCTCGGAACCGCCGACAATTTTTCCGCTGCACGCGATGACGACGACTTCGCCAACGCGCCGCATCTGAAGACATATCGGCACCTGTGCTCCTTCCTCCATTCCGTGAAAGGTCCTCATCTTACTGCCTGAGTCGACCGAAAGCCCGCCCTCCCCTTTCCGCTACGGCGAACCCTTTCGATCGGCCGCGGCCGGGCTGGTATCCATGGTGGCAATGAAGTATTAGAAGGGTTCGCTGAAGAAGCCCACTGACGGCGAGGGACAGCCAATGGCAGACCATCTCCGCGCTCCCGTGGACATCACGCACGTGACGTTGTCAGTGGCGTTTCTCGCCATGCTCGCGACAGCCGCGTTCTGGGTGCTCAGCCCGTTTCTCACGGCCATCCTGTGGGCGACGATCATCAGCGTGGCGATCTGGCCTGTCCTGATGCGGCTCGAAGCCGTTCTCGGGGGCAGACGCGGCCTCGCCGTCGCGATCATCACGACGGCGATCCTGCTCGTGGTGTTCGTGCCGGTGACTCTGGCGCTGATGACGATCGTCAGGAACGCCCAGCACGTCACTACGGAACTCAAGTATCTGGAGGGTGTAGCCCTGCCGGCCGCGCCACCGTGGCTGGCGCGAATTCCATTCGGGGGCGAGCGGCTGGCCGCAGGGTGGGCGCGCTTCGCCGGGCTCGACGCGCAGCAGCGGCTGGCTGAGCTCACGCCGTACGTGCAGACGGCGCTTCAGTGGTTCGCCGTCAAGGCCGGCAGCGTCGGCATGATGCTGATGCAGTTTCTGCTGACGGCGATCATCTCGGCGATCGTGCTGACCAACGGCGAGAAAGTGAGAGACGCCCTGTTGCGTTTTGCCGAGCGGCTGGCCGGGCGGCAAGGGCGCGAAGCGGCGCTGCAGGCCGCGCGGGCCATCCGGGGCGTCGTGCTCGGCGTGGTCGTCACCGCGATCATGCAGGCCGCGATTGGCGGCGCCGGCCTCTTCATCGCCGGCTTTCCGGCAGCCGCGTTGCTGACAGCGGTCATGCTGTTCCTTTGCCTCGCGCAACTCGGGCCGATGCTGGTTCTCGTGCCCGCGGTCATCTGGTTGTACTGGTCGGGCGGCACGATGGCAGCGACGATTCTGCTGGTCATTACGGTGATCGCCGGCGTGCTCGACAACCTCGTCCGTCCATGGTTGATCAAGCGCGGAGCGAACCTGCCGCTCGTGCTGATCTTCGCGGGTGTCATCGGCGGACTGCTGGCCTTCGGCATCACGGGATTGTTCATCGGTCCGGTGGTGCTCACCGTCGCTTACACACTCCTTGCGGCATGGGTGTGGGACGACGAAGTGGCACGCACCGCCGAAGAGACGGCCGCGAAAGCGTCGCTATGAGACTGCTCGTGCGTCCGCCGCAAGGCTCAGAAGACGTATTTCGAGCGACGGTGGAGGCTACGGCTGGCGCGGAATGCCAGACACCGTGAACGGCGTCCTGCTGGTCGCAAAATCCGCGTTGACCACGAGATAGAGTTGGCGCGCCCTGGCAATCGTCGAGGGGCCGCGCAGGGTTGCGTCCGTACGCCTCTCAACTACTCGGCCGCGCCTCGCGTCCCCCGCGAGTTGGACGAACGCGAGTGTCGGCGATGGACCTCCCTGGACAACGATCAGCCGGCCGCGGTCGAGGAGCATCCCGTCACCACCAGCCAGCGGTTCCACCGCAATCTGTTGAATCGTGCGGCCGTTTACCGCGTCTTCGTCGAAGGTGATGCGGAACAACTTGCCGTTGTTGCTCTGCACGACGATCAGTTGATTGCCAGGCTCGCGCGCCACAATCCCGTTGAGATTGAACGCGCCGGCCGTGTACTGGATTTCCGGACCTACCGGAATCGCGTCGACCACTCCAGCGCCGGCGGCCACTTGCGCGGCCGTCACATGCCACAACGTCGGCCGGAAGGAGTCGGTCACGTATACGTCCCCATCGTGCGTGATCACAAGGTCATTGAGGAACCCGCCAGGCCCGGTCGAAAACGCCGCCACCTCCTGCCCGGTAGCGATGTCGAACACCGAGAGTGCGCCCGTCGTTCCACCGGCGACATACAACTTTCCTCCTGATGCCTTCATCCCAATCGCCGACCGTCCGGGCCCACCCGGAATGAACTCGGTGACCGTCGTGCTGTCGAGCGTCCCGCGATAGATCGTGCCGTCCCCGGTCGCGCCGACGAAAAACGTGTCGGTTCGCGGATCGAACGTGACGCCCTCGGGATTCCCGTGAGTCGACGGTGTGAGCGTGAAGACGGTGGTACCGATCCTGTGCGCGGCCGCGAGAGAAGTCATGCCGAACAGGATGACAATCGGGATCGCGTGCTTCAATTTCATTGAAGTCTCCTCGCACGTGCACTTCACGCACGCACAGCCTGACAACGTATATTGGCATCGCACGCCGGTCAACTTGCCGTGGCAGAGGTGGCAACGTCGCAAGGCGCTGACGGATCGTGTCGCGAGGCCGTGCACTGAGCTGTGGTG
>JBKOZS010000194.1:0-14245 GCA_046726015.1 Acidobacteriota bacterium
GCATGATGCAGCGGGCGACGTGATCGCGTGTCAGGAGCTCCGGCGGCCGCCGCGCGTTCTTGTCCCCCTGCGTGTAGCGCCATCCTTCATCTTCATTGTCGGCCGTCTGCTTGCGGTACGCCTCCGGGATGTCATCGAACATGAAGCGGCGGCCATCCTTGTTGAGCAGGATGCCACCTTCGCCGCGAACCCCTTCCGTGACAAGAATCCCCTGGACGCTTGGCGGCCAGATCATGCCGGTCGGATGGAACTGGATGAACTCCATGTCCATCAGCTCGGCGCCAGCGTGATACGCGAGCGAATGTCCATCACCGGTCCCTTCCCAGCTGTTGCTCGTGATCTGGTAGGCGCGCCCGGCGCCGCCGGTTGCAAGAATCACGGCGGCGGCACTGAAGACCTTGAAGCGGCCGCGCTCGCGTTCGTAGCCGACGACCCCGGATGCGCGGCCATCGCTCACGAGCAGCGAGACGACGGTGTACTCCATGTGGACGTCGATGCCGCGGTGAACGCCTTGATCCTGTAGCGTGCGGATCAGTTCGAGTCCGGTGCGATCGCCAACGTGCGCGAGACGCGGATACCGGTGGCCGCCGAAATTGCGCTGCAGGATCCGGCCATCCGCCGTGCGATCGAATACCGCGCCCCACGCCTCGAGCTCGCGTACGCGATCGGGCGCTTCCTTCGCGTGCAGCTCGGCCATGCGCCAGTTGTTCACGTACTGGCCGCCGCGCATCGTGTCAGCGAAATGCACCTTCCAGCTGTCGCGGTCGTCGACGTTTGCGAGCGCCGCCGCCACACCCCCTTCGGCCATGACGGTGTGGGCCTTGCCAAGCAGCGACTTGCACAACAAGCCGACTTTTACGCCGGCTGCGGAGGCTTCAATCGCGGCGCGCAGACCCGCGCCGCCGGCGCCAATGACGAGAACATCGTATTCATGGGTCTCAAAGTCCATCAGCGCTCTGCTCACAGCAGCCGGAAGTCCGTCCAGATGCCCATCGAGCAGAGGCGCACGTAGACGTCAGCGAAGGCGACGGAGAACAAGCTGCACCACGCGAATACCTGGTGCCGGCGATTGAGCGAGGAGACGCATGAGTAGCAGGCCAGCCGCGTTGGTGAAGAAGAGATATCGTCGCGATGGCCGCCGATCAAGTGGCGCAGCGAATGGCAACTGAACGTATAACCGGCCAGCAGCAGCATGTTGAGCGTCAGCACGAGGCTGCCGACGCCAATCCCGAAGTGCGTCACGCCAGCCGCGTCGGTGAAGCGAAACGCCTTCACCGCGTCGACGAAGAGGATGGCAATGAAGACGAGGCCAAGGTACAGGAAATAGCGATGCACGTTCTGCAGGACCAGCGGGAACGAGCGCTCGCCGAGATAGGACTTGCGCGGCTCCCCAACGGTGCAGCCGGGAGGATCCGCCCAGAACGCCTTGTAATAGGCGCCGCGGTAGTAGTAACACGTCACGCGAAATCCGCCGGGCGCCCAGAGGATCAGCAACGCAGCGGAAAAGGGCAGCGCGCCGGGCCACCACCCTGGCTTCGGACCGAACCACGCGTGTGCGCTGTCGCCGAACAACAACGGAGAATAGAAAGGGGACAGATAGGGGCCGTACTCGAAGTGGTCACCCTGGAAGGCCGCCCAGGTCGCATAAATGATGAAGGCCGACAGCGCGACGAAAACGATCAGCGGTTGAAGCCACCATGCATCCCGACGCGTTGTGTCCCCGAACTTGCGTTGAACCAATGGCCACGTGGCCTGTGCCATCGAGGTCTCCCGCCGCGAGTTGATAGAGCGTTTGATGAAAACCATACTGGCCGCACGAACGGATTGCAAGGGATAGAATTGGGACGGAGGCAGATGACGTGTTAATCAGCCGCGACCTGGCCAAGGCCATCAACCAGCAGATCGGGAACGAATTCGGCGCGCACATGCAGTACCTGAGCATTGCCGCGCACTTCCGTCAGCGGCAGCTGACACTGCTGTCGAAGCTGTTCTTCGAGCAGGCCGATGAAGAGAAACAGCACGCGATGAAGTTCATCCAGTACATGCTGGACACGAAAGCCGACCTGCAGATTCCGGCCATTCCGGCGCCCAAGCCCACGTTCGGGTCCGCCGAGGAAGCCGCACAGGCGGCGCTGACCTGGGAGCAGGAGGTCACGCAACAGATCACCGGACTGATGGACATCGCCGTCAAGGACAACGACTACATGTCGCAGAGTTTCCTGCAATGGTTCATCGACGAGCAGCTCGAGGAAGTGGTGAAGATGGATCGGCTGCTCAACGTCATTCGCACGTCGGGCGAAAAGAATCTGATAATGGTCGAGGCTTACCTCGTACACATCGAAAAGGCGGGTTAGCCGCGCCTCGCGCCTCGCACCTCGCACCTCGCGGCTATAATGCCCGGGCCCCGGGGGCTTATGGAAGTTGCCCTGACGCCGCTCGAGTTCTTTCGCCGGGCCCGCAGCGTTCACGGCCATCGGACGGCTGTGATCGATGGCGCGCTCCGGTTCACCTACGACGAGTTCGGCGATCGCTGCGATCGGTGGTCGGCGTGGCTGCAATCGGCCGGCGTCAATCGTGGCGATCGTGTCGCTTACCTTGCGCCGAACACGCACGCCCAGCTCGAGTCGTTCTACGCGGTGCCGCGGATTGGCGCCGTGCTCGTGCCCCTCAATTACCGTCTGATTGCCGACGACTTCCGATACCTCATTGCGCACAGCGGCGCGACGGTCGTCTGCGCCCATGGTGACTATCTCGCGACGATCGACGAGATACGGCGCGATCTGCCGGCAGTGAACCACTTCGTGGCGCTCACCGGCTCTGGTGAAGGGTGGCTCGACTACGAGACACTGGTTGCCGGCACCTCACCGGATTTCACGCCCGCGACGATCGATGAACGTGACCTGCTGACGATCAACTACACGAGCGGCACCACCTCCAGGCCGAAGGGAGTGATGATCACGCACCGGAATGCGTGGATGAACAGCGTGGGGACGCTCGTCCACATTCCGATGAACGCGGCCGATCGGTACTTGTGGACACTGCCGATGTTTCACGCCAACGGGTGGACGTTCACGTGGACCGTCACGGCCGCCGGCGCGTGTCACATCTGCCTCACAAAAGTAGAGCCGTCGCGTGTCTTCGATCTGATCGCGAACGAAGCCGTGACCATGCTCTGCGCGGCGCCAACAATCCTGATTGGCCTGGCGAACGCCGCCGCCTCTGCACCGGCCGGCGCTCATCGACCCGTGCGAGTGGTGACCGCGGGTGCTCCGCCCGCCGCGGCGACGATCGAACGTCTCGAGCGCGATCTCGGCTGGTCGGTCACGCAGGTGTATGGCCTGACGGAGACCGCACCCTTCATCACGATCTGCGAGCGGCAGCCCGAGCACGACGTGATGAGCGCACCCGAACAGGCGATCGTGAAGGCGCGCCAGGGCGTCGAACTGATCACGTCGGGAGAACTCCGGGTTGTCGATGAATCCGGCGCCGACGTGCCGCATGATGGCCGCACGCTCGGCGAGATCATCGTCCGCGGCAACGTGGTGATGGCCGGCTACTACGAGGATCCCGACGCCACGCATCGAGCGATGGGCGATGGATGGTTCAAGACGGGCGACGCGGCGATCGTGCACGCCGATGGCTACGCTGAGATTCGCGACCGCCTCAAGGACGTGATTATCAGCGGCGGCGAAAACATTTCATCGGTCGAAGTTGAAGGCGTGCTGTTGCGTCATCCTGCCGTGCAGGAGGCGGCTGTCGTGGGCCTGCCGGATACGCGATGGGGCGAAGCCCCGCACGCATTCGTCGTTCTCCGTGCGGGCGCGACGGCGGATCCGGAAGAGATCAAGCAGTTCGTGCGCGATCGCCTCGCGCACTTCAAGGCGCCCCACTCGGTGACGCTGGTTCCCGAGCTGCCGAAGACCGCGACCGGGAAGATCCAGAAATACGTTCTCCGGGGCCGCCGCGCTGCGATCGTGCCGCAGTAGAGCCTGGCGCAGCCGAGTCCTGCTGCGTGGTCCGCATACGCATTGAGACCCCGACGACATGGTTGCTCTCTCGATTCTGGTGACCTTTCTTGCGGCAGGCGCCGCCTACCAGGCGATCAACAGCAAGCGTCAACGCGACCGCTTCGCGCCTCCCGGGACCCTCGTCGACGTCGGCGGCCACCGTTTGCACACGGTCTGTCGCGGCGAGGGCGGGCCCGTCGTGCTGCTCGAATCCGGGATCGCGGCCTCTTCGGTCAGCTGGGCGCTCGTCCAGCCTCAGATCGCGAAGTTCACACGGGTCTGTGCGTACGACCGCGCAGGTCTCGCGTGGAGCGACCCGCCCTCTTGCCCCCGGAGCTTCACTCGGATCGTAGATGAACTCGCCGCAGTACTCGCGCACGTCGCGAACGGCGAACGCTCCGTGCTCGTCGGCCACTCGTTCGGCAGCTTTGTCGTTCGGGCGTACGCCTCGCGAAATCCTTCGAGCGTCGCCGGCCTCGTGCTGATTGACCCACCGACTGAATGGGTGACGTTGACCACGCAGCGCGTGCGGATGCTGTGGGGTGCGAGGCGTCTGTCGAGCGTGGGTGCGCTGCTGGCGCGGCTGGGCGTAGTGCGGTTGTCTCTGTCGCTGCTCAGCGGCGGTGCGCCGGGCGCACCGCGGCGCTTTGTTCGCATCTTCGGCCCCACAGCGGCGCGAACCCTCGAGCGGCTCGTGGGGGAGGTCCGAAAGCTTCCGCCGGACGTGCATCCGGTCGTCCAGGCGCTGTGGTGTCAGCCGAAATGTTTTCATGCAATGAGGGATCACTTGCTCGCGCTCGAGCGCGACGGGGGTTCGATGGCGTCGTTCGTTCCGCCTGCCGGGATTCCGACGGTCGTGATCTCCGGTGGCGATCAGCCGCCGGACCAGATCGACGCGCACCGGAAACTGGCGGAGAGCTCGCGTGATGGGCGCCACATCATTGCGGAACGGAGCGGCCACTGGATCCTGTTCGACGAGCCGGACTTGATCGTGTCCGTCGTGCGTGAACTCGTCCAGTCATCCGGCGCGATCACCCGATGACGCGCGCTCCCGGTTAGGCAACTGGCTGCGTGCGGGGTGCCGTTCGCAGCGACGCTTCACACATCAAGACGAGGAGGACGGCAAACCCGAAGCACAGGAACGCGATCGTCTCGATTCCCCACCTGGTTGCCGCGACACCGACCGTACCTGGCAGCACCGAGAGTCCGACCGCGGCAGCGGCAATCTGAAACCCGACCGCGTTCGCCGCGTGCGCCGGCCCAAGGCGTGATGGCGTGATCGCCACGAGCAGCGGAAAAATGGGACCGCACGCGCAGCCGGCAAGCGCGACCCCGATCGAGGTCGGGAGAACACCCACGTTGAACCAGACGAGCCCGGTGCCGAGCGTAACCCCGAGCAGTGACGTCCGGAGCAGTGTGGCGGCTGACATTGCACCACCGCCAGCCGCGGCGAGAAGCCGTCCCGCGGTCAGGCTTCCCCAGAACAGGCTGGCAATGAACCCCGCCTGTTCCGCTGCGACGCCCCGTCCTTCTGTCAACAACGTGTATGTCCACGCGCCCATCGACGCTTCGACGCCCGCGTATACGATGAACGTGGCAATGCCGAGCCAGGCGGCCGCGAGACGCAGCGTGGCGTGCATCGGCGCGTGCGGCGCGTGAATACCGTCGTGCAGCGCGCCGCCCGTCTTTGGCCACCAGTGCGCGGTCATCGCGAACGCGGTGGCGAGTACGAGCTGCGCGATGCCGACGATCACGTAACCGCGCTGCCACGGGTGTCCGGCGTGCATTACGGTTGTCATGATCACGGGGCCCGTGGCGGCGCCGACGCCGTAACAGGCATGCAGCCAGTTCAGCGCGCGCGGCCCGAGGTAGATCGCCGCGTACGTGTTGAGCCCCGCGTCGATCGCGCCCGCGCCGAGGCCGAGCACGATCCCGAGTGCGAGCATAATGGGCCACGCGGATGAACTCGCGTAGCCGAGAAGGCCAGCACCGGTCAGCCCGCAACTCGACGCGAGTACCGTTCCGAGATTGACCTGGCGCAGCAGCCGCCCGCTCGAGAAACTCGAGGCCACGTACCCGACCGTGGTCGCAATGAGCAGCGCGCCCAGCGCATCGAGGTCAAGACCAAAGTAGGCACGGATGGACGGCCACGCCACACCGAGGAGTCCATCGGGTAGTCCAAGACTGATGAAAGCCAGGCCGGCCAGCGGCGGGAGCAGGCGCTTTACCACGCTCTCTACGATATGCGCTCAACGCCGATCATGCCGCGATCGGCGCTCGTTGAGCGCGCAGGAGGAATCAGATGAACCGAGCAGCAGCCGCCGCGTTCGCGACCGTGCTCACCGTTGCGATCGCACTCGTGCACGCACAAACCACCGACAAGCCATCGCAAGCGCCGGGAAGGGTCGTCTACTTTCCCGCGGACAAAGTGAATGCCGCGTTCGCGAAGGGAGCGCCCGTCGCAGAGACCGGCACGTACAAGATAGTCGCCGGCCGGCGCGACCGCGACGGACAGGCGGAAGTCCACGCCCGGGACACCGACATCATGTACGTGCTGGAAGGCACTGCCACGCTCGTCACCGGCGGACAGGTGGTCGGAGGCAAATCGACCGCCGCGGAAGAAATTCGAGGTGACGCCATCAGCGGCGGCGACGACCGGCCGCTGGTCAAGGGTGACGTCATCATCGTGCCGAACGGCGTGCCGCACCTGTTCAGGGATGTGAAACCGCCGTTTCTGTACTACGTTGTAAAAGTCACGACGCCGGGAGGCGCATGACGCGAATGCGGGCGGCTCACCGCACCCTCTGGCAGATCGTACAGAGCACGCGCGGCGAGACCGGTATCCGGTGCTACGCTGTGCGGATGCAAGGCATCCGTGTTCTCGTCCTGTCGTGTGCGCTGTTGCTGCCCGCCGTGACATCCGCCTCCGC
The DNA here is from genome assembly GCA_046726015.1 of Acidobacteriota bacterium. Taxonomy (GTDB): domain Bacteria; phylum Acidobacteriota; class Vicinamibacteria; order Vicinamibacterales; family 2-12-FULL-66-21; genus QHWT01. The sequence goes on from JBKOZS010000194.1 coordinate 6,938, forward strand.
ACAGTCGACCTCGCGCGGCACGACCGCTGCGCTCGGAGACCTGTCGAAATCACTGCAGGACCTTGCGGAGAAAGTCAGCCCGTCGGTCGTGCAGATCTTCGTGACCGGCTACGCGCCGCGCGAAGAACAGAACGAGGCCAGCGGCGCCGAGCCGGCGATGGAACGGAGCAGCGGATCCGGCGTCATCCTCGACGCCGGCGGCTACATCGTCACCAACGCGCATGTCGTGGAGAACGCGACGCGGCTCGAAGTGGAACTGCCGTTCGCAGCCAAGGGCACGGGCCAGGGGCATTCGATCCTCAAGCGGCGTGGACGGCTCGTCCCCGCGAAGATTGTCTCGGTCGATCGCGAGACCGACCTCGCCGTCATCCAGGTCGCGGAGACGGGGCTGCCGACGCTCACCTTCGGCGACTCGGAGTCTCTGCGCCCGGGCCAGATCGTACTGGCGTTCGGGAGCCCGCTCGGCCTCGAGTCCAGCGTGACGATGGGGGTCGTCAGCGCGGTGGCACGGCAACTCGAGCCTGAAGACCCGATGATTTACATTCAGACTGACGCGCCCATCAATCCGGGGAACAGCGGCGGCGCGCTCGTCGACACCGAAGGACGCCTCGTCGGCATCAACACACTTATCTACTCACAGTCGGGCGGCAGCGAGGGCATCGGCTTCGCGGCGCCCAGCAATATCGTCAAGAACGTGTTCATGCAGATCCGAACGAACGGACGGGTCCGCCGAGGCGCGGTCGGTGCCTCCGCCCAGACGGTCACACCAGTGCTTGCCGAGGCGCTCGGGCTTTCGGACCAGGCCGGCGTGATTATTTCTGACGTTGAGCCGGACAGTCCGGCAGCGCGCGGAGGATTGCAAGCGGGAGACATGGTGCTTGCGCTCGACGGCAAGCCCATGGAGAACGGCCGTCAATTCCGCGTGAACCTCTACACGCGTCCCATTGGCGACGTCGTGCGTGTCGATGTACAGCGCGGAGGTGAACGCCGAACGGTGTCACTGACGATTGCTGAACGCGAGGACGATCCGTCACGCCTCGCGGAACTCGCGGCGATTCAGCAGGAACCGATCCCGGAACTCGGGTTCATTGTCGTCGATCTCACCGAGCGGATCGCGAAGCTCTTGCCAGACCTGCGGACTCCGAACTCTGGTGCGGTCATCGTCAAGGTCGCACCTGACGCACCGTACTCGCAGGAGGGACGGCTGCGGCCGGGCGACGTCGTGCGCGCGTTCAACGGGTATCAAATCAGGAACATGGTCGATCTGAAGCGCCTTTCGGCCGTGCTTAAGCCTGGAACTCCCGTCGCCCTGCAAGTCGAACGGCAAGGTGAACTGATGTACATAGCGTTCCGCGTGGGCAGGTAAGGTTTTGGACGAGGACGGCGAACCGCAAACTGGAAACTGGAAACTGGAAACTGGAAACTGGAAACTGGAAACTGGAAAGAGCAGACGACTTACAAGTCGCGGCGCGAGTACACGACGTAGGCGGCCATCGACAAGACGAGCGTCAGACCGAGCAGCACAGCGAGATCGCGCTGCCAGGTGTTCCCCGCGAGGACGAGCAGCGCAGGCGCGTTGTAGTAGTAATACGGAGAAATCACTCGCAGCGAATACGCCGGTCTCCACAGTTGTGCCAGCACGTTGAGGAGATAGAGCAGCACTGCTGCCAATCCGGCGATTCCAAGCGCCGCGCTGCGCCTTCGGACCATCGTCGCAACCAGTAGCGAGAGTCCCGCGAAACACCACGCGAGCAGCACAAGGTTCGTCGCAAGCAGCACCGTCGTTTTCAGTCTCGGCCATGGGATGCCCGGCGGCGCAAAGGCCAGAAGTGCCACGCGTGTCGAGATCCCCATCAGCAGCGCCACTGCTGCGGCAGCGCCGAACGCCACGAGCAGCGTTCGCACGATCATCATCGCGCGCGGGACCGGACGCGCGAGCGTCAGGTCGACCAGCCCCGCTTCCACTTCCCACGCAGGTTCCGCCGCGAGAAAGATCGCCGCTTCCACGAACACCAGGATCACGATCGGATGAAAGAAGCCAAACGAGGCGAGCCCGGTGAACGACGTGAACACGAGGCCGCCCGCCATCTGCTGCAGTCCTGAAGGAATCAACGACGTGAGCTGCGAGAACATCTGGCTGCGATAGATCTCGCGCGCGCTGACGATCACGAGCACCTGGAAGCCGCACAGCAGCGCGGCAAGCGACAGCAGCAGACCCCTGGCTCGTGCAAAGGATCGCGCGGCCAGCGCGGCGAGCACTATGCGGTCCCCTCGGAGTACAGGCCGAGTACGTACTCCTCCAACGTTGCGGTCTCGATCTCCAGATCGTGCACAGGCAGTGAGCCGAGCGCATGGACGATCGGTCCCGTCGGACCAGAAACTTCGAGTCGCCATTCCTCCTGCGACGCTCGTACGACCCGTACGCCCGTCAGCGCGGGCGGCGGCGTCGAAACGGGCTGTGAGAAGACAACGCGGACGCGTCGAGGCATGACGTCGCGAATGTCGCGCAGCCCGGTGACCGTGACCAGCCGCCCGCGCGAGACGAGGCCCACTCGGTCGCACAGTTTCTCGACTTCCGACAGCACGTGCGACGACAGAAACACGGTGGAGCCCGCCTGGCGCAGCTCGCGAATGGTCTCGACGAAGGCCTCAATCATGAGCGGATCGAGCCCGGACGTCGGCTCGTCAAGAATGAGCAGCGGCGCGTTTCCCATCAGCGCCTGCACGATCCCGAGCTTCCGCTTCATCCCGTGAGACAGATCGCGGATCGGCCGCGACAGATCGGTGCCACTGATGTCGAAGCGGCGCAGCAGCGATGGCATCCACGCGGCGTTCGCCGCGGGACGCTGCAACCGTGCGAGAAACGCAAGGTAAGCGCGCCCCGACATCTCGGGGTAGACCGGCATCTCGGCCGGCAGATATCCGATCTGCTGTCGAACGCGAACGCTATCGTGCTGGCAATCGAGCCCGTTGACGGTTGCGCGGCCGCGCGAAGGTCTGAGCAGGTCGAGGATCAGCCTGATCGTGGTGGTCTTTCCGGCACCGTTCGCGCCGAGGAATCCGAACGTTTCTCCTTGCCGGACCGCGAGATCGAGGTGCTCGATGCCGACGACGGAGCCGTAGTACTTCGTCAGCCCCTCCGTCGCGAGCGCAGCTACCGGCGCAGGCATTGGCTGATGACATCCCAAACGGCGAAGGGTGACGTGCCGCGCGCCTCGAAAACTTCGTCGCCCGGCAGGGAAGCAATCGCGAAGTCGCTCGAATCGTCGGATGTCACGGCACGCACCTCTCTCGCTCGCATATTGAAGGCAACCGCGAACGCCCGGACGCCAATCGAGCCGGCCGCTTCGAAGTGCGCGAGGTGCGAGGCGCGACGAGGTGCAGGGGACGAGGTGCTACCCCCCGCGGGTGTGCATTTCGAGGTGCGCGTCGCGTTTGAGTGCGGCCAGCGGAATGAACGCTTCGCGCGCGGCGGACCCGAGCCGCTCTTCGGCGCCGCGATCGGCCCGCATCGACCAGACCGTCCGGAGCAACTGCAGGATCTCGTCCCGCGTGGCCCCTTCCCGAAGCGGCCGGCGCAGGTCGAGCCCGCCGCGCGCGTAGAGACACAGCAGCCAGAGTCCGTCCGCGGTCAAGCGGCTGCGATCGCATGCCGCGCAGAATGGTTCGGTCGTCGAGGCAATGATGCCGAATATCGTGCCATCCGGAAGCCGGAACCGCTCCGCGGGAGCGGAGTCGCGACCCTCGAGCGCCGCAATCGGTCCGTAGACGGATGTCAGTCTCGCGAGAATCTCCTGGCGCGATACGACCGCGTCCATAGACCAGTGCGTGGCGCCACCGACGTCCATGTATTCGATAAAGCGTACTTCAGCGCCGACCGACTTCCCGTACTCGATCAGCGGCACGAGCTCATCGTCGTTCCGGTTGCGCAGGACGACAGTGTCGATTTTGAGCGAGGAGAATCCGGCGTCTGCAGCCGCGTCGATGCCGGCCAGCACCGCCGGTAGTTCATTGAAACGCGCGAGCTCGCGGAACCGCTCGCCGTTCAGCGTATCGAGGCTGACGGTGATTCGGTGAAGACCCGCCGCGCGCAACGCCTCCGCCTGATCGCGCAGGAGCACCCCGTTGGTCGTCAACGAGAGATCCTTGACCGCCGGTTTCGCGGCGAGCTGCTCGATGAGCTCCGGAAGATTGCGCCGCAGCAGCGGCTCTCCACCCGTGATACGGACACGGTCGACACCGGCTGACGTGAAGGCATCGACGAGCGTGGCCGTCTCCTCGAACGTGAGGATGCTCTCACGCGGGAGCCACACGTAATCGGGCTCCGGCATGCAGTACTGGCAGCGCAGGTTGCACCGGTCCGTCACCGAAATCCGGAGACTGCGCAGCGGCCGATCGAAGCGGTCAAGAGCGTGCACTGGTTCCATTATCTCAGGTGTCGCTGCACATCGCCCCGGACGCCGGAAAGATCGGCAGGCCGGTCGTTTGCCGGGAGCGCAAGGAAATACTCGGTCAGGGGACGGTCGTCCGACAGGACCTGTCCCGGCCCGACATACGCGCGAAGTTCATCGGGTCCGGCGACATAGCGTCCAACCAGCGCATCGAAACTCGTCAGGCCAATCATATCGAATGCACGGCGGCTGTCGGGCTGCTGCCGGGCCCGCTCGAACCCGTCCCGCTCGATCAGCAGCGGACCGTCCGAACCCACAATCAGCCCTTCAGCCCAAAGCGTGGCATGCGGAAACGCGGTGAGGAACGTCCGCATGATCAACTTGCACTCGGTTTCGGCCTCGCTGCCAATCCATTGAACCGCGAGTCCGCGCGGCGCCAGCACACGTCTCATCAGCCGGTAGTACTCGACGGAATACAGGTTGCCGGCCCCGGCGTGCCGCGGCCGGATGATGTCTGCCGTCACGATGTCGTAATGGTCTCGCGTCAGCAGCATGTGGTTCCGGCCATCGTCGACGTGCATGCGCACGTTGGGGCGCGCCAGCAGTCCCTGGTTCACCGTTTCGAACCAGCGTGCGCCATTGATCACGGCCGTCGAGAGCTCCACGACGTCGACGGAAACGTCGCGCGAAAACGCCGCCACCGCGCCCGCCGTGGCGCCGCCGCCGACCCCAATCACCAGCGCTCGGTCGGGCGCCGGATGCAGCGCGAGCGGCAGCGTGCCGATCAGCCGGTGATACCGAACCATGTTGTCTTCGTCACTCGCCTGGTGCGCGCCGTTGATGTACATCCGGTGAACGGGTCGCGGCAGGAACAGGGAATCACGACGATTCACGGTCACGGTTGCATGCCCGTCCTCCTGTTTCCACAACACGCGCTCGCCCGGGAGCCGACTCCGAATGCCGGTCATGAATGCCGCGAGCACGCTGCTCGCGGCGTGCACCGTCACGCCGAACACGAGCGCGAGCTGCCGCACCCAGAGCACCTGATAGATCAGCGCCGCCGCGCCCGAGACGAAGAACAGGACCCCGATGCCGGCGAATCGTCCCGCCGATACGGTAGACATCCGTCCTTCACTATAATCGCGTGCTGATGATGATGGAGACCAAGCACATGCAGATGCGCGTTGTCGTGGTGGCGCTCGCACTTGTCGCGAGCATCGTGGCCGTACCTCTTGCGCAGAAGAACCCGTCGAAAGGTGACAAGGGAGGAGCGAAGGCGAACGGCAAGCTCGACGCCTTCAAACGGGAAGCCATTGGCGACGTCGAATCGCGCAAGGACTTCGCGCAGCAGATGGTGGACCAGATCTTCAGTTACGGAGAACTCGGGTTCCAGGAATTCGAAACGAACCGCTATCTCATCGACATCCTGAAGTCGAATGGGTTCAGCGTGCAGGAGGGAGTCGCCGGCGTCCCGACCGCGTTCGTGGCGAGCTGGGGTTCAGGAAAACCAATCATCGCGCTTGGATCGGATATCGACTGCATACCACAGGCATCGCAGAAGCCCGGCGTGGCGTATCACGATCCAATCATCCAGGGTGCCCCGGGACATGGCGAAGGACATAACTCGGGACAGGCGGTCAACATCATCGCCGCGCTCGCGGTGAAGAAGATCATGGAGCGCGAGCGCATGCCGGGGACGCTTCGCATCTGGACCGGCACAGCGGAGGAGCTCGTCGGGACCAAGGCGTATTTCATTCGCGCGGGGCTGTTCAAGGATGTCGACATCGCACTGTTCACCCACGTCAGCGATCAGCTTGACGTGTCGTGGGGTCCGCGCGACGGCACCGGCCTCGTCTCGATCCAGTACTCGTTCCTCGGTGAGACCGCCCACGCCGCGGGAAGCCCGTGGCGTGGAAAGAGTGCGCTCGACGCCGTGGAGTTGATGGACATCGGCTGGAACTTCCGTCGCGAACATCTCCGTCTGAGCCAGCGCTCGCACAGCGTCATCGTCGACGGGGGCGATCAGCCGAACGTCGTGCCGCGAACCGCGTCCGTCTGGTATTACTTCCGCGAAACCGACTATCAACACATCAAGGAGATGTGGGAGACGGGCGACACCATCGCCAAGGCCGCCGCCATGATGGCGGGCGTCGAACTGCAGCCCACGAAGGTCCTTGGCTCTGCGTGGCCGCAGCACTTCAACAAAGTTGTCGCCGAGACCACCTGGGCCAACATTCAGAAAGTCGGGTTGCCGCAGTGGAGCGATGCGGATCAGCAGCTCGCAAAAGCGTTGCAGAAGGAACTGAAGAACGCCAAAACCGAGGGGCTCACGGTGAAGCTTCGCGACGAGCTCCAGGGACCGGTGAAAGAGAACACTGGCGGCGGATCGGACGACATCGGCGACATCTCGTGGAACGTGCCAACCGTCACGTTGCGATTTCCATCGAACATTCCGGGCCTTCCGGGTCACAACTGGGCGAATGCCATCGCGATGGCGACACCCATCGCCCACAAGGGCGTGATCGCCGGCGCCAAGGTGCAGGCCATGACGCTGCTCGACTTGCTGATGAAGCCGGCGCTCGTGCAGCAGGCGTGGGACTACTTCAGGAACGTGCAGACCAAGGAGACGAAGTACGAACCGCTGCTGCGCCCGCAGGATCAGCCGGCGATCTGGCTGAACAAGGCCACCATGGACAAGTACCGCCCGGAGATGAAGAAGCTCTATTACGACCCGTCGCGGTACAAGACCTACCTCGAACAACTCGGGATCAAGTATCCGACCGTGAGAGTTGGTGGTTCGCAGTAGTAGGTGGTTCGTCGTAAGGAACTCGTAGTTGGAGATCCCGAAGTCTCCGTGACTCAAACTACCAACGACAAACCGCAAACTACAAACAGCCATGGCGCAGCACACCCAACC
>JBKOZS010000195.1:0-12978 GCA_046726015.1 Acidobacteriota bacterium
TGTCGATCCGGGGGACACAGATCGCGTGCGCACGGCGCTGACCGCGTTTGCCGATCAGCAGATTCGCGCCGACGATATGGTTGTCGTGTTGAAACCGCTCGACTCGCTGCCGTCGATCCGGCTGACGAACGACCGCGACGCGATCAAGAAGGCCATCACGACATTCGAAGGACGGAAAGGCATCTACACGCCGCGCACGCCGCTGGAGGAAGAAGCGATCGGCCGCGCCCCGGCGCTGGCGGATCGCGCGCGCGCGCAGGTCGTGCTGTCAGCGTTGCGGGCGCTTGCCGCGCGGCTTGGCTCCGTGGCAGGACGAAGCGCGATCCTCATCGTCAGCGAAGGGTTCACGCAAGCGCCCGGCGCGATGCCTGCCCGAACGCTCCCCGATCCCGGGATCGTCGAGCGTTTCGCAAATCGGTACGACGTACCCATTTACGCGTTCGATCCGCGCATCGGGGCCGAAGATCCCGGCGAAGGGCTCCCCGTGCTCGCCACGCTTGCCGCGCAGACTGGCGGCACGTTCAACAGCGGGCCGGATCTGGACGGCGCGCTTCGCCAGGCCGCGCGCGAGCTGGACTCGGGCTACGTCCTTACCTTCCGGCCCAGCGTGAGCGACGATGGGAAGTTTCATGCCGTGACGGTGCAGACGAGACGGCGCGGAGCGCAGGTGCGCGCGCGTGCCGGCTACATCGCCCCGCTGCCCCCCGATACGCGAAGTGCATTTCGCTCGATGGTGCCAGCGCTTGACACGTCGCGACCGCTGCGCCGCAGTTCATTGATCCAGGTGTGGTCGGGCGTCACCCGCGCGTCCGACACCCGCGCGCGGGTTGTCGTCACGTGGGAACCCGGACGGAGTCTCGGCCGAAACACACGCTCGATCGCGGCGCGCGTGACATTGAAGGCCACCACCAAGGACGGCACGCTCCTCTTTAGCGGACCGATAGAACCGGTGAGAGGAATCAGTGAATCAATGGGCGCCGCGGATCGAGCGGAGTTCGACGCCCCCGCGGGACGCGTGCAGCTCGATATGGCGATCCTCGGCGAACGCGGGGAGCAGCTCGATACCGACATTCGCGACTTCGACGTTCCCGATCTCAAGCCGGGCAGCACACAGTTGTTGCCGCCGGTTCTGTTTTCGACGCGCTCCGCGCGGGAGTTCCGCGTCGCCACCAGCGAGCTGGATGCGTCACCGGAACCCTCGCGTGAGTTCCGTCGTACCGAGCGCCTGCTGATTCGCGTTCCCGCGTTGCCCAGCGCTGCCAGCCGGTCTCACGTCACCGCACAACTGCTCAACCGCACCGGTCAGAAAATGTGGGACCTGATCGCGGTACCGGGCGACGTCGGTGCGGGCGTCACGCAGTTCGATCTCCCGCTCGCCGCGCTCGCCCCCGGCGAATACGTCATTCATTTCACCGCGACCGCTGCCGGCAGTGCCGTCGAACAGCGAATGAGTTTCAAGGTCACGGGGTAGCCAGCCGCGCGGCTTTCATCGTGAGATAGTTGCGCTCGGGCACGCTCGTCGTTCGACTTGCCGCAGCGCGATAGTGCGCAATCGCAGCCTCATACTGCCCGGCCATCTCGAGCAGGTGCGCGCGGACCGCGTCGAGGCGGTAATGTCCCGCCAGCCGTGCATCGGAATCGAGCGGCGCCAGCAATTCGAGCCCTGCCTCCGGACCATGCACCATTGCGGCGGCAATGGCGTAATTGAGCGCGACCATCGGGTTGTCGGACATCCGCTTGAGCAGGCCGTACAACGCCAGGATTTGCGGCCAATCAGTGTGCTCGGCGCGTGTCGCTTCGTCGTGAACGGCGGCAATCGCCGCTTGCAGTTGATACGCGCCAACCGATCCTTTCGGCAGCGTGGCGCTGATCAGCGCAACACCCTCCGCGATTGCGACTCGGTCCCACAGCGTTCGATCCTGCTTGTCGAGCGGAATCAACTCTCCATCCGCATCAGTGCGGGCGTCACGTCGTGCATCTGTGAGCAGCATAAGCGCAAGGAGTCCCGCCACCTCCGCATCCCCCGGAAGAAGATTGTGAACGGCGCGGGTCAGCCGGATGGCCTCGTTGGAGAGATCCGTGCGCCGCAGGCTTGCGCCGGTGCTGCTGGCGTACCCTTCGTTGAAGATCAGGTAGAGCACGTGCAGAACGGCGCCAAGCCGTTCCGCGCGTTCCTGATCCGTGGGCATTCGGAACGGTACGCCTGATGACTTGATGCGCTGCTTGGCGCGGCTGATGCGCTGCGCCATCGTGGCCTCGGGAACGAGGAACGCGTTCGCGATCTCGGCAGTCGTGAGTCCGCCGACGGCGCGGAGCGTGAGCGCGATTGCCGATGCCGTCGTCAACGCCGGGTGGCAGCACATGAACAGGAGGATCAGCGTGTCGTCCTGAGCGCTGCCGTTCATGCTGTCCGGCGCTGGCACCACCCACTCGTCTGCGGGCGCGTGCATCACGACGACCGTCTCGCGGCGGCGCCGCGCGAGCTCGGCCCGGAGATGATCCGTGATCCGCCGCGCCGCCACCTGGATCAACCAGCCGCGCGGATTGTCGGGGAATCCTTCTTTCGGCCATTGCACGGCCGCCGCGAGCATGGCTTCCTGCACCGCATCTTCCGCGGCGGAGAAATCACCGAACCGCCGGATCACCGCGCCGAGAACCTGCGGCGCCAGCTCGCGCAGCAGGTTCTCGCCAGTGAACGTCACCGGAGGCTCCGTCACACTTCCACGGGGGGTGCGCTCATCACCTCTCGCACCTCGATGGGCATGTTCAACGGAGCGCCGCCCGGTCCAGGCGCGGCCGATGCCCGCGCGGCGATCTTGTAGGCGCGTTCCGGGCTCTCGCAGTCAACGATCCAGTAACCCGCGAGGAACTCCTTGGCTTCGGGAAACGGCCCATCCGTCACCTCGGGGCTGCCATCCTTGCGCGCGCGAACGATCCGCGCCTGGCCCGGCGTTGCCAGCCCCTCGGCGGCAACCAGCTCACCGGCGTCCCGGAGCTCCTTGTTGAAGCGCTTCATGAAACCGATATGCGCCTTGAAGTCGTCCGCCGACCAGTCCGAGATCGCCCAATCCCCCTTTGCCGCCTTCGCATTCATCATCAACATGTACTTCATGTACGCACTCCCCAGTCGAGCGCCCCGAGTGGCGCTTTCGTATGTAAGTCGGAGCCGGCCGGGATTTCTCGACATGTGACCACGGATGAAAACCGCGGCACACGGAATTCGCTGTTTTTTCCGTGTCCTTCCGTGTATATCCGTGGTCGTTACTGGTACCTCAGGGCGACGATGGGGTCAATGCGTGCGGCGCGGAGCGCGGGCAGCGCGGCGGCAACTGCCGCGCAGGCGAGCAGGGTGAATGTGGCAACGCCAAGTGTGAAGGGATCGCGCGGCGTCAGGCCGTACAGGAACGTCACGAGCAACCGCCCCGACATGAGTGTGGCCGGAATGCCAATCGCAATGCCGATCACGACAAGCACGAGCGTATCTCGTAACACGCCCTGCATGATGCTGGCGGGCGTCGCTCCAAGCGCGACGCGAACGCCGATCTCGGTTGTTCGCTGCGCGACTGAGTAGGCGATCACGCCATACAGCCCCACGCACGCGAGGACCAGCGCGAGCCCGCCGAAGAGCACGAACAGCCGGAGCAGCAACTGCTCCGCCGCGAGCGACTGATCGACCTGCTCGCTCAGCGGCACAACGCCGCGGACCATGATGTCCTTCGTCACGCCCGACAGTGCCTCCCGAACAGGACTCGCGATCGCGGCGAGCGGCTGCGTCGTGCGGACCTGCAGCGATCGAAGCGAGCGGGTCAACTGCGCGTACGGCAGGAAGAACAGCGGCTTCGCCGGTTCGCGGAGGTTGTTGTACTTCGCATCGTGCACGACGCCGATGACGTCGAACAGCTTGCTCCTGGCGGGTCCAGCGCCGAGCGGACTCAACTTGCCCCTGCCGGGGTCGGCGGCGAGAGCGATCGTCCGGCCGATGGCGTCAGCGGGTCGCCCGGACAGAAACCGACGCGCAAAGCTTTCGTTGACGACCGTCACTCCGCGTGCATCCACTTCATCGTCGCGCTCCTCGAACGAGCGTCCCGCGATCATGGTCATCCCGATGGTCTCGAAGTACCCCGGGCTGACGCTGCTGTAGCGCGCGATCAGCGGTTCACCCGACGGCGATTCGTGCCCGGGAATCGTGAACGGCGCGCCGATGTCGGATGGGCTGAAGATCAGCATGCCCGAGACGCTCGCGGACTGAACACCCGGAATCGCGGTCACGCGCTCGCGCGCCGTCTTCTCGACGACCGCCATCGCCGCCGGCGTGCGATCGGCCGGGCCGTGGCCGAGGCTGAAAATCAGCACGTTCTCGGTCGTGAAGCCGAGATCCTGCTGGTGAAGTTTCTGAAAGCTGCGCACCAGGAGACCGGCGCCAATCAACAGGATCAGCGACAACGCCACCTGCCCGACGACGAGCAGACGACTCGCGCGCTGTCTGCCGATCGCGCCGCCGCCGCGCCGGAGTCCTTTCAGCGCGGGCGCAAGGTCCACCCGCGTCGAGCGCAGGGCTGGCGCGAGGCCGAACGCGATCGCCGTCGCGACCGAGAGGACGGCAAGGAACGCGAAGACTCGAACGTCGGGTGAAAGATTCAGCCTGAGACCGACGGGTCCGCGGAGCGCCATCTCTCCCAGGCTCTGTACCGCCGAGCGCGAGACGAGCAGGCCCGCGGCGGCGCCCATCAGCGACAGGAGCACGCTCTCGGTGAGGAGTTGACGAACGAGGCGTGGACGGCTGCAACCGAGCGCAAGCCGCACGCTGATCTCTCCGGCCCGCGTCGACGCGCGGACAAGGAGCAGGTTCGCGATGTTGGCGCACGCGATCAGCAGCACGGCCGCGACCATGCCCATGACGATGAACAGCGGCTTGAGGTAGGTACGGCGCATCGAAAAATCGAGTCCGGCAGCCGCAGACTGCAGCACGATCGAGGACTGCTCCGGCGGAGCCTTCGTCAGTCCTTCGGCGGCGAGCAGCTGCTGGAACAACACCGTCAGGCTCGCCTGCGCTTCGCGCAGCCCGACGCCCGGTTTCAACCGTCCGAAGTACGCCGTGAACACGCCGCGCCGGTTGTCGAGATCCTCGCGCGGCGAAAACGTCGTCAACGGCACCCACCCGTCAGCCGCATTGCCGATGACTTCGCCGACGAATCCCCGCGGCGTCACGCCGATGACCTCGCAGCGAACGCGGCCGATCAGAATGGTCCTGCCAATCACCGTCGGATCGCGGCCGAACTGCCGCTCCCAGAACGCATCGCTCAGGACGACGACCGACCCGGCCGTCGCCGCGCTGTCAGGGTTACGATCGTCGTCCGGCGAAAAGAGACGGCCGGCGGCTGGATCCAGGCCAAGCACGGAGAAATAGTTGCCGGACACGAAACTGATGCGGACATTATCGACCTCCGAACTCGATCCGGCGCCGACCGGCACCGTCACTCGAGTGGATGTCTCTCCGGCCGTAGCGACGATGGCGGTAAGCACGTGCTGGCGCTCGGCGATGTCGCGATACATCGGGAAAGACACGTAGGCATCACCGCCCTTGCGCGTGGCGGACATCTCGACGAGCGACGACGGGTCGCGAACAGGTAGCGGTCTGAACAGCAACGCATTGATGAACGTGAAGATTGCCGTGTTCGCGCCAATGCCGAACGCGAGCGAGACGATGGCCGCGGCCGTGAACGCCGGCGACTTCCTCAACGTCCGGACGGCGTAGCGAATGTCTGACACCATGGACTCGATCTGGACGCCCGCGCGCTCGTCCCTGACGGCGTCCTTGATCGGTTCGACGCCGCCAAGCAACAGGCGTGCCGCGCGCCGCGCCGCCTCCTCCGACATGCCCTCGGCCACGTAGCGATCGACGAGCGTGTCCAGGGCAGCCCGCAACTCGTCGTCCAGATCGCGTTCGAGACTCGATTTGCGGAACAACGTGCGCCAGGTGCTGGACAGTCGAGAAAAGAGAGACATCGAGACCGCCTATTCGGTGCGAAGCGCTTCGATCGGACTGACGGCGGTCGCTCGACGCGCAGGAATCCAGCACGCGATGGCAGCCGCGACGGCAATGACGGCAGCGCCCGCCGTGAACGTCAGCGGATCGCGCGCCCCAATCCCGTAAAGCTGTGCGCCGAGCAGTTTCGACGACAGCATGGCGATCGCCAGGCCGCCGGCGCATCCCCACAACGCCAGCGCGAGCCCTTCGCGCATCACGTGATGGACGACCATCCCCGGCGCCGCGCCAAGCGCCAGGCGCACGCCAAACTCGTGGCGCCGGCGAGCCACCGCGTACGAAAGCACGCCGTAGATCCCGACGCACGCGAGCAGCAACGCCACGATGGCAAACGCGGCCGCGAGTTGCATCGTGAAGCGTCGCGTTGCGCGAGCGGCCTCGACGTACGTGGTAAGGGGACGCACATCGTAGATGGGCAGCCGCGGATCGAGGCGCGTAATGGCGGCGCGGATGTCAGGCGCCAGAGACGCCACATCGCGGTTGCTGCGAACGGCGTACGCCACCGGGTTGCGAAGCACGAGCTTTTGAGGAAAGAACACCTGCTCCGTCAGGTCGGCGACGAGACTGCGGAGCCGCAAGTGGCGGACCATGCCGACCACCGTGACTTTTACGTTCGGCTTCCCGTCCGATCGCGGATCGACGACGAGACGCTGGCCGAGCGGGCTGCGGCCAGGCCACAGCCGCTGGGCGAGGCGCTCGTCGACAATGACCACCGCGTTATCGGGATGCTGATCATCTTCGGTGAACCCGCGGCCCTCCACGAGCCGCACGCCGAGCGTGTCGAATAGCCCGGGCGTGACGGTGCGATAGTCGGCGTTCGGCGCATTGATGCGATCGACGGCGGTATCGGACACATAACCGCCACCCCAGTTCGGCAGGTCGTCGTACGGCAGATGGCTGATCGCCCCCGCGCCGGTCACGCCCGGCACGGCGAGAAGCGCGCGCTCCAGTTCGTGTGAAAACGTATTGAAGGCGGCCGGTGGACGATAGCGCTGAAATGGCACGGCGACGCGGAACGTCAGGACTCCGTCGGCGCTGAATCCGGGATCGACCTGCTGAATGCGAATGAACTCGCGCACGAGCAGCCCGGCGCTGACGAGCAGCACGGTGCTCAACGCGAGCTGCACGACGACAAGCCCGGCACGCGTGCGATACCGGATGGGTCCCGCCGTCGCGCGTCCCTGGCGCTGCAACGCGGGCGCAAGCTGAACGTTGAACACTTCGACCAGCGGGGCGAGCGAAAACAAAAAACCCCAGAGAAGTGCGCTCGCGAAGGTAAACGCCACGACAGGCGGATCGAACCGTGACAGCTCGATGCGGCTCAACGCGTCCGGCCGGAGCGCGACGAGCCCGTCGAGCACGAGATATCCGGTGAGAAGGCCGGCGCCTCCACCGAGCACCGCCAGCATCAGCCCTTCGATCAGAAATTGCCGCACCAGCCGTGAGCGGCTGGCGCCGATCGCGAGGCGAAGCGCGGTTTCCTTGCGTCGCGATGCCGCGCGCGCGATTAACAGGCTCGCAACGTTCACGCACGCGATCAGCAGCAGGATCGCCACGCCGGCAAACAACGCCAGCAACGCCGGCCGCATCTCGCGCACGCCATCGTCCTGCAGCGGAACGGTGTTGAAGAGACGACCCGCCGCGCCGTACTCGGTGAACTCGCGGCTGATCCGGTGCGCGATTCCCGAAATGTCCTCGCGCGCCTGCTCGACCGTGATGCCGGGACGCATGCGACCGATGACCCGCAGGTACTGTTGGCCGCGTGGCCCGCGCTCGAGGTTCGGGCCGAAAGGTTGCCACGCTTGAAGATCGTCCGGCACGGCCGAATCCGGCGGCAGCATCAATCGGAACGACTGCGGCAAGACGCCAATCACGGTCGCAGGCCGATCGTTGACAAGAATCTCGCGCCCAACGAGCGAGGGATCGGCCGCGTAGCGGCGCTGGAAGACGGACCACGCGAGAAGAATCGTCGGCCGCGCCCCACGGGCGGAATCTTCGGGACGGAAGGTGCGTCCGAGGGCGGGCTCGGCCCCGAGCACATCAAAGAAGTCCGGGGTCACAAACCCGATGCGCAACTGCTCGGGATCCCCTTCGCCGGTCAGCGCGGTAGTGTTCGACCAGATCGCACCGAAGCCGGAACACGTGGTGCTGCGCTCGCGCAGGTCTTTCAGCTCGGGCCCCGACAGCGGCGCGCGCGGATATCCCGAGTCGGTCATGTCGGCCCACACGAATACCAGTCGATCCGAGTCGCGATAGGGAAGCGGCGCGAGCAGCATCGCGTGCACGACGCTGAAGATCGCCGCGTCGGCGCCAATACCCAGCGCAAGCGTCAGGATCACGGCGGCAGCGAACGCGGGAGCCTTCCGTAGCACACGCCACGCGTAGCGAACGTCCTGGAAACACGCGTCGATGCCGGCACCGATACGCCCGGCACGCACGTGTTCCTTCACCTGCTCGATTCCGCCGATTTCCATCCGCGCAGCGCGATCGGCCTCGTCAGCCGCCAGGCCCTGGGCGCGATAGCGGTCGGACAGCGTGGCGACGGCGGCACGCAGTTCCTCATCGAGATCCCGTTCGAGCCGCGTTCGTCGGAACAAGGTGCGCGCGAGACTCGCGATCCGTGGAAAAATCGCCATTCGCATCTCCCACGTGCTTCTCTTTCCGTGTACTTCCGTGTATCCGTGGTCGTTAGTCAGCCTCGAGAATCTGCCCGACCGCCAGCACGATGCGAGCCCAGTTCTTCTTTTCCGTCGAGAGCTGCCGCAGGCCGGCGGCTGTGATCCGGTAGTACCTGGCGCGGCGACCTTCGGGCGTTTCGCTCCACTCGCCCTTGATGAACCCATCCTGCTCGAGCCGATGGAGCGCCGGGAACAGCGACCCCGGGCTGACGACGAACGTGCCGTTCGTGATTTGTCGTATCCGGTCCGACACGCCGACCCCGTGCCGCGGTTCGAGCTCCAGCGTCTTCAGCACCAGGAGATCGAGCGTGCCCTTCATGATTTCCGCCTGCCGCTTGGCCATGGGCCGAGCATACCACATGTTCATTGATTCGATATCTGCATCCGATATCGTTGCGTCGTGCCGAGGTCCGAGGTTCGAGGTCGAGGTCCGCCTCGCTCAGTCGTAGGGCGGGCCCTTAGACCCGCCGGACGGTTATTCACCCGGCCTGCAGTTCGCCGATCTGTACGCAAACACGATGCGTCGCGCCTGGCCGTTCATGGTTCCTTCGATGGCCGCCGTCAACTCGTCGTCCGATTTCCGCTGATAGATGATGCGCGTCGGGAAATCGTGAGTTGGATTCTCGAACGCAACTTCGTTCGCCGAGACGCGCACGGACGTAAACGTCGCCTCGGCTTGTCCCGAGGGCTTCGCTACGTACTCGAGACCCTTGGCACCTTCGCGGATCAGGAGGAACTCGTATTCGGTCGTTTTGGCGTCAGCCACGGTTCGCGACATGCCCATCAGCGTGCCCCCTTCCGGCGGCATCCACTGCTCGACGATGTGACGGCTGGTGCGAGTGGATTCCCAGCAGCCGGCGAGCCACTTCAGGTCCTGCGCCGTTGGTTCGGGTTGGAGGAGCGCGGGCAAGGCGAGAATCAGGGCGGTGATCATGCCGGACAGCCTAGCGTGACGCGGTGCCGGGGTCTTGGAAAAATGCGACGGCGCGGCACCTTGCTTGCTCAGCACACTGGTGTCGCCCGGACGAACGCGTAAAATCCGTCAGATTTGCGCAGCGTCGGCGGAGGATTCTCGCGAACGCGACGCGGAGTCCCGCAATTGCAACTGGAGGCATGTGTGGTCGAAGGATTCTTCCGCGACATTCGATTCACCCTGCGCAACATGGCGCGCAGTCGGGGCCTTGCGGCGGCCATCGCCATCTCGCTGGCGCTGGGAATCGGCGCGAACACGGCGATCTACAGCCTGATCAGAGCGGTGCTCCTCAAATCGCTCCCCGTCCAGGAACCCGAACGCCTCGGCCTCTTCTACTGGGGCTCCGACCAATGGCCAGCCGGATTGAACCAGAGCGGCAGCGGCGGGCCCCGCCAGTCCGCGTGGCGAAGCACGAGCCGCTCCCTGGCATTTCCGCTGGTTCATGAACTTGCCGGAGCGCGAGGCGTGTTCTCGAGCGTGTTCGCGTTTGCGCCACTCGGCACGGAACGTCAGAACACGACGCTCGCGGCACACGGCACCGCCGAACGCGTCGATGGGGAGATGGTCACGGGCGCGTATTTTCGCGGCCTCGCCGTCACACCGGCTGCCGGCCGCCTGATTGGCGACGACGATGAACGTGCCGGGGCGCGGGTGGCGGTGTTGAGTCACGGCTACTGGATGCGGCGGTTCGGAGGCGATCCGGCGATCGTCGGCCACTCGATCACACTCAACAACCTGCCGTTCGATGTGATTGGTATTGCGCCGCGCGGGTTCTTCGGTGTGCAGCCGGGGCGCATGCCCGATGTCTGGATCCCGATGCTCGATTCGCCGGCGCTCGTGCCGTGGGGTTTGCGTCCGACCGACACGCCGTCGCTGCTCCAGGCGAGGACCTACTGGTGGGTGCACGTGATGGCACGGCTCGCCGACGGCGTCGACCATCGCACGGCTCGCACCGCGGCGGACGCGATCTTCCAGCCGTTCGTTGCGGACGCCCTGCCGCGTGCCGTTCGTGACCGCGGCGTGCACCTCGAGATCGAAGAAGGATCGGGCGGACTCGACATCGCACGCGGAGCCTTCGAGCGTCCGCTCTATGTCTTGATGGGGATGGTCGCGCTCGTGCTTGTGATTGCCTGCGCGAACGTTGCGGTGCTGCTCCTGTCACGCGCGATGTCGAGGCGGCGCGAGTTTGCGCTGCGTTTGTCACTGGGCGCACCGCGGCGGCGTCTGATTCGACAGTTGCTGACCGAAAGCCTGTTGATGGCTGGCACTGGAGGGCTGCTCGGGGTGTTGTGTGCCGGCTGGACGTCACGCGCGCTGCTCTTCCTGCTGCCGGCCGAGCGGCGGCCATTGCTCGACGGTCAAATCGACCCGGCCGTGTTGACATTCGCTGCGGTGGTTTCCGCCGGCACCGCGGTCCTGTTCGGGCTGGTCCCCGCCATTGTTGCCACGCGCGTCGACGTGCTGCCGGCGCTGAAGCAGTCCTCGTCGGGTGCGATTTCGGATCGTCCCGCGCACCGCGCGTGGTCGACCGCGCTCGTCGCGATCCAGGTGGCGCTGTCGCTCGTGCTGCTCGCGGGGGCGGGGCTGTTCATCCGAACGCTGTCGAACTTGCAGCGCGAGGCGCTCGGCGTTGACGATCATCGATTGCTGGTGTTCCGCGTCGATGCGTCGCAGAACGGCTACACCGGCGATCGCCTCGCCGCAGTCTACGCGCAGGTCATCGAACGGCTCGGCGCGCTTCCGGGCGTGGACGGTGTCACGGCCACGCGCAATCGCCTGTTCTCGGGCTGGGTGAGCAGCGGCGCCATCACCGTGGCCGGCGACGCGCCGAAGCAGTCCGGCATGCAAGTGCAATCGAATGCCGCCGGCCCGAACATTACCGCGACGCTCGGTTTGCGCGTCCTCGCCGGACGCGATATCGAATGGGCCGACATCCAGGCAGAACGACGCGTCGCTGTGATCAACGAGTCGATGGCGCGTTACTTCTTTGGCGAGACGAATCCGCTGGGACGACGTTTCAATTTCAGCGACAGGCTGGACGAAGCGGCCGCGTATGACGTGATTGGCGTCGTATCGAACGCCAAATACAGTCGCGTGCGCGGCGAGTTTCCTCGAACCGCATACGTTCCGTACACGGCCAGCCGCTCCCCCTTGAAGGACCTCACGTTGTACGTGCGCGCGAGCCGAGATCCACTCGAGCTGATCCCATCGGTCCGCGCGGCCGTGCAGGCCGTCGATTCGAATCTCGCTCTCATCGATATGAACAGCATGAGTCGCCAGGTCGGGGAATCGATCTGGCAGGAGCGACTCTTCGCGCGGCTGACGTCGGCATTTGGCCTGCTCGCACTCACGCTTGCGTGCGTGGGCCTGTATGGGACGATTTCGTACGGCGTCAGCCGGCGCCGCGCGGAAATTGCCGTCCGGATGGCGATGGGCGCGCGTCACACGCAGGTGTTGTGGATGGTGCTGCGGCAATCGATTGCGCTCACCGCGCTGGGGATTGGCGCGGGGCTGCCATTGGCGCTGTGGTCCGGACAGTTCGTGTCGTCGCTGATGTTTGGCCTCACCCCTCGCGATCCGGTTACGCTGATATCGACGGCGTTGCTGCTCGTCCTGGTATCGGCGTGTGCCGGATACATTCCCGCTCGCCGGGCATCATTGGTCGACCCGGCGGCGGCACTCAAGCAGGAGTAGCACGCGAGGCGCGCAGCAGCGTGGCGCTGGCCGCGAGACTGATGCACGCGAGACCGCCGAACGCGAGCACCCATGCGGTCACGTTTGTGCTGCCGCCTCCCGCGTCGAGCAACGCACCGAAGATCACCGGACCCGCGAGTCCGCCCGCGAAACCAAAGAACGAGTACACCGCCATGGCGGTGCCGCGCGCGGACGGATCGGAGGCTTCCACGAGACCGGCGGTCAGCGCCGCCGAGTCGGCCATGATCGCCAGCACGTAGACGGCCGCGGCGGCAATCACCACGACTCCTCCAGCTATCGCGGCAGCGCCCGTCGCCAGCGCCAACACGGCCGACATTCCCATCGTTCGTCCAATCATGCGCAGGCGGCCGCGCGCGGCAATCTCGTTCCCGGTGATGCTGGCCGGGGGGCCGAGCAGGTTCAGCAGCGCCGCGCTGGTTGAGGGCGCAATGCGCGCTCCCGATGCGGCAAACGTGAAGAACGCAACAATCCACGATCGCAGCGCGAAGAGCTCGCAGCAGTGCGCAGTGTAGCCAAGCACGTAGGTCCTGACGCGGTCGTTACTGAGAACCGTCCTGAATCGCGGC
>JBKOZS010000196.1:0-29644 GCA_046726015.1 Acidobacteriota bacterium
ACCGCCAGCCGCGCGAAAGGTGGGGCGAAGAAGAAGCAGGCACGTAGCCGGAAAGCCGTGCGCAAGACCGCCGGCCGCACGGCTGCCAGGCCCGCAGCCCGCAAGGGTGGCGCGCGCAAAGCCTCCAAGAAGCGCTAGGAACAAAAGCGGTTGACGGAAGGCGGTAAGAGGGAGGACGGAAGTACTGGCTTCCGCCTTCCTTCTTCCGCCTTTTTCCCTATCGTTCCGCCGCAGTCGAGACAGGGCGGCCAGCGCTCGGTTGTCCCGCCAGGTAAATCCCGTTGAACAGGAACTTGAACGTGCCGTGCGGCTGCCCGCGGAAGGTGATTTCCGGCGTGAACAGCAACAGCCGGCCGCGTCCAACCGGGGCGTCCACGCCCAGGATGCCCTTTTCGAGATAGCTCTGGCCGAACGCCCACCCACTCCGCAGCGGCTTGGCCGTCGCGATCCAGGCCACCGGCCTGATACCCTTCAACGTCGCCTCGGGTTCCAGCCGGAACACGGGGCTGTTGTCGTAGAACACGTCGATCGGGTTCGTGACGCCATGCGCGACCGGGATCGACGTGTCGACGGCCGCTGAGAGCACGGACCCCGGCACGTAGAACCGCTCGCTTGGCACCGGGCGCAGTCCGCCATCCTTGTCTCGCTCGACGAGATGATTGCCGATCGGCAGTTCCAAGAGGCGCGCCAGGTTCGAGGCCGAGCGCCCGACCGCGATGATCGTCCCACCCTCCTCGACGAACTTCTTCAGCGCCGGAACCGTTTGAGCAGGCGTGTAGGCCCCCACCATCGGCTGGTATTCAGCCGGAATATCGCCGCCAGTACCGGTGGACGCCGATCCACCTCTCCCGCCGCGTTCACCCCCGCTCTCACCTGGAGGCGCAGGACCGACGCCCGATGGAAACACGAGCACGTCGTACTTGCTCGCGAGGTTGCCGGCATCGACGGCCTTCGGATACACCACCTCGTACGGAAACTCGAACTGTTCGAACAGGAACCGCGTCCAGCCCGAAGGCATCGACCCGCCGTATTGATCGGCAAGCGCCACGCGCTCCTTGCGGAGCTTCATCGCGTCACCGGCCGGGCGCGTTGCCACTCCTTCAAAGCTGACCCCGAGGTCGCTCGCGAGCTTCGTCACGAGTGCAGAGGTCGAGGGCTTTGCCGAGACGAAGAACGCCCCCTGCTGCGGCCCCGCGGTGATCCAGGACACCTCTTCGCCCGCGTTCAGCAGCCGATTGATCGCGGTGAAGGAGTCGTTCATCGCGTGGCTGAACACGTAGCCGGCTCCCGGCGAGCCGGTGACCTTGCCGGCGGGGACTTTCAGCAGCCCGTCGACCTTCTCGAACGGCCCATCGATCTTTTCGAGGACGCGATCGAACTGCACACCCATTTGATACGCGAGCGTCCATCCGGCGTTGTCGTAGGGGCGCGTCGGCGGGCCGCCGGGGTATGGAATGTCGTCCGGATGATCCTGCGGCTCGAACATGTCGAGCACGTGCGGACGGAACGCTTGCGCCGCCTTCACGACGTACGACCCGGCCGGATAGTTCTTTCCCGCCACCGAAAATTGCGCCGTCGCGCGATGAACCGTCACGCCAACCTTGACCAACGCGTTGATGAACTTCGTCGCGGTCGCGAAATCGGGTTGATCAGAGGGCAGAATGAAACCGCGCGGGTCGCGCATGTCCGGATTGCGGAGCATTGCCTTGAACTGTTCCGCGGTGCCGGTCGGCGCACCGCGTCCGGCCGATCCTTCATCCGCGCTCGGGGAATCCGATCGGCGGCTCTGCTGCGCGGCGTTTACAGCGTTCTGTGCCGCGAGCACGCGACGCGGCGTTGGCGTCCAGCTGTCGCGATTCCCACGCTCGATGGAGTTCATCCCCATCCGCCAGATGTTGAACAGGAAGTTCTCCCGGTTGCGCGACGCGATGTCGAGCACCGCCCAGTTCGCCGTCAACGAATAGTCGATCGACTGCCGGAAGTGCCACACCTGCGGCTCGATTGGATAGTGCAGGCTCCCGTCGGGCAGTTGCTTCGCCGGCAGGAACGGGATGGTGACCGGGGTGGGATTGCCAATTGTCTCCGTCAGCAAGCCAATCATGTTGTGGAAGTACACGGTCGTCCGCAGGCCGCCGTTCCACCACGTCGAGTAGTTCGAGCCTTTGCGGCTCGTGACGCCCGGCTTCCCTTCCGCGTTGAACCGCGCGGCCATCGCGGCGCCGACGAGATCGAGCTCCGCCGGCACGATTGGATCGAAGTTGTAGTTGAACGGATCCCGGAACGGCGGCGCGAACATCACCGTGCCGGCGGGACCGGTCTGGTGATGGTTGTACATGATCTGCGGGAACCACTCCAGGTAAAGCACGCGGTTCATGTTGGTGCTCTCCGGCAGGTTCGACATGTAGAAGTCGCGGTTGTTATCGTGCCCCCCGTACTTTTCATAGAGCCGCGGAATACCAGGACCCTGCCCGCGTTGTTGCGCCACCGGGTTTCGCATGTACCACGTCGACACCAGCTCCATGCCGTCCGGGTTCGCGTGCACGGCGAGCACGATGCAGTCGTTGAGAATCCGCAGCGTCTCGGGATCGTTCCGGCTGACGAGTTGATACACCGTCTCGATCAACTGGTGCGCGCCGAGCACTTCGGTCGCGTGCAGGCCGCCGTCGATCCAGACGACCGACTTGCCTTCTTTCGCCAGCGCGCGCGCTTCGTCTTCCGAAAGCCCCTCTGCAAGTGCGAGCTTCCGCGCGATCTCCTTGTAGCGATCGAGCTTCTTGAAATTGTCGGGCGCCGTGACGATCGACATCAGTTGCGGCCGGCCTTCGGCCGTCTTGCCAATCTCGACCACCCGCATTCGATCGGATTCCTTGTCGAGCTTCTGCCAGTACGCCGCGAACTGCGTGTAGGTGGCGAGCTGGTAGTCGTCGCCGATGTTGAACCCGAAAAACTGCTTGGGGCTGGTGACTTGCGGAGCCTGCGCGCCTGGCGCCGTCGCGACCAGCGCGACGAGTGCCAGAGCGGCCGCAACGGTGCGGCATCGACGTACGAGCATGGGACCTCCCGGTCGGAAGACCCCGGTACGATATCAGGATTTCTTGCTCGAGAGGATCAGCGGCGTGGTGATTTGGGATTCAATGACTTGTGATTCATACGATCATCCAAGTCATCAAATCACCAAATCACCAACGTGGAACTTACTTGATGACGCTCCCAACTGATGACGGCCCCGACTCAGGCATGACACCCGACAGTGTCGCGGTGTGCTCGTAGATCAAGCCGTCCGCGTTCGAGCCGTAGAAGTGCGGGTTGCCAACGGGATCGATCGGATCACCGATCACCACGTAACCTGGCGCACCCATGCCGGCAGCCATGCCGTTGCACCCTCCCGGCGCACCCGACAGCGACGTGCCGCTCAGGCTGAACGTGTAGCCAGCCTTCGCGAACGACGCTCCGCTCGAAAGCTCGGGCGGCAGGAACGCGGTGTACGACGCCGGCGGCGCGACGCCGAGTGTCGGCAGGTCAGGCGAGTAGAAGCCCGAGCCGCACGTCACGGCGAAACTGAGCTGCGCGCTGTTGATGACGCGCACCGTCCCGACCGCTGACGCCGACTGCGCAACACCGCGCGCGCGCATCAACCCTGGAATCGCCAGCGTTGAAAGCAGGCCGATCAGCGAACACACGAACAGTAGATCAATGAGCGTGAATCCCGACTCGCTCTTCAATGACGCTGTTTTATGTATAGCCATCGGTTTCTCCCGGACACTTTTCGGCGGCTTTGCCACTTTTCGACAGGTCAAAAAGTGTCAGTGAGCCGGCGCAGCGGCAAGCCCCCCGGGCCATCGCATCCCTCAAGTTGGTGCTCCCCAACAACTTAAGGTTTGCTGCCGCTGCGCGTCACCCTGTAGAGCTGCAAGCGGGAGGCCACGGCTGAGGTGAAATGTGTAATCGTGCCGAGGCCCGAAATCCGAGGTTCGATGTGCATGTGCGAGGCGTGGCCTGCGGCGCCCGGACGCGAGGTGCGATGCGCAATGTGCGAGGCGCGGCCTGCGGCGCCTCGCGCCTACCGCGTCAGCTTCCGGTACTTGATTCGATGCGGCTGGTCGGCCTCGGCGCCGAGGCGGCGATGACGGTCGGCTTCGTAATCCTGGTAGTTGCCTTCGAACCACACCACCTTGCTGTCGCCTTCGAACGCGAGCATATGCGTGGCGATGCGATCGAGGAACCAGCGGTCGTGGCTGATCAAGACCGCGCAGCCGGCAAATGACAAGAGGGCCTCTTCGAGCGCGCGCAGCGTGTCGACATCCAGGTCGTTCGTCGGCTCGTCGAGCAGCAGCAGGTTTGCGCCCCCCTTCAACAACTTGGCGAGGTGCACGCGATTGCGCTCGCCGCCGGACAACTCGCCAACCTTGCGCTGCTGATCGCGTCCTTTGAAGTTGAACCACGAGACGTAGGCACGTGATGCGACCTCGCGCTTGCCGAGCTCCACCATATCGCGGCCACCCGTGATCTCTTCCCAGACGCTCTTCGCAGGCGACAGTGCGTCGCGCGACTGATCCACGTAGCCAATCTGCACCGTGTCACCAATGCGCAGCGTTCCCGCGTCGGGCTGCTCCTGCCCTGTCATCATCCGGAACAGCGTTGTCTTACCCGCGCCGTTGGGGCCGATGACGCCAACGATGCCGCCGCGCGGGAGGGTGAAGCTGACATCCTCCATGAGCAGGAGGTCGCCGTACGCTTTTCGCACGCCGCGGGCCTCGACGACGATGTCGCCGAGACGTGGACCGGGAGGAATGTAGATCTCGACCTGCTCGATCTTCTGCGCGGTTTCCTGTTTCAGCAGATCTTCGTAAGCATTCAGACGCGCTTTGCCCTTGGCCTGGCGCGCCCGCGGTGACATGCGGATCCACTCGAGCTCGCGCGCCAGCGTGCGCTGACGCTTTGTCTCGGCTTTCTCTTCCTGCGCGAGACGGTTCTGCTTCTGCTCGAGCCACGAGGAGTAATTGCCTTCCCACGGAATCCCGGTCGCGCGATCCAGTTCGAGGATCCAACCCGCGACGTTGTCGAGGAAATAGCGGTCGTGCGTGACAGCCACGACGGTCCCGGCGTAGTCCTTCAGAAACCGTTCGAGCCATGCGACCGATTCTGCGTCGAGATGGTTCGTGGGCTCGTCGAGCAACAGCAGGTCGGGAGATCTGAGCAGCAGGCGGCACAGCGCCACGCGGCGCCGCTCGCCGCCGGACAGCGTGCTCACGTCGGCATCCGGCGGCGGAAGGCGCAGTGCGTCCATGGCGAGCTCGAGGCGCGAGTCGAGATCCCAGCCGTTGGCGGCCTCGATCCGATCCTGGACCTTGCCCTGTTCCTCGAGAACCTTGTCCATGTCCTCGGGAGAGAGTTCCTCGGCAAACTTTGCGTTGATATCGTCGTAACGCTGCAGCAGCGCCTTGACCTCGGCAACACCTTCCTCGACGTTGCCGAGCACGTTCTTCGCGGGATTGAGACGCGGCTCCTGGGGCAGGAACCCAACGGAGATGCCGTCGGCGGGCCATGCCTCGCCGACGAACTGCTGGTCCTCGCCCGCCATGATCCGCAGCAGCGTGCTCTTGCCGGACCCGTTCAGCCCGAGCACGCCGATCTTCGCGCCCGGCAGGAACGAGAGCCAGATGTCTTTCAGAACAACGTGGTCGGGAGGATGAACCTTCCCGAGTCCCTTCATGGTGTAGATGAACTGCGGCACGATCTCCTATCTTACTTCGGGATAATCGTTGTGTCGTTCTTCAACGCGCCCGGCGAGCGAGTCAGGTACGTCGACGGCGAGAGCACGATCTGATCGATGCCCAGCCCGTCCTCGCGCACCTGGATCCGGATCGCGTGAGGGCCGGTCGCAGCGAAGTAGATGTCCGGCCCCATCACGCCGGCACCGTAACCGTTGTCCTGCCACCCCCACCCTGATACGCCGCAGCCACTGCAGTCTTCGAGATTGACCTCGGCGCTCTGGGTCGTGTCGATGCGCGCGAACGCGGCGCCGGTGGAGGTGACGCTGTCGCTGAACTGCACGTGGACCGAGTCGTTCGAATACGTGTTGCTGGCCGCTTTGCCGCGGATCCACAGGTGGTAAGGCTTGCCGGCCTCGGCGTCGAACGTCATCTCGAAGTAATCGGGTGGTGACGCGAGCGCCGTTGCCACCTTGGTTACGCCGGCATTGGGATTCTGCAGGCGCGCGCCACCGGCAGCGGTGCTATCGGCAACGACAGACCACGCCCCGACGATTGTCGGCGCGCTCGATGCGTACAGCACCACGTCACCGGACGGGCCCGGCGGTGGCGGGGGTGGCGGCGGTGGTGGTGGCGCGCCCGCTCCGCTTCCGTCAGATTCAGCGAGGATGACGGGGTCGTTCTTGAGCGCCCCGGGCGAGGACGACAGGTACTTCGCGGGCGACAGGACGATCTGGTCGATGCCAAGGCCGTCCTCGCGCACCTGAACGCGAATGCGCTGCGTGCCGCTCGCCGCGAAGCGGATATCGACGCCCATCACGCCGGCGCCATAGCCGTTGTCCTGCCATCCCCAGCCGGCAAGGCCGCAGCCGCTGCAGTCCTCGATGTTCACCTCGGCGCTCTGCGTTGTCCCGATCCGGAAGACTGGCGTGCCGGCGGCGTCGACGCTCCCGTCGAACTGCACGTGCACCGAATCGTTCGAATAGGTATTGCTCGTGGCCTTGCCGCGAATCCACAGGTGATAGGGCTGCCCCGCCGTGGCCGTGAAGGTCATCTCGAAGTAATCATCGGGCGCGGGAAGTGGCGTTGCGACCTTTGCGGCATTCGCGTTCGGATTCTGGAGCCGCGCAGCTCCGGCCGCTGACGCGTCGGCCACGACCGACCAGCGTCCTGCGACGACCGGTGCTCGCGACGCGTAGAGCACGACGTCCGCAGTGTTCGTCCCGCCGCCCCCGCCACCGCCACCGCCCGGATCGGTGATCCCGGCGGGCTGCGTCAACGTGAACGTCTGATCTGCAATCCTGATGGTGCCGCTCCGCGGCGACGCGCCTGGATTGGCGACAACCCAGTAGCTTGCGGTGCCGTCGCCTCCGCCGGTTTCCCCCTGCCAGACGCCCATCCACTCGACCGTGCTCTGCGCGGCCCAGCCGCAGTCGGCGTCAGCTGCCGTGACCGTGATTGTGCCTGTGGAGGTCTCGGTGGCACTCGCCGAGGCGGAGGCCGGTGAAATCGCCCAGTTGCAGCTGACGCGATATTCGTGCGCGCCGAGGTCGAACAGGCCGTTCACGGCCAGGATGCCGCCGAAGTAGTCGCGTGTCCCGGCCTCGATCCCACGTGTGCGCAGATCGATCCCCGCGTCGATCAACGGCGACGAGGCTTTCAATCGATACGCATAGAGTCCCGGCAGCATCGACGCGTTGTCGAACGTCATGTGCGCGTTCGGCTTCAGGAACTGCGGGTCGACGCTCAGTCCGACATCCACCCCATTCAGGCGCTCCTGCCCCGCTGCACGCCATGCCGCAAGGCTGGTGTAGGTGGTGGCGCCCCACACGATTTTGAAGCTGCCACCTGTCGTGAAGTAGTTGTTCCCTTCGAACCGGATATCAACGGCACCATCCAGCGCAGACGCCTGCGCCTCGATCAACCGGATGCTGCCCGTTGTCTGGATGATGTTGTTGCGGAAGTGAAGGTGCTCCGGATCCTGGAGCGTGATGCTGGAGTTCTTGATGAGAATGGCGCGGGGCACGCCGGTCGCGCCCGCCGGCTGCGGCGTCACGTAGACCGTGTTGTTGTAAATCTCGGCGTTGAGAATGCGCCCCCAGGTCTGGATCGCGGCGTAGCCGTGGCCCCGGCCGTCGTTCTCGCTGATGTTGAACCGAATGACGTTACCGGTGTGCGCGAAGTTGTCAGGCTTGTGCGCGAGCTGGTAGCCGGCGCCCGCGTTGTCGTGCGAGTAGTTGTACTGCATCACCGAGTGCGACGTGTTCAGGTCGAAACAAAAGCCTCCGCCATCCTTCTCGCCACCGGTGAGATTGTGGTACGACTCGTTGAACTGCAGCGTGATGCGTGTCGAGTTGAAGGCCCAGATGCCGATTGGACCGTTCCCCGCGTCGCTGAGCCAGCCGTTGTCGTGCGCGACCGAGCGTTCGATCGTGCCGCCGTTCACCGAGCTCATCGTGATGCCGTTGCCGGAGTTGAACAGCAGGCCGGCCTGCCCGGAGTTCCTGAACGCGCTCGAGTACCCGATGTACACGTCTTCGTGCACGTTCGGATTCTGGGCGTACGTGAAGATGCCGCCCATGCGGTTGTCGCTGGCGATGGTGAAGGTAATGCGGACGTCGCGATAGCCGGTGTTGACGTTGTTCGCGCCGATCAGGATGCCGTAGTCACCGAAACGTGCCGCGTCGACATGGTCGATGCGGATGTACGGAAGCTTCACGTCGCCCGGCAGATCGGTGAAGAAGAAGATGCCGTCACCCGTGTTCGTCGTGCTGCCGGAGCCGATGATGAACAGGTCGCGAATGACGAATCCGCCGGCATTGTGGATGAGAATGCCCGTGCCGTCGCCCGCGTAGATCGTCGCGCGCCCGGTCCCGTACGAGCCAACCGTGATGGGGTCCGCGGGTGATCCGGCGTCGCTCTCGTCGAGGAACAGGTTGCCGCTGAAGGTCGTACCCCCTTCGAACAGGATCCGGTCGCCGGGGGCGTAGTGCGAGTTGTTGACGCGCTGGATCGTCCGCCAGGCTTCGGCGGGGCTCGTTCCTCGATTGTTATCGAGACCGGTCGAGCTTACGTAGAAGTCCGTGGCGCTGGCTGATGACGCGAGGAAGAGCAGGCAGGCAAAGGTCGAGTTTCGTAGCGTCGCAGGTCGCATACGGCCGCGCTGCAGTGCAAAACCCGTTGCAGGTCTAAAGCGCGGTATTCGGCCGTAGCGTGGAAGGCACCTTCGCCGCGTCGGGCTCAGGTGTGAAATCTTCTCCCGGATTTATGAAACGGTCGGCCTCGAGTCTGTACTGCTTGTCATAGAGGGTGCGGTAGCGCCCTCCGAGGGCGAGCAGCTCCTGGTGCGTGCCGCGCTCCACGATCTCGCCGTGTTCCAGCACGAGAATCTGGTCGGCGCTCCTGATGGTGGAGAGCCGGTGGGCAATGACGAACGTCGTGCGCCCGTGCCGAAGCGATTTCAAGCCGTCCTGGATGAGCGCCTCGCTCTCGCTGTCGAGGCTCGACGTGGCTTCGTCCAGGACCAGGATCCGGGGGTCCGCAAGAATGGCGCGTGCGATTGACACGCGCTGCCGCTGGCCGCCCGACAGCTTGACGCCGCGCTCGCCAACGATCGTGTCGTAACCCTGCTCGAACTGCTCGATAAACTCGTCGGCGTGTGCAATCCGGCTGACCCGTTTGATCTCCTCGAGCGTCGCGTCCGGACTGCCGTAGCGGATGTTCTCGGCGATGCTGCCGTCGAACAGGAAGTTGTCCTGCAGGACGACCCCGAGCTGGGTGCGGTAGTCGCGCAGCCGCACGGTCGACAGATCCTGCCCGTCGACGAAAATCCGCCCGCTCTTCGGGCGGTTGAACGCCATCACGAGGCTGATGAGCGTGCTCTTCCCCGATCCACTCGATCCGACGAGCGCGGTCGTGGTGCCCGCCGGCGCGCGGAACGTGACGTTCTTCAGCACCGGCACGCCCGCGTTGTACTCGAAGCTGACGTTCTCGAACTCGATCTCGCCGTCGATGTCGTCGAGCGGCGCGCGTGTCGCGTCTTCCTCGTCTTCGGTCGCCATCTGCATCAGCTCGCGAATGCGATCCAGCCCGGCGAACGCTTCGGTGATCTGCGTGCCGATCGAGGCGATCTGCACGACCGGCGCGGCAAGGAGGCCCGTGAAGAGGATGTAGTTGAGGAAATCACCGACCGTCATGTGCCCGGCGAGGATCGAGCGCCCGCCCAGGATGATCATGATCACGCCGATGACGCCGATGATTCCCGTCGAAAACGTGGTGATTGCCGAGACGCCGGTGATCGACTTCGCCACGTTGCGGAACAGCCGGTGCACACCCCTGGTGAAGACCAGCTCCTCGCGTTTCTCCGCGGTATACGTCTTCACGATGCGAATGCCGCCGAGCGTCTCGTTCAACCGCCCGGTGACTTCCGCATTGATCTTGCCCCGCTCGCGGAACAAGGGGCGCAGCCGCTTGAACGCGATCGCCATCGCCGCGCCGAACGATCCGAGCGCGACGATGTTGACGAGGGTGAGGACCCAGTTCAGATAGAAGAGATACGCGAGCGCAAGGACTGCGGTGACGATACTGCCGATCAACTGCACGAGCCCGTTGCCGACGAGATTTCGAATGCCTTCGGCGTCCGTCATGATCCTCGAGATCAGGACGCCGGACTTGGTGGAATCGAAGTAGCCGACCGGCAGGCGGGCGACATGCGCTTCAACGCGACGCCGCATATCCGTGATCGCGCGCTGCGCGGCAACGCCGAGCACCTGCGAGAGCGCAAACGACGTCACCGCCTGCACCATCGTGGCGCCGCCGGCGGCCAGCGCGAGCGGAACCAGCAGATCCGCCCGCTGCTTCCCGATCACATCGTCGATCAGGTACTTCGACGTGGCGGGGAGAACCAGGCCGGCAACCCGGTTGACCAGCATCAGCGCGAGGCCGAGCGCCAGGCGGCCGCGCCGCGCGACAACCAGCGATCGCGCTTCCTGCCACGCGTTCGAGTAATCGACCTGTTTCTTCGCCGGCTCGTCCGCACGCACCGCAGTCGCGGAGCGGCCCCCGCCCCTGTGGTCGCCGTGACCGCGCAGTCCACCGCCGCCGCGCAAAGGGATCATGCTCGTTCTATGACGCTTTCCCGAAGACGAACGATTCGATCGCGCTGGCGACGCCCGCGGCGTCATTGGGGCCTGTCACTGGCCAGCCGCGGTCCAGCAGCTCCGGCACCGCATTCCCCATCACGACCGGACGGCCCGCGAACTCGAGCATCGACAGGTCGTTCAGATTATCGCCGACGGCCATCACCTCCGCCGGATTGATGCCGCGGGCGGCCGCCAGCTCACACAATGCCGATCCCTTCGAACACCCGGCACGAATGACGTCGACCAGCGAGAAATCGCGGTACTCGTACTCGGTCAGCGACACCGCAAAGCGTCCTTCGCACACGACGAGCTCGTCGTACAGCTGGCGCATGTCCGCGCAGCGGCCGGTGAACATCACCTGGATGGGATCCTCGGTCAGCGCTTCCTCGAGTGGCATCGTGGCGATGAAGTCACGATTCGCACGGAAGAAGGCACGGTGGAGCGGATGATCCCAGTCAACGGTCTCGTACACGATCTGCCCGGCACGCGGGCGATCGAAGAGCACGGCGGTGGTCCCGCGATGCTGTGGCGTGCGCTGCAGCACGTCGTGCGCGACCTCGCGCGGGAGCAGGTGCCGCACGATCGTTTCGCCGGCGCGTGTTTTCACGACCGCGCCATTACTGAGGATGAGCGTCAGCGGCTCGGGAAGCTGTTCGAAAATCGAACGCGCAAAATCGAATCTGCGGCCTGTCGCGAGCGCCACCTCGACACCGGCAGCGATCGCCCGTGTGACGGCGTCGAGGTTTGCCGGCGGGATATGGCCGTGGGAGTCGAGCAGAGTGCCGTCGATATCGAGCGCGATGAGCCTGATCATTACAATCGAAGGAATCGAAGAAGAGCGAAGAGTCGAAGGAGCGACCTTTTTGATTGTACGATCCTTCGACTCTCCAGTTCCTTTGACTCTCCAGTTCCTTCGACCCTTCGGGTTCTTCGACCCTTCGCCGTTAGAAGTTGACCCTCAGTTCACCCACCACCTGCCGCTTCAGCACGTCGCCGAACACGTGCTGCAGGACTTCCTGGTTGAACAGGTTCACCGCCTTCACGGAGGTTGTCAGCCTGTTGGCGGCCCACTTCACGCCGACGCCGCCGTTGACCAGCGTGTAGCTGTCGGTCGTGCCGTGGTAGCGGTCGTCGAGGACGTCCTGCCAGTACGCGCTGTCGCTGTAGGTCACGGACATGTCGCCGAGCCACCGGCTGCGGCTGTAGTTGAAGCCCACGTTGAAGCGGTTCTTCGCGGGCAGGTTGATCTCCGACAGCGGATTCGCCACGTTCGGGAAATTCACGCTCGGCGTGGCCTGATACGAGTAGTTCGCGAACACGTTCAGGTACGGCTGAACGGGCGATTGCACGCCGAGCTCGATGCCCTTCTGCGTCGTGCGTCCGAGGTTCCGATACGTGAACCGCCCCGGGAAGCTCGCGCCTGGCACCAGGTTGATGACCGCTGGCGGCAGCGGCCACCCCGGCGGCGGGTTCTGCGCGGTCCACCGCCCCGTCAGGTCCTCGGTGAAGAGGATGTCATTTTTCGTCCGGTTGATGTAGAAGGCGGCGCTGACGACCGCTCGCCCATCCGCGACGATCCCGGTGTAGCCGAGTTCGTAGGCATCCACCGATGTTTCGTCGAGAGGCGCATTCAGGATCTCATTGCCGACCGAGCGAATCGGGATCAGGTAGATGCGTCCGGCGAGCAGCGGTGAGAACGCTCCCAGGTTGAGGGGCTCGGCGATCGTGACGTCGAGGAAGTTGTTGATCACCGACGGTGACCGGTACGCGCGGTTGTACGACAGCCGGAGCGTATGATCCTCGTGCGGCTTGGCCATGAAGGTTACCCGCGGCGAGAACACCACGTTATTCAGGTAGTCGAACCGGTCGAGGCGTGCGCCAGCGACGAGGCGGAACATGTTGGACAGGAAAATCTCGTCCTGCCCGAACACGCCCCCTTCGGTGCGATTGTCCGACTGCGGCGCGATAGACAGGTCGAACGTGTTGAACCGCAGGTTGCCGCCGTAGGTGACGACGTGCTTCTGCGCGAACGTCTGCACGTTCGAAGCCTCGAAGTCGAACGTGTTGGTCTTGAACTGGAACGAAATCCGGTTGCCGAACTGATCGACCGTCAGAAGGTTCGTCGCATCGCCATCGAGGATGTTGGTGAAGAAGCCGGCCCGGAAGGCCTGCTTCGTGAAGGTCGCCTTGCCGTAGCTCATGACCGAACCGCGGTTGATGTCGAGCGGCCCGATGCCAGAGTGCATGATGCCTTCGGTCCCGGCGACGCCGCCGGAGAACGACAGCCGCTTGCCATCTGGATAGTCGTAATCCACGCGTCCGTCGAACTTCGGCTGCGTCGTGCCCTGGTTCGAGAACAGCGGATACGAGGCCTTCGTTCCAAAACAAACGTCCGGGTTGTCGCACGGGATCGTCCCGCGCGGCCGTGCGAGCGGATCCTGCGTGTAGGCGCCGCCGGATACCTTGAACGCCCAGCGATCGTTCACCGCCTGCGCGTGCGTGCCGCTGACGTAGAACAGCGTGCCTGCCCCCTGCTTCTGGCAGGTGGGATCCGCATCACAGGCGTCCGTCGACCGGTCGAATCCTCCAACACCAAGCGTGAACATCGTGCCGCGGATCTCTCGCGGTGACTTGGTGATCACGTTGACGACCCCGTTCACGGCGTTCGCGCCCCACACCGCGGACGCGGGGCCGTGAATCACCTCGACCTGCTTGATCTCGTTGAGGTTCACCGGCAGGAAATCCCACATCACGAACCCGAAGAAGTCCTGGTAAAGGCTGCGGCCGTCGAGCAATGCCAGCTGTCCCGTCGCGAGCGTGCTGGTCGCGCCACGCGACGTGACGTTGATGTCGCGTGCCGATACCTGCGTCAGGTTCATGCCCGGGACGGCCCGCAGCAGTTCCGCGAAGTTCTGGCTGGGCGCGCTCTGGATCGTCTGCGCGCCGATGACGGTCATCGTCGCCGGGGCATTCACCAGCTTCTCTTCGGTCTTCGAGGCCGAGACAACCACCGTCTCCTCGTACTTCTGCGGCTCCTCCGGGTTCTGCGGGGGATTCTGCGCCGGCTGCGGCGAACCGGTCGACGGTCCGGCCGGAGGCGTGGCTTGTTGCGCCTGGCTGGCCGGCGCACTCGCGAGCACCAGCAGGGCCGCGACTGCGAATGGACACACGAATTTCATAAAAGGCTCCTCGGGGTCGATATACCCGCCTAACCGGCGGGTCTGCTGGGGATTAGCGTCTGCCGGTATACCACAAGCGGCGCACCATATCAATTCAGGACACAGCTATAGACTTGTCGGTTCATGGCCTCGAAATATCCAGCAGTGCCGGCAGATGAGTGGGCCGGATGGCCCGACGACAAGCTGCTCGACCTCCACGTCTGCCAGCTCGCGGTCACGATCGAAGGAAGCGCCCTGGAACCACGCCTGGCGGAGCTCACCCAGGAACTGCAGGGACGCGGGCTTGTGGGCTTTCACCCTCACTTCTGGCTCTCGGACGAATGGTTCACGCCCGACGGGGTAGCGGGGGTAGCTATCCCCTTCTATCTCGCGCATCCGCGCCTCGAGAAGCTCGAACGCGCGCAGATGCTGGAAGTCGAAGGAGGGACGCCCGAGTGGTGCATGCAGATCCTGCGGCACGAAGCGGGACATGCGATCGACAACGCTTACAGGCTCCGGCTCCGGCGCCGTCGTCAGCAGGTGTTCGGTCCGTCCTACAAGGCGTATCCCGAGTACTACACGCCGCGGCCTTACAGCAAAAGCTTCGTGCTCCACCTCGATAGCTGGTACGCGCAAAGCCACCCGGATGAGGATTTCGCGGAAACGTTCGCGGTCTGGCTGAACCCGGCGTCTGACTGGCGCGTGCGGTACGCGGACTGGCCCGCGCTAAAGAAGCTGGAATTCATGGACTCGTTGATGCGCGACATCGCCAACAAGCCGATGTCCGTGCAGACGCGACGGAAGGTCGATCCGATCCAGTCGATCCGGAAGACGCTGCGCGCGCACTACGAGCGCAAGCGCCGCCATTACGGCCTCCTGCATCCCGATTTCTACGATCGCGATCTGCGTCGGCTGTTTTCCGATCGTCCGGAGCATGCAGCCAACATGAAGGCCGCGCGCTTCATCGCGCGTGTGCGCAAGGACGTCCGTCGGATGGTCGCGAGCTGGACGGGTGAGTATCAGTACACGATCGACCAGGTCATTGAGGCGATGACGCGGCGCGCGAACGAGCTGAACCTGCGACTCACCGGCCCCGAGGAGCGGGCCAAATCGGACTTCCTCGTCCTGATCACCGTCCAGACGATGAACTACCTGCACAGCGGCCGCCACCGCGTCGCGCTGTGATCTCATTGTGGGGCCTGTGGAACTCACGTACACGCAGAGGTCGGAGCAATGGGTTCTTCATCGCGTCAAGGACCGCAGCCAGTGTTCGAGGCTGCGGATATCAAGGCGCGCGTAAGCACGCCGTTCCGCCTTCGCCCGGTCGATGCCCCACGCATACAACAGGTCCCGTACGGGCTCCGGCGGCTGCTGCGCAACGAACACGAAATCCGGGCGGTCCCGCACGACGACGTGGAGCGGGCCAGGGAGGTCCGACGCGAATTCGCGGCCCCATGAGGCGACGCGATCGTTGGAGAGATCGGTAGGGGGATCAGCGGCATCGATCCCGATGATGGTGACCCCGCTTTCGCCAGTGTCCGGCGCGGCGAGGTCCGCCAGCAGTGCGGCCATCGACCATCGGGTCAACTGCGTCCAATCGCCCGTTGCACTTTCGCCAGCCGCTCGGGATGCACTCTGCCAGTACCACGCCAGCCCGCTCTCGAGCATCGCCTCGATGCGCGGCCGAGGGTCAGGCTCGAACAACGCGAGCGCATAGGCGATGGGACCGTTTTCACGCAGGTAACAGGTGAGGGGCGCGCGCGATCCGCCGGTTCGGCGGAACCGTCCCAGGAGCCAGTCCATTAGTCCTCGAGACGCTCCATCACCGAGGAGAGTTCGTCGGCGAGCAGCTCGCCGCGTTCGAACAGCGTGACGGCGGCGGCGGCGATCGCGGGATCGAAATGCCGGCCCGCCTCTTCCGCGATCATCGCGATGGCATCCCGTGGCGGCATCGCCGGCCGATAGGCGCGAGTAGACGTCAGCGCATCGAAGAAATCTGCGACGCCGAGGAGCCGGCCGAGGACCGGGATGCCCTCCCCCTTCAAGCCTTCCGGGTAGCCGGTGCCGTCCCATCGTTCGTGGTGATATTGCACACCGGGGAGAATCGCCTTTACCGTCGCGCTCTCGATGTTGCCGAGGATGCGGGCGCCGTGCAGCGGATGCTTCTGCATCTCCGCGTATTCCTCCGCCGTCAAGCGTCCCGGCTTGTTCAGGATTGCATCGCGCACGGCGATCTTCCCGACGTCGTGGAGGAGCGCCGAGAGCTCCGCGGTCTGCCGTTGCTCGTCACTCCATCCGAGCTCGCGGGCCAGCTGTCCGGCCAGCGCCGACACTCGTTCGGAGTGACGATGCGTGTAGCCATCGCGCGCGTCGATGGTCGCCGCGATGGCCTTCACCGTGTCGAGGAGCAACCGTTCGAGGT
Source organism: Acidobacteriota bacterium (assembly GCA_046726015.1). Taxonomy (GTDB): domain Bacteria; phylum Acidobacteriota; class Vicinamibacteria; order Vicinamibacterales; family 2-12-FULL-66-21; genus QHWT01. The sequence continues at coordinate 16,433 of JBKOZS010000196.1, forward strand.
CGCCAACAAGCCGCACGCGATGTAGAGCGACCCCCGCCTGGTTGCCAATCGCCGCGAGCAGCTCGAGGTCGGTTTCGTTGAAACGTCCTGCACCGCTCAAACTGTCCACATAGAGTGCACCCAGGACCTGATCGGTCGTTCTGAGCGGCACGCACATCACCGATCGCACGTGCTGGCCAATGACGCTCTTCCCTTCACTGAAGCGCACGTCGCTGCTTGCGTCGTGGGCGAACACCGACAGGCCTTTGGCCATGACGTCGGATACCAGCGTGCGGCTGACGGTGAACCGCTCGTTGAGAGATCCCGCTCGAGTCCGGGCGGCGACGACTTCCGCCTGGCCGTTCGCCGGATCCTCGCGGCGGAGCACGACCGCGGTGCGATCCGCCGGCAGCTCTTCGAGAATCGCAATCAGTGTCGCCTCCGACAGCGTGTCCAGCGTCCGTGCCGTCGACAGTACCTCGCTGACGCGGTGCAGGGCCGAGAGATGACGCTGCGCCCGCTGGGCCAGGGCCAGTTCCGCGCTGCTGGGCTGCGCCGTAGCGGAGAGCCAGTCGATACTCGTCGGCTCGATCCGCCGCTGGATGACCGACTCGATCGGTCTCTCATCTTCGAGAACGACATCTCCGTGTTTCTCACGGCGCGCAGGGGTCGACGGATCGCGCAGTTCGATGATGGTCTTCCCGATTCGAATTTCGTCCCCGGCCTGTGCCGTTGCTTCGCGCACGGGGCGTCCGTTCAGGAATGTGCCATTTGCCGACTGCAAGTCGCGCACGCGCACACCCTTGTCGGAGTAGGTGATCGTGCAATGGCGGCGCGACACGGCGGGGTCGTCCAGCTGCAGGTCACACTGCGGAGTACGTCCCGCCGTGAGCGTCTGCCCCGGCGTCAGCGGCAGCACACGATTCGAGTGCTGAAGCACGAGTTCGAGTGGGCCGGCCATCGGGAAAGGCCGCCATTATAATCAAGGGATGTCTCTGCGCCGCCGGCTCACGCTGTCTGGAATCATTCTCGCTGTCATCCTGCCGGGCAGTGCGGTTTCGACCCAGTTTCCTCCCCCCGCCGTCGATGTGCGCCGAACGTCAACGCCCGAATGGCTCACGCCCTACCGCGAACCTGCCGCCCGGTTGATCGGCGAGGCGACCGCCACCGATGCGGCGTGGCAGCGGCTCGCTTATCTCGGCGACACGTTCGGCCCTCGGCTGAGCGGGTCCCCCAACCTCGACGCCGCGATCAAATGGGCCGTCGACGAGATGAAGCGCGACGGTCTTGAAAACGTGCACACCGAACCGGTGAAGGTGCCGCACTGGGTCCGTGGACGTGAGAGTCTCGAGATCGTTGGCGCGATCCCGCAGCCACTCGACATGCTCGGCCTTGGCAACAGTGTCGGCACGCCACCGGGTGGTATCGAGGCGGATCTCGTCATTGTCCGCAGCTTCGAAGAACTGGAAGCCTCACGCGATCGCATCAAGGGACACATCGTGCTCTTCAATGTGCCGTTTACGACGTACGGGGAGACCGTGCGGTTCCGCACCAACGGCCCATCGCGCGCAGGCGCGCTCGGCGCGGTCGCGGCGCTCGTGCGCTCCGTCGGCCCCGCCGGCCTGCGTACGCCGCACACCGGCACGCTCGTCTATGTCGATGGCCAGCCGGAGATTCCCTCTGCCGCCGTCACGGCCGAAGATGCCGCGCGACTGCAGCGCATGGTCGATCGCGGGACGCGCGTGCGACTGAAACTCGCGATGGAAGCGCACTTTCTTCCCGACGCGGACTCGTTCAACGTCGTCGGTGAGATCCGCGGCCGCGAGCATCCCGATGAAGTGGTCGTGATCGGCGGGCACTTCGATTCGTGGGACGTCGGCACGGGTTCGACGGACGATGGGGGTGGGTGCGTGGCGACATGGGAAGCGTTGCGGCTGATGAAAAAGTTGAACCTGCGGCCGCGGCGCAGCGTGCGCGTGGTGTTGTGGGCGAACGAGGAAAACGGTGGACGCGGCGGCCTGGCGTATCGCGATCAGCACGAGTCGGAACTGGCCAACCACGTCATGATGCTGGAATCGGACGGCGGCGTTTTCCGTCCGCGTGGCTTTGGTTTCAGCGGGACCGAACGTGCCCGCGCCAGGGTGCGCGACATCGCGACGCTCCTGGCGTCAATCGGCGTGGACACCATCAGCCCGAGCGGTGGGGGCGCCGACATCGGGCCGAGCGTGCAGCAGGCCAACATCCCGGCGATGGCACTGGAGGTCGACGGCGACTACTTCCTGATTCACCACACGCCCGCCGACACCGTGGACAAGATCGATCCGCAGGACCTCGCGCGCTCGGCCGCGGCAATCGCGGTTATGACGTACGTGATTGCGGATATGCCGGAACGACTGCGCTGACAACTGCCGACCGCCTACTGCTTACTGCCCACTGTATACACCAGATAGTCGGCCTGCGTGAGCGCCTTGTCATCCGGCGCAGCGGCATCGATGTCCTCGACGGGGATCATCGAGATGACCGCGACACGGCGGCCCGGTAGCCGGCGGCGCGTGCGTTCCGCCGCCCCCTCACCGTAGTCGGTGTGAAACGACCCGTTGACGTGCACGATCGTCGTGCGCGGGCCGGTCGCCTTGCGGAACGCCTCGGCCACCGACTCCGCCATCGTTTCGTCCTTCAGGCATTGTGCAAGATAGAAGCGATCGTTCTTCGCCTGGGTGTCTTTCGACTTCGGATCGTCCTTGGTAGGGTGCCCACCCATCTGTTCGATGAAACGCGCGTAGTAACTGCCGTTCGTCGAGCACTCCAGGTCGCCCGCGGCAAGGTCACGATCGTCGCCGAGGCCATCGAGAACCGCGAAGCCATTCTTCGACACGTCGGTTGCAATTCTGCGCGGCATGTTCGACGCGACCACCGACAGGTTGTGCGCCTTGGCGAGCTCGACGATCGGGCGATAGTCGGTCTTGTAGCGCGGCCAGGGCCGCGACGCCGCGAGGAACTGCTCCTCCGTCGATTTGCCGGCGACGTACTCGTCGAGCGCGGGCTGGACGTCGCGCTCGAACATTTCCAGCGCCACGCCAACGGAGGCGCGACGCCGCATCAATCCTTCGACGACCGCAAGTTCAAGCACGTGCGTATTGGGATCATTGTGCTGTTCGCCAACAAACACCACGTCCGCACGCACCAGATCCGCGAGCATGGTCTCGAAGTCGGTGAAGGTCTTCCGCTGGGTGTCATAGACACGTTCGGGCACATACACGCGGGTGGCGGCGGGCGGGTTCGGTGACGGTGCCGGCGGGCTTTGAAGGAGAGGAATGAGGGACAGGAGAACTGGAATCATGACCCGATTGTTCGGTCCATGCCGACGGCTGTCAATGCCCGGTCGCGCGGGTCCTGCTGTCTGACTGCCGGGCGCGCCGTGCGAGGTCGTCCCAGCGAGATATCACGAGATCGGCACCGTGTGGCGGAACCTGGGCCGCGTCCCGCGGTTGAAACCACACGGCCGTCATGCCTGCCGCCTTCGCACCGGCCACATCGGTATCAAGGCGATCGCCGACAACCCAGATGTCCGCGGGCGCCACCGACAGCCGCGCCGCCGCCGTTCCAAAGATCAGGCGATTGGGTTTCCGGACGGCATACTCGGACGAGACCATTACGAACGCGAGATGCTCCGCGAGCCCATGCTTCCCCAGCTCGTAACGGATGACTCGCTCGCTGAAACACGTGTTGCTCACCACGGCAATCGCCATGCCGAAGCCGCGCAACTGCGCCAGTGCTTCACTTGCGCCTGGCATCGGCCGCGTACGCGCAGACGCCTGCCAGAACCCCAACTCGAGTTCCGCGACCGGCGCGTCGAACCTGATTCCAAAGTGATCAAAGATCAACCGCGTCAGCGCCGGCCACGGTGTTTCGACATGCGTATGCTCGCGGCAGGCCGCAACCTCGCGGCTGACGAGCGCGGCACGCTCCAGGACCTGTTCCAGCGTGACCTGCGGTGGCCGATACGACGCACGTCCAAGCAGCCACTCGTTACCGGCCCGCACGTCGGCACCGGCTTCTTCCACCAGCGTGCCCCCGTAATCGACGAGCAGTCCCTGCGGTCGTGTTGTCACTCGCTCGCTCTCGTCCGGCTATATTGGCGTCGACGGTGCCCTTCCGTCCACAGGTGACTGTCGATGGCGAAAACTCTCTACATGGTGATCGAGCGTTTCAAAGGGGGCGACGCGGTTCCGATCTACCGGCGATTTCGCGACCAGGGCCGGCTGGCGCCCGAAGGCCTCGCGTACGTCTCGAGTTGGGTGGACACGAACTTCGAGTGCTGCTACCAGCTGATGGAAACCGACAATCGCCTACTGCTTGATCAATGGATCGCGCGCTGGAGCGATCTCGTTGATTTCGAGGTCCATCCCGTCATCAGTTCTGCGGAGGCCGCCGAGAGAATCGCTCCGCGGCTGTAAGGCGGTTGGTTCGAGCCACCGCCGCTGTCCAGGATCACTGCGCCGCGATGACTGCCGCGCCCCAGATGCGCTGGGACTTCTTGCTCTGCAGAAACACGACCGCGTGGAGGCGATCGCGGCGCCACTCGGGCTTCAGCGCCGTCCGTTGACGCAGCTCGATCGCGTCTCGCACAGACCCCATTGACGTCAATCCCCGGACGACGGCGTCGTGGTGCAACGTGCGGCCGGTGTTTTCGCCGCGTTTCACCACATTCGTGAGGTCGTCCTCGGTGATCGCGAGCACCGCTTCGAGTGATTCCTTCGCAGCCTCCGCAGGCACGTCGGAGACATTGGCGCGGACGAGGAGCGAGTCGCCGTCCGTATCAACCGCGAGCGCAAGGCGCGCGCGCGGTAGTTTCAGTGCTTTCCCGATTGCCTTCTGCAGCGCGCCCGCGTCGGTCCCGATCATTTCGTCCCGACCGTTGACAACCAGCTGGGGTGTGTAGATGCGATCGCCGTTGCCGAACGCGCGCGCGTAGACCGATTGCCTGACGGTCGCCTGGTGCATCGACGCCGGATCTTTCCAACCCAGCTCGTCCCAGTAGTCGACGTGCAGGCTCAGGGGAATCACCTGCACGCCGGGCACGGGTGCCTTGGCGAGATTGCTCAGGAGCACATCTGCCGGCGGACAACTGGAGCAGCCCTCGGACGTGAAGAGCTCGACCACGACGGGTACATGATCGGTCACCGGCGCGGATTGATCCGTGCCGATGAATATCAACGCGACGCCAAGTACCAGCGCTCGCATTATCGAACCTCGAACCCTCCGCCTTGGCCAAGGCTCCGGCGGACAAGCGGACTCCGGACCTCGGACCTCGGACCTCGGACCTCGGACTCGGCAATTATCGCTTAATCGCCTCGATATCGATCTGCACCGCAATCTCGTCGCCAACCACGGGCGCCGCTTCGATCATGCGGTTGTACTGCAGGTTGAAGTCGCGGCGATTGATCTTGGTCGTCGCGGACGCCCCCACTCTCTGCGCACCGTTGGGCTGCTTCAGGATTGGCGATTGCCCTTCGACGTCGAGCACGATCTCCTTGGTCACCCCGTGCAACGTCAGATCGCCGACGAGGCGGAAGCGCCCTTCTGCGGCGGCCTCGACGCGCTTGGACTTGAACGTGGCCTTCGGATGGTTCGCGACATCGAAGAAGTTCTCCGATCGGAGATCCTTGTCGCGGTTGGCGTTGTTCGTATTGACGCCATTGATGTCGATCGTGATGTCAGCCTTGATGCTCTCCGGCGCCTTGCCATCGTAGTCGATCGTGCCGGTGACCGGCCCGAGCGTGCCACGGACCGTGGAAACCATCAAGTGCTTGACGCTGAACGCGGCGGCTGTATGGGCGGTATCGACCTGCCATGTATTTGGACCGGCGGGCGGCTGCGCCTGCGCGGCCGGAGGTTGCGCTGCGGGAGCCTGCGGGCTGGGTGCCTGGGCGAATGCGGACATCGACAACGCGGCCACGGTGGCGGCGGCAAAGGCAAGGCGTTTCATCAGGGACTTCCTCCAGTTCCCGGACTATTCATGCCGGGTTCAGTCTAAGACGCCCTGGACGACCCGGGCGTTTCAGTCGCCTCGACATATGGCTCCCGCAGGTGGACGGGCGCCGTTTTTGCCCGCGTTCTGAGGTTGATCATCTCGACGAATACCGAGAAGCCCATCGCGAAGTAGATGTAACCCTTGGGAATGTGGTGATCGAAGCCTTCGAGGAGGAGCGACAGACCGATGAGCAGCAGGAAACTCAACGCCAGCATCTTCACCGTCGGATGCCGATGGACGAACGCGCTGAGGGGCTCGGCCGAGACCATCATGATGATGACGGCAATAATGACGGCCGCAACCATCACCGATAACTGGTCGACCATGCCGACCGCCGTGATGACCGAGTCGAGCGAAAAGACGATGTCGAGCATCATGATCTGCACCAGCACCGACGCAAACGAGGACGCCGCGCGCGCGGAACCGTGCCCCTCCTCGCCTTCGAGCCGCGTGTGAATCTCGTGCGTGCTTTTCGCGAGCAGGAACAGGCCGCCGGCAATCAGGATCAGATCGCGACCGGAAATTTCGTGGCCCCACAGCGCAAAAAGCGGCGCGGTGAGGCGGACGATCCAGACCAGCGAGAACAGCAGCAGGATCCGCGTGCCCATCGCCAGCAGCAGGCCGATGCGCCGCGCCAGCGGCTGCTGGGCCGGCGGCAGCTTGCCCGAAAGGATGGAAATGAAAATGATGTTGTCGACGCCGAGGACAATCTCGAGGAAGGTGAGCGTCGCGAGCGCAATCCAGATTTCCGGGTCAGTGATCCACGTCATCATCGCCTCAATATCTCGAACCGCAGTTCGGCAAAGCCGCCAATCTCGTAGTACTCGACCTTGAAGCGGCGCTTGCCGCCACTGATTGCCGTGATCGTGATCGCCGATTCGTGCGGTGTCCAGCGATCGACAATCCGTTCATCGTCCATCCACACGCGCACGCCTTCGTCGGAAATCGTGCGGATGTAGTACACACCTGGCGGGAGATCGACGGTGCCTTCCGCGACGATCGCGATGCGATCGGCTGGCACACCTTCGACGATGGACTTGCCCGACATGAAGTCGAGCCGATCGCGCTGTTCGGTCTTGATGGGCGTTCCCGCGAGCACGCTCGCGAAGGCTTCGGGATCGGCGTCCGGCTTTACCTGCTCGTCGAACGAGTAGTACCGCACGGACCACTGTATCGGGACGAAGTAGCGCGCATACCCAAACGTGTACGGCTCGCCTGCGGCCGTGACCTCGCCGCGCGGACCGATCACGCGCACGCCGCGATAGGACAGCCGGACGTCGAAGTCGACCAGCGGGCCGGGGGCTGGCGTCACGGTAATCGCTCCGGGGACGCGCCCCTGCGACGGCGTCACGGTGGCGCCGCGCACCGATTCGACCTTCCAGTCACCCTCGGGACCGAGCACGCGAAGCTTCAGCGGGACGGCATCGGATCGCCCCTCGGGCCACAGCTTCGGCGACTTCCAGTCGTACGGGCCCCAATCGTCCACGATGATCGCTTCGCGGCCGCGCCGCTCGGCCTCCGGGATCTTCGCATCGATGCCGCCGGGCAGCGGTTGCGGGAGCGTCAGGTCGAGCGTTGGACGAGACCGCACCGGCACGGTGATCTCGTCGCCAATCCCCAGGTTGCGCGTATCGCCGGCGAGCGCGGCGAGCGTGGCCACCTTCTCGAATTCATTCGTGAGGATGCGGACGTTCTGTGTTTCCGTGATCTTGAACGCCGTCGCGTTGCCAATGAAGTGATTGCCTGCGATCACGTAGTCGCGACTGCGGGTGTCGCGCCGCTTCGGATACCCCCAGTTCGGATCCTCCGTCGGGTTTCGCCACAGACGGATCGCGGTCTCGTCACCATCGAACGTGTTCTCGGTGATGCGATTGTCCTGGCCGTGCTCGATGGCAATCGCCTCGACGTTCCTGGCGAACCGATTCGCGGCAATCCACGAGTCGTAGCTGTAACCGCCCCACAGCCCATGCCAGCATTCCTCGACGCGGTTACCGTAGAGCACGTTGCGGCTGAACGTCGCCTCGATGCCGTTGGTCGGCGCGAAGCTGAAGTCGTTGTCGTAAACAATGTTGTCGTTCGCACCGCCCTTGCCGGTATCCATCGTCGACTGCCCGGCCCAGAGGAACAGTCCATCGCCGCCGTGCGTCACCGAATTGAAGGCGATGAGATTGCGGCTGCTCTGCTCGTACACGAGGATGCCGGCGGAATCCTGGCCGCGGTTGTAGAAGCCATGGCTGTAGCCGCGCACGCACCAGTCGACACGGTTGTGCATGATCGTGTTGTTGCTGGCGCGATACAACCCGATGCCGATGCCTGACAGGAACGAGAAGGTGTTGTTCCAGATCTTCGCGTTGTTCGATCGCGCGAGCATGAGGCCGTTCTGCCCCTGGACGATCGTCGTGTGATCGATCTCGGCGCCATCGGAATCGGCCAGGTAGATTCCGGCGCCCGAGTCGAGCCATTCGTCTTTGTCGTTGTGGTGGTACGACATCCAGTCGACAAGGCTTTCGTGCTCCACCAGGCTGTAGAGGCGCGGCTTCCAGTTGTAGCTGAGGTCGGCGCGTGTGATGTGGAGCCGCGGCGACTGTCGCGCGAGCACGCCGATCTTGTAGCCGCGAGCGGTGAGATTGCGGATCGTCACGTTCTCGCCGCCATCGACCAGCACGGCGAGCCCGCTGAATTTGTTCGGATCGGTATCGGCCGGCGCGCCCTGCAGCGTCACGCCGTTGAAATCGACCGTGACATTGGATCCGCGGATGGTGATGGCGGGGTGATCGAGATCGGCGGACGCCAGTTGGTAGACGCCTGGCGCCACGATCGCGTTCTGCGTGATAACCGTACCCGCAGTGGGCCGCACCAGCGCGGGCGGCTGCACGGCCGCGACTTCCGCGAGCAGCGCGGCGCCCACGACGAGCCGCCAGACAACACGGCTCATGGAACCAGCTCAGACACCGAACTTTTCAGCGTCCCACGAGAGGCCGAGCTCGCTCGGCGGCGCCATGTAGCCGACCAGCGCCGAGGCGGCCACGACGGCGGGACTTGCGAGGTAGCCTTCGCCTCCGAGACCCATGCGGTTCTGCCAGTTGCGATTGAACGAGGTGATCGCGCGCTGGCCGGGTGTGAGCGCGTCCGGTCCCTGGCCGAAGCACGGCCCGCACCACGACTGGCGGATCTCGCCGCCGACGGACCGGAACACTTCGGCAATCGATTCGCCGCCAAGACGCGCGTCCGGCTGTTCGATCTGCCGGCCGACACCGCCCGAGCCGGGAAATATCCGGAACTCGCGGTCCACCTTTTTGACGCCAGCTTCGCGCGCGGCTCGCAGCACCAGCGCGGCCTGCAACAGGTCATCGTAGCTGCCGTTTGTGCACGAGCCAATCAGCGCCTTGTCGAACGTAATCCGCTCGCGTGCGACCTCCTCCGCGTCGAACGCGTTGCCGGGGCTGAACGGCTTGGCAATCATCGGCCGCACGGCGGTCAGATCCAGCGTTTCATCGATTTCGTAGCGAGCGTCGGCGCCCGGCGCGATCGGCGGATACGGCAGGCTCGTAATCCCCTTGCGGCGATACCAGCCGTAGGTGATGTCGTCAGGCGCAAAGATCCCGTTGAGCGCCTCGGCCTCCGCCATCATGTTCGCGATCGTGTTGCGATAGGCGATCGGAAGCTGCGTCGCGGCATCCACCAGTTCAACCGACATGCCTTGCGACTGCTTCGCGCCCCATCGCCGCAGCAACTCCAGCACGATGTCCTTGCCGGAGACCCACGGTTGCAGCGTGCCGGCAAACACCACCCGCCGCGCCCTGGCAATCGTCACGTAGATGTAACCAGTCGACCAGCCAAACCCCAGCGTCGTCGATCCCACGCCAATGCCAACGGCCCCATAAGCGCCGTAGGCGCGGCTGTGCGAGTCAGCGCCCGGGATGAACTGCCCCGGCATTACAAGCCCCTGCTCGGGGAAATAAAAATGGAAGATGCCATCGCCCGGGATTGCGTAATACGGCTTCACGAGCCCCTGAGCACGCGCAAACTCGCGGCCGATGTTCGTCTGCTTGTCGTCGACCGCGCTCCCCGTGAACACGAAGTGATCGTTTGCGATCGCCGCCTGGCGCGGGGAAATCGTGTTGCCGCCGGTGATCTGGTTGAAGGTGTGAATCGCGAACGGCGCGGTGCCGTCCGACGCGGGCAACAGGTCCGCGTACGCGCGAAGTGTCGTGCCGGGCTTCACATCCGACGGTTTCAGATCCTTGTCCACGCGGTGGGCCCACAAGATCTGCTCCGTCGTTGTCAGTCCGCGCGCCGCCTCAGCATCCAGCCAGTCAATCGATGGGGCGGTCTCAACCGACCGGCGGAATTCTCGACGCCCGGCGGCAAAGATGCCACCGCTCCGCCTGATCTCTTCTTCCTTTGGCGAGAGCGGCACCGGTTCGTAGGTCTTCCCGCGGGTCAGGTTCGCGAGCTGCCGTGTCGCCGGATCGAACGACATCTCGTCGCCATCGTTCGCGTCCTCCACCGCCTCGGGACTCTGGACGACGTGGAGACCGAGGTTGAAGGCGTTGCGGCGGAAGATATCGCCCATGTTGTGGCCGCAGACGACCACCATCTCGAGCCCGACTTCCTCTGCCACGCCCTTCAGGCCCGCCGGGCTCATCTCACGTGACGATCCAATCGCGAAGCGGTCGCCGGCGATCACGAACGTCTGGCCCGAATGCACGCGCGCGCGGAAGTCCGGCATGAGATACCGGAAGGATCCCGCCTTCCATCGCTCGTCGAGCGTGTCGAGGCTCTCCGATACACAGTCCGCCGCCGGCGTGATCTGATCGGTGTCGATGGCGTCGAGCTTCTTCGGACTGGAACTCTTTCGATCCCAGAACACGAGCGCCTTGCCCCGAATCAGTGGGGCGGAACGTGTCACGGCCGCATCGCCCGCGCCCTCGTCGCGCGGAAGCGTCGCGCCTGGCTTCAGGCGCGCTGGCTGGATGGTGTGCATAGGCCAACGTCGATCGTATCAAAACCACGGATGAACACGGATGGACGTGCAAACCACGGATGGACACGGATAAACCGGACCAGTGGTGCGATCGGCCGGAACTTACTCGTGACGTGTCTCGGGCTTCGGCTCGTATCCTTGACAGACGCGCACGGGCAACCGCGGATATCGCGCAAATCGCGGATCGGTCTTCGAGCGCTCGCAGAAGTAGAACCGCGAGCCGCGGTCGCTCACGATGACGCGGCCGTGCTGACAGGTGTAGCAGAGGCCGACGAGAGCGCGTTCGTCAGATTCCGATCCGTGTTCATCCATCCGATTCCGTGTCCATTAGTGTTCATCCGTGGTAGCTGATCCGCGGCTTCCGTGGCATCATTGGTTCATGTTCACGTCGGAAGCGGTGACGCGCGGTATCCGGGTCCATGTCGAGTCCGAATACGCACCCGAGAAGTCCCAGCCGTCGCAGAGCCAGTGGTTCTTCCTTTATACGATCACGATCTCGAACGAGGGACTCGAGGCCGTGCAGTTACTGACGCGCTACTGGATCATTACCGACGGAACGGGTCACGTTGAAGAGGTCCGCGGCCCGGGGGTCGTCGGCAAGCAGCCCGTGCTGGCGCCGGGGGAATCGTTCACCTACACCTCGGGGTGCCCGCTGGGCACACCGTTCGGCGTGATGGAAGGCACCTACCAGATGGTCACGGATGGCGGCGAGCAGTTCGACGTCAGGATCGCGCCCTTCACGTTGAGTGAGCCTTATACGGTGCATTGAAGATTGGATGCGGTTAGCGGTTAGCGGTTGGCAGTTAGCGGTTGGCAGCAACAGCAGCCGACCGTGAACCGCCGACCGCGAACCGCAGACTGCGAACCGCAGACCGCTCACACGCGCGCGCTCACGGGAAACGATCGCGTCAGCACGGCGGCGCCGAGATAGAGCGCCGCGCCCCACAGCAACGTCACCGAGAATCCCCAGTTCATCGCGATGAATACGGCGAGTGTCGCGCCGACAACCGACAGGGCGCCGTTGATGCCCCACGCCCACGGGATCAGTTGCGGGTCGGTGTCGGAGAGCAGGCGCACACCGGCAGGAAGCGGCACGCCCATCAACATGCCAGCGGGCAGCATCAGTGCGACGGCCGTCAGGAGCCGCATCGGCAGCGGCCACGCAATCGCCACGTGAATGATCGACGGCAGCGCGCTTCCCCAGGCCACGCCAACAATGGCGGCGGCAACACACGCGACTGCAGCGGCCCGGCGGGAACTTTTTTCGAGCAACCGCCCACTCAGGAAACTGCCAAGCCCCGTTCCGAGCAGCAGCGACAACAGCGTGACGGTGAGCGAATACACGGGATGGCCGAGCAGCAGGACGAAGCGCTGCAGCAACGCCACCTCGATCAGCATGAACGCCGCCCCGAGGCACGCAAAGTATGCGAGCCATTTGAGCCAGCCAGGCGCGAGCGCGCTGCGTGCCGTGAGCGCCAGCGGACCAATGACGAAAAGCGCGACCAGCACGAATGACGTTACCAGGAGCACGATCAGCGCCGTCAGGCCTCCCGTGGCCCACGCACCGGGATTCGAGGGACGCTCGACGTCTCGCCCGAGCATGCGGAGGGCGGCCGCGACGAACGCATGGTTCCGCAGTCGCATCGTGTGGAAGAAGAACGGGCGATCGTCCGTGGTCGGCGTGACGTCGAGGGGGTAATCCTCATAGAACGTGTGACGGTCCGGCGCGAGGATCAGCCGCGCGTAGTCGTCGCGCGAGTCCCCGAGTCGCTGCGGCGGGCGACCCGGCAGGTAGAGGATCGTGAAGCGAAGATCGCGCGACGCCCCCTCGAGCCGCGCACGTTCGGCCGCCGTGAACGGCGTCTTCTTCAACAGGAACGTTGCCACGTCCTCGTGCTGGAAGATCGCGAGATGGTCCGCGGCGTCCAGGCCACGCCGCCCGCAGGCCTCCTGTGCGAGCGAAATCAACCGCAGCCCGTCGAATACCCAGCGCGAGATGCTCAGCACGCCACGATCGCTCAGGTGATCGAGATAGTCGCCGAATGATTCGACCGTGTAGAGGCTGTTCTCGGTCAACGTGTAAGCGCCTGCCGCCGTGGCGGCCCACGTGTCAACGAGCGACGCCTGAATCACGTCGTACTGCTTCTTCGATCGGCGCACGAAGCTGCGGCCGTCCTCGACATAGACGCGGACGGCGGGGTGATCGTAGACC